>JAYSQC010000311.1:0-12207 GCA_043721755.1 Schlesneria sp.
TCAAAGGCGGCCCGCCACCGGTCAGTCCCGCCGAGACCTTGGAGATCTTCGCCCTCATTCAAGCGGCCGAAGACAGCAAAGCTCAAGCGGGAGCCGTCGTGCGGCTGAAGAACCTTTGGGAAAGTGCCAAGCCATAAAGACACGGCGCGGCTTCACTTCGTTCCGCCGCAACCCAAGTGTGATTCTTGGGCGTTAGCCCTCTTGTCTGTTTCTGAGCGGGGTGGCGTCAGCCCTCCGGTTCTGGAAGTTCCCTGCCACCGAAGAAGGGCTGACGCCCGAAGAACCGGGGGGCTGACGCCACCCCGCTCAGAAACAGACAAGAGGGCTCACGCCCAAGAGTCAGACTTGGGTTGCGGCTGAACGAAGTGAAGCCGCGCTGGGTGTTCCGTGGTTCCTCATAAATCATCCCGGCTAAGCGACTATCGAGTGGGGACCAAGTGTTCTGCGGCCAGCTTCGGAAGCATCTGCTGCACGAATTGGATCGCCTCTTCGACTTGATCGGCCTGGATCAGGACGAGGTCTCCCTGACGCATCTTTCGCAGCGTCAGTTCGATCGCCAGCATCTCGCCGCGTGTCTCGTGAATGTTCTCGGGCAAGAGGCGTTGGCCGCGTTCGAGACCCTGTCGCATGAGGCGGATCACTTCACCATCAGCCCGGCCGCGCGTGCATTGATCCTCGTAGATCACCATCTCATCGAAGCCGTTGGCGATCAGCTCGCCCTGCTGAATGATGTCTTCGTCGCGACGGTCGCCGGCGGCGGTGTACATGATGACGCGGCGTTCGTGAGGCATCCGGTCGAAGGCCTCGCAGAGAGCGATCAGCGCCGCTGAGTTGTGCCCGTAGTCGATCACGATCGTCGAACCACGGAACTGCACGACGTTGAATCGGGCGGGAACTTTCTGAGGGTCGTTGACGAATGTTTCGAGGGCGTGACGAATCATCTCGAAGGGAACGCCGAGCGTCCAACCGGCGGCAGCCGCAGCCATGACGTTCTCGACTTGAAAGCCGATCAGTCCGCCAAACGTCAGCGGCACGGCGTCGAGCAACGCGATGCGAGCGTCCCACGAGCCTTCCGCCGCCATGATGCAGTTGTTCTGCACATAGACCACCTTGCCCCCCTTGGCTCGATGGGCGGCGAGGACCGGGTGATCGGGCGTCTTCGCGAAGAAGAGGACTTTGCCGGGACAGTAATCAGCCATCGCGGCGGTGAGCGGGTCTTCGGCATTCAGAACCGCGTAGCCATGCGGCGCGACCGCTTCCACCGTGACACGCTTCACGCGGGCAAGCTGTTCCGGCGTGTCGATGCCGTTCATGCCAAGATGGTCGCCGTCGGCAATGTTCGTCACGACAGCGGTGTTGCAGAGATCGAAGCCCAAGCCCTCCCGCAGGATTCCACCGCGAGCGGTCTCCAACACGGCAGCTTCAACCACCGGATTCGCCAACACGGTGCGAGCACTCTTCGGCCCGCTGCAATCCCCCGTGTCGATGCGACGGTCGTTGATGTACACCCCGTCGGTGCAGGTCATGCCGACTCGCTTGCCCGTGCAGCGAAGCAAGTGGGCGATCAGCCGAGTCGTCGTCGTTTTGCCGTTCGTTCCGGTGACGGAGACCGTCGGAATACGACCGTCATCCGTTTCGTTGAACATCGTGCCGACGATCGCTTCGCCAACCGGACGGCCTTTGCCATAAGACGGTTCGAGGTGCATTCGCAGGCCGGGGGCGGCGTTGATTTCGACGATCACACCTCCCTGCTGTTCGAGCGGCCGGCTGATGTCCATCGCGACCACATCGACTCCCGCGATGTCGAGGCCCACCATCCGCACACCTTCGACAACGCGAGCGGCCACTTCGGGATGAACGAGGTCCGTCACATCAGTTGCCGAACCGCCCGTACTCAGGTTTGCGTTGCGGCGGATCAATACGACCTGCCCGGCGGCGGGGACCGAGTCGATCGTCAGTCCCTGTTCGGCGAGTACGCCCTTGGCGATTTCGTCGAGTCGAAACTTACTGAGCGAGGTCGCGTGGTCTTCGCCGCGACGCGGGTCTTTGTTCGCTTCTTCAACAAGCTGCGTGATCGAGTTCCGTCCGTCGCCCGTCACTTGGGGCGGCTCACGTCGAGCGGCCGCGACCAATTTGTAGCCGATCACCAGCAGTCGATAGTCCGCACCGTGAGCGAACTTTTCACAGATGATCTCGCTTCCCTCTTCGATCGCGGCGGCATAGGCGGCGAGGACTTGTTCGCGGGTGTTCAGGTTCACGGCGACACCGCGCCCCTGATTTCCGTCCTGTGGCTTGATGACGACCGGGACGCCGATTTCCTGAGCGGCCTCCCACGCATCCTCGCCGCTGGTAATCGGACGTCCCTTCGGAACCGGGACGCCAATCGCGGCGAGCAAGTTCTTTGTCAGTTCCTTGTCTTGAACGATCGACTCGGCGACGGCCGAGGTCTTGTCGGTCTCAGCGGCGAGAATGCGATGCTGGCGAGAACCGTATCCAAGTTGCACCAAACTGCGATCATTCAGACGGCGCGCCGGGATGCCGCGAGCGAGAGCTGCTCGAACGATCGAGCCGGTGCTGGGGCCGAGACGAATCTGCTGATCCAAGCTGCGAATTTCGGCGAGCTTGGCGACGACATTGAAGGGGAGATCGTCGATGGCCGCTCGCACCAAGTTGGTGGCCACTTCCAAAGCCAAACGCCCGACCGGCTCTTCGCGGTACTGAACGACGCATTTGTATTGGCCCGGCTCCTTGGTCTCGGCGACGCGACCGAGATTTACCGGCGAACCGGCTTGAGTCTGAAGTTCGAGCGCCGTTCGCACGAGCAGCTCGGACAAAATGAGTCGCGGCGAGTGGCTGGCCCCCGCATGAACGCTGGACGGCAAAGGAGCAACGACTCCGGCGAGCATTCGCCCCGCTCGACCTCGAACGACATCGACATCGTTCGCAGACAGTTGAAGATGTCGCGAGAGATCGACAGTCGTTTCAAGAACTGTCGATTGCGACCAAATGTTTGGACCACGCAAAGCTCGCGTCGTGCCCATGTCCATAATGAACTTGTCCTTCGTTTCCTGTTCTCAACCGCCCGAGCTGACTCCGACAGGCCATTCGGCTGTCGCTGCTCTTGGCTGGCAACTTTTCAGTTACCAACCTCGTCCTGCGAGCACCTCCACCAGGGGGAGTCCTTCGAGGCAGTCCTTTTATTTCTCACGGCCCACGTTTGTGGACCCACTGAAAGTTTTCGAGTCGTCGCAATCGCCGTGCCACCGTAGGGTAAGCGTCTCGCTTGCCCGTTTTCTGACGGCTTCTCAATTTCTCTCTGCGCTCTGTGTTCTCTGCTTCTCGATGAAAAGGACGGGCAAGCGAGACGCTTACCCTACGACCTTCAGCTCCCCGCCGACTCCGGCGGTTCCAGTCCCAACAACGATTGCAGTTTTCGCACGGTCTTCGGCACCGAGCACGTTTGAATCACCAACATCTCGCCGCGGCCGAGTTCTCCCCACGCGGTATCGACGGCGGCGGTCCAGTCTCGGATTTCGTCAATCTTTTGAATCCGAACCGCTCCCTCAACACCGGCCGCTTCAATTCCGGCCCGCAGAATTTTTGTCACGTCGCCGACCGGCCGATCGACGCCGCTCTCAATCTCACACAAGATCGCCCGATCGAACGCTCGCCCCAACAGCACGCCCTGTTTGGAGATGTCCTGATCGCGTCGGTCTTCCTCGGCCGAGTAGACCACCGTGCGGCGTTCGTGCGGAAAATTGTCGATCGCTTCGATCAGCGCGGCCAGAGCCGACGGGTTGCGACCGTCCGTGACAACGAGCGTTCGGTCGGCTGACTCCAACACGTTGAACCGCGCCGGGTTGTCGAACAGGTTCCCTTGGAACGCTTGAAGCCCGGTCGCAATGTGAGTTGGATCAATCTTCAATCCCCAACCCGCTGCCGCCGCTGCCAGAATGTTCTCGATTTGAAAGCCGACTCGCCCCGCGTGCGTACACGGCAGATCGTCGATGGAGACCAGCATTGTTTCGAGAGTTCCCTCGCACAGCATGACCTTGCGATCACGCACGACGACGGTTCTCAGGCCGGAGGAGCGGTGCTGTTGAATCACGGGGTGGTCGGGGTCGCGAGCGAAAAACGTCACGCCGCCGGCCGAAAGCTCCGCCATCTTGGCCACGAGCGGATCGGTAGCATTGAGCACGGCCATCCCCGTCGGCAGCACGACATCGACCGGAGTCCGCTTCACCTTGAACATGTCTTCCGGTGAGTCAATGAACGACTTGCCGAGATGATCGCCCTCACCAATGTTGGTGACGATCGCCACGTCGCACTTATCGACGCCGAGTCCCTCGCGCAGGATGCCGCCGCGTGCCGCTTCTAACACCGCCGCCGTGACCAGCGGGTTGAGCAAGACATTCTTCGCGCTGCGTGGTCCGGCGCAGTCCCCTTGGTCGATGACGCGACCATCAATCGTGACGCCGTCGCTGCACGTCGCCCCAACGTAATGGCCCGCCGCCTTGAGGATTGACGTGACCATTCGTGTGCAGGTCGTTTTACCGTTGGTTCCGGTGATGGAAACGACCGGGATGCGGCCATTGTCTTCCGGGTTGGGGAACAGTGTCGCCAAGATCGCCTCACCCACGGGACGCGGCTTACCGGCGCTTGGCTTCAAGTGCATCAACAAACCGGGACCGGCGTTGACCTCGACGATCACGCCTCGCTGTTCTTCCAGAGGGCGACCGATGTCTTCCACGACGAGATCCAATCCCGCGATATCCAACCCAATCACCAGGGCCGCTTGGACGGCATGTTCGGCGATCGACGGATGCACGCTATCAGTCACGTCGATCGTTGGCACGTCGTGGCGTCGGATTGTCACGCGCACTCCGATGGCGGGAACCGACACCGGCGTATATCCCTGCCGCTCCAGTTCCACCGTCAGCAGCGCATCGATTTTCACTTTGCCCAGCAGGCAGTTTTCGTCCTCTCCGCGTCGCGGATCGGCATTGATCTGCGACTCCAAGAGTTCGGCGATGGTGTGTTGTCCATCGCCGATCATTTCTGTCGCATCGCCGCGTGCCGCCGCGACCAGTTTTCCGCCAACCACGAGGAGCCGGTGTTCAGAACCGGGTGCGAATCGCTCGACCAGAACACCCGATCCCTCCTTAATCGCGGCCAAATACGCCGTCTTGATCTGCTGTTCGTTGGTCAAGTCCATGAAGACGCCACGCCCGTGATTGCCATCTGTCGGCTTGATGACCACGGAGCCTTCGAGTTCCTTGGCCGCCTCCCAAGCATCTTCGGGGCTTTCGACTTCGCGTCCTTCCGGAACCGGAATGCCTGCCGACCGCAACAACGTCTTGGTGAGATCCTTGTCCTGAGCGATCGACTCGGCGATCGCACTCGTGTTGTCCGTCTCGGCGGTCCAGATGCGACGCTGCCTCACCCCCTGCCCGAGCTGCACGAGACTGCGGGCGTTCAAACGTCGCACCGGGATGTTGCGGTTTCGCGCCGCATCCACAATCGCCATCGTGCTGGGGCCGAGGCAGACGCGATCCGCCAGCTCACGCAGCCGCTTCAGATTTCCCTCAATCTCGAACGGCAAGTCGAACACGGCCGCCATCAACAGCTCATGAGCCGTTTCGAGGCACGCCCGTCCAAGCGTCTCTTCTTGGTAGCGGATGGCAACCTTGAACAGTCCCTCCTGAGAAGTCTCCCGCGCCCGCCCGTAACCGACCGGCGTTCCCGACAACGTTTCCAGTTCGAGAGTCGTGTGTTCCAAGATGTGGGCGAGATACGTTCCCCAGCGAAGCCGCTGAAAGAATCCGCCTCGTTCCCCGACGCTGCATCGGTGTTCGATCATCGACGGTAGCCACGCCATCAGGCGGTCGTTGAAGCCGGGAAACGTCGCCGACGACGAGTCCTTGAGCGGGCCTAGCTCGACCCACGCTTCCAGCACCGTGTGCCGCGACCAAATGTTGGGGCCTCGCAGCGCGAGGATTTTCAGAATCCGCATGGGTTGGCACCTGCAACTCGAACGAGACCAGTGATCGGCATCCGTACTTGGCACAAGGTATCGCCGCAAACACGAGCGGCTGGCAATTGTCGCCCGCAACACCAACCCACAGCGTGAGCAAGGAGCCGCGCAGCGCAAGCCAGCGGCCGCGACAAGTGAGCCAGCGACCGTGATGAAATCGGCATTCCACCGCGCACGAAGTGTCTGCCTTCGGACATTGCCCAAAGATCATCAAACAGATTCAGCCGGTGTGCGGCGGAGCGGAGAGGGGGTTGGTCCGTGCGAGACATGTCTGCGAGCGGAGTCGTCCAGATGAGGAGCATCCAGTTTCCATGCAACCGAATGCCACAACAGGCGGGATAGGCCGGAAATCCGTTCTGACCAACGGCTGAGCATTATTACGGCAGTTGATCGGTGATTCCATGAACAATTCGTCGAGTGCCACCGACGACGGCAACTTCTCGTTTGTCGCCGCTCCAGCAGTTCCAACAGGTCCGCCTTCCGCGACCCGCGCCACGCATCGGACACCCCAACTCTTTTGAACCGCGAAACTCATCCACAGCCCTGATGCAATCGGCTTCTCACCTAGCATGACAAGTTTTGAGATCGACACTCCTGAAGTCCGGCTTAGACTTCGTGCGGCCATGAATGAGGTCATTGCCTCGTTTAACCGCGTGGAGTATCACTTTGTTATCCGGACTTCCCGCAGTGACGACGTTCCCCTGAAGTGAAGTCCGGCTTTAGGAAAAGCCGGACTTCGAGAGAACACTCGGCCCGCTTGCATCGGAAGGCGTCGCCGCTATACTCCCGCCCCCCGCAAGGATGTGGTTTCATTGGAGTTCAAGGTCGCGACGCCGTTTTCGGCGACTCTCGACCGCCGAGATTAAAAGGTGACGCGATGGGTGCTCAGTGTTCAATTTGTGGAAAGAAGCCGGTTCGAGGTAACTCGAAGGTCGAACGCGGTAAGGCGAAGTACCTTGGCGGTAACGGTCGCAAGACGACCGGTATCACCAAACGCTGGTTCCGCCCGAACCTGCAATCCCTCCGGATGCAAACCGGCGAAACATCCACCAAGGTCCGCGTCTGTGCCAAGTGCATCCGCGGCGGTTTGGTTGTGAAGCGTGTCGTACGCAAGCCGTTCACCGTGGATAAAGTTCCGACGGCGTGAGGCGTGAGCCGTGCGGCGGCGAGTTTTCTAGTAGAGTGTGCAACGCCCGGCTTGGACAAAGCCGGGCATTTCCATTGGTGGTGCCATGCAACTGACTCCCGATGATGTTCGCAAAGTGGCGTCACTCGCCCGACTCAGAGTCTCGGATGCAGAAGTCGCGTCACTCACCTCAGACCTGACCGCCATCTTGGGCTACGTCGATGTTCTGAACGAGATCGACACGACAAACGTGGAACCGATGGTCCATGCCGTCGAACTCTCCAACGTCCTGCGAGCTGACACTGTCGTAGCATCTCTCCCCCGAGCGGCGGCTCTCAGCAACGCTCCGCGCTCCGACGGTCAATGCTTCCTCGTCCCGGCGATCATTGATGCAGGTGTGTGACGACTCACCCAGCTGAGTCGCGTCCGCACGCGACAGACCCAGTTCTTCCACAATTTTGTCGCTCATGGTTTGCGAATCACGCTCTGCAAAATCAGGGTGCGAGCGGTCGCGTGCCACAGATGAAACAAGTCGAGGCCGCAGATAAGATGCCGCCCCAACTTGGCCATCGCGACTCTGCGTGATGGCTGATTCAACCACCGTTTCATCGGGCAAAGGTTTTCTGTGGCGTCGCACATTTCCGGGCTTCCTTTCAGTGACCTCGTAGCCAAGCTCGCGTCGAGGGAACTTCACAGTATCGATGTCACTGCGGCGTACCTTGATGCCATCGCCAGTCGCGACTCAAAGATCGGCGCGTTTCTGCATGTGGACCGTGACGGCGCGATGCGGCAGGCGGAGGGAGTCGATGCGAAGCGCGCGGCGGGCCAATCCGTGGGATCGCTCGCGGGCGTGCCGGTCGCGGTGAAGGACGTGATGTGTGCGGAAGGCCAACCGGCGACGTGCGGCAGCAAGATGTTGAAGAACTTTGTCGCGCCGTATGACTCGGGAGCGGTCACGAAGCTCAAACAAGCCGATGCGGTGTTGATCGGTCGCACGAACATGGACGAGTTCGCGATGGGATCGTCCGGTGAAAACTCCGCCTTCGGGCCGACTCGCAACCCGTGGGATACAGATCGCATTCCAGGTGGGTCGAGCAGCGGATCGGCGGCGGCGGTCGCGGCACGCATGGCCCCGTTGGCACTCGGCAGTGATACCGGCGGTTCGATCCGACAGCCTGCGGGACTGTGCGGCATTGTGGGGCTGAAGCCAACGTATGGACGTGTCTCGCGCTACGGGCTGATTGCTTATGCGAGTTCCCTCGATCAGATCGGCCCCTTCGCGACGGATGTCACCGGCGCGGCGATGCTGCTCGAAGCGATTGCTGGCCACGATCCGCGCGACTCCACCAGCGTGAACGCCCCCGTTCCGAGTTACACCGCTTCGGTCGATCAACCGCTGGCAGGACTCAAGATCGGCGTCCCCGTCGAGCACTTTGCCGAGGGTCTCGACCCGGAGATCGAGCAGTCGGTGCGAGCAGCCCTCGCCGTCTACAAGTCGCTCGGCGCGGAGTTGAAGGACGTGCATCTCCCTCATTCCAAGTATGCCATCGCGACTTACTACCTGATCGCCACGTCGGAAGCTTCGAGCAACCTGTCGCGCTACGACGGAGTCCATTACGGGCACCGGGCCGCTCAATTTGGCAGCCTCATCGAAATGTATGAAGCGAGTCGCGGCGAGGGCTTTGGCGACGAAGTGAAGCGCCGGATCATGCTCGGCGTCTTCGCCCTCTCCGCCGGTTACGCGGACCAGTACTACACGAAGGCTCTCAAGGTGAGACGCCTGATCCGCCAAGACTTCGACGCCGCGCTGGCCAATGTGGACGTGATCGCCGGGCCGGTCACACCGACTCCCGCATACAAGCTCGGCGAAAAATCGAGCGACCCGTTGTCGATGTATCTCGGCGACATCTACACCATCAGCGCCAACCTCGCGGGCCTACCGGGCATTTCGATCCCCTGCGGCTTCACCGCGACGGGCCTCCCCATCGGCCTCCAACTTCAAGCCGCTCCGTTTGAAGAAGAGAAGCTCCTCCGTGCCGCCAGAATGTTTGAACGCCAAACCGACTGGCACGTCCGACAACCTCCAATCCAAGAGTGTTGAACCACGAAACACACGAAAGGGAAAGAGTGAAGAGAGAGACGTTCCAGTGAGCCGGGTGGCGTAAGCCCTCGGACTCTTCGCACCGAATCGAATAGGCCGGGCTTACTCCGTCCGGCTCACCTGATTCGAGATGTTGGTTGCCACTGACTTTCATCCTTACATGACCAATGCCGTCTTGCCTTCAGCTACTTGTCTTTCTTTTTCGTGTATTTCGTGGTTCAACACTTCCCGAGAACCCCATGCCCTACGACATCATCATCGGTCTGGAAGTCCACGTTCAGCTTCAGACTTTGACCAAGATTTTTTGCGGCTGTTCGACCGCCTTCAATCCCGACCAGCCGAACGTGCAGACGTGTCCCGTTTGCCTCGGCCTGCCCGGCGCGTTGCCGGTGCTGAACGCTCATGGGTTTGAACTCGCGGTGAAGACGGCGCTGGGGCTGAACTGCGAGATCGCCCGCTTCACCAAGTGGGACCGCAAGCAGTACTTCTATCCCGACCTGCCCAAGGGCTATCAGATCAGTCAGTTCGATCTGCCGTTCAGCCACGACGGCTGGGTCGATGTGGTGGTCGATGTGGTGGTCGAAGGACAGGAAGTCAGAAGTCAGAAGTCAGAAGTCAGAAGTGAAGAGACAAACTCTCCGGCTTCCAGTCCGTTATCGCATCCGTCCCATGAGTCCCCTTCGTCCCATTCCTCGTCTTACACCCGGCGCGTTCGGATCCTGCGTGCTCACATGGAAGAGGACGCCGGCAAGAACATGCACGACGAATCGGGGAAGGGGCGCGACAGCCAGGTCGATCTCAACCGAGCCGGGACACCGCTGGTCGAGATCGTCACCGAACCGGACCTCCGTTCAGCAGCCGAGGCGAAGCGGTTCCTCGAAGAGTTGAAGCTGCTCCTCACGTACCTCGAAGTCTCCGACTGCAACATGCAGGAGGGGAGCCTGCGGTGCGATGCCAACGTCAACCTGCACGTCCATCAACCGGACGGCTCGAAGATTCCAACTCCCATCGTCGAGGTGAAGAACCTCAACAGCTTCCGCTTCACCGAGCAGGCGATCGAATTTGAAGTGGCTCGCCAGTGGGACGAGTTTCAAAAGACCGGCATCCGGATGGGAGCCAAGGGTGGCCACAAAGCGACTCGCGGCTTCAACCCGAACAGTGGGACGACGTACATCCTGCGTGAGAAGGAAGAGGCGGCTGACTACCGTTACTTCCCCGATCCCGATCTCGTCCCGGTCATCATCAGCGACGCGAAGCTGGAGTCGATCCGGAGCAGTATGTGTGAGCCACCCGCCTCACGGCGAGATCGCTTTCAGACTCAGTTCGGCCTCACGCCGTATGACGCCAGCGTCTTGATCGACCAAGGCCGCGCGATGGCCGATTACTTTGAAGAGGTCGCCCAATCGTGCGGCGACGGCAAACAAGCGGCCAACTGGATCACTCAGGATGTCCTGCGCGAGATGAACCCGCGCGGACAGACGATCACGCAGTTCGCCATCCAACCGCCGATCCTGTCCGCACTGCTGAGCCGCATCAACGCGAAGCAGATCACGATCAAGTCGGCTCGCGATGTCTTCAGCACGCTGCTGGCTGAGGCTGATGAATCGAGTGCGTCTGACGAAAGCGCTGGCGGCTCAGAGCAGCCGCCAGCGGCACCCGGACAAGTCCATCAAATACACGTTCAACACCACATTTCGTTATCTCAGACGGTTTCACGCATCGACGAGATCATCGCCGAGAAAGGCTTGGCCATCGTCGAGGACACCGGAGCCATCGACGCGGCCATCGCGACGGTATTGGCTCGCAGCGCGAAGGCCATTGCCGACTTCAAAGGCGGCAACGAGAAGGCGATCGGTGCGCTGATCGGCCAGGTGATGAAGACGGTGAAGGGAGCCGACCCCGCCACCGTGAAAGAGAAGCTGCTGGCCGAACTCGCGCGGTGAGTTGAGCGGCACAATGCCCCGTCTCATCACACCAACCCGAAGCGTGAGCGAGGATGGCAAACGAAGCCGCGTCCACGCTCACGCTTCGGGTTGGTGTTGGAGGATCGTGATGTCTGGCTTCGATCGTTGCCGAGCCGAAGACCCCTCACCCTAGCCCTCTCCCGACCACCGAAGCGGCGGTGCCCAAGCCGGGGCGAGGGGATTTGTTAGAGCCGCTTGATTTGTCTGAGCCTCAAATACAGTTGGCCTTCTTGAATAGTTTGTCCCCTCGCGTATTCGTCGTGACTGGAACACTGCCCGGCGAAGCTGGTGTTGGTGAGATCATTCTTCGGGATCTCGTCGCGGCGACACCGGAGATCGAATTGGGGTTCTTTGGCGTGCTTCCACGGAATCTGAGCTTGGAACGCTTCCGGGGCGGCGCGACGAAGCTCGTGGGAAGTGCGATGCGGCGTTACGAAACGGCCTATCGTCCCGTGGGCGGACGCATCGGGGAACTGATTGCGGCGGCTGGCATGCAAACGCTGTTTCGTCGTCAGGTCGGACGGGGCGTGAAAGAAGCGGTGCGGATTGGCCGTCAATTCCGTCCGGATTTTGTCTGGGCGATTCTGGATTGTCCGACGACCATTTTCGCGGCGGTGAGCATTGCGAGCCAGCTCAACGTGCCGCTCCGAGTGCTGGTCTGGGATGCTCCCGAATTGCTGGCGCAGCAACTCAATTATGATCGGTTCAGTACCAACGCCTTGCTTCGCCAATTCGCGACCGTGCTGCGATCCGCCGAACGAATCGCCGTCGTGGGTGAGACGATGCAGCAGGCTTATCGAGATCGTTATGGAGCTAAATCACTGATTGTGCGTCATGGCTTGGCTGCCGAGGAATGGCGAACGCCGTCGGCCGAATTTCAAAACCCGACGGATTTGGTCATCGGTTATGCGGGTTCAAACACCGCCCCGGATGCGTTTGACACGCTCGTGCAATGTTTGGATTCACACGGTTGGAGGATCGC
>JAYSQC010000312.1:0-1745 GCA_043721755.1 Schlesneria sp.
CGTCAGCCCCCTGATTCTTGGGCGTAAGCCCGTTTTCAAAGAATCAGGGGGCTGACGCCGCCCCGCTCAGAAACCTCTCACTCACAGCCGCGAGAGGTATACCTCGGTTCGAGTCGCACCGCATTCTGGTCAAGATGTCACGTCGCCAGTACCCTTTGGTTGCGCGGGTTGAGTTCACGAAGACGATGCGAACAGGAAGCGACTCACGGGCGAGCCAATCCCGTTTCTTCCTCAACTTGCACCGCGTCCGCGAACGCTCAATCCACGGTTTCCCTCCAGCCACGTTTTCAGAAAGCCTCCCGCCATGAATCGCCTCGCCACCACGCTGATATTGCTCACGCTGACCGGCTGCGGGATGCAGTCGCTGGAAGAACAGACGAAGAAGTCTCCCAACAGCATCGTCGGGAAGAAGACTCAGGACATCGGCCAGTTCGATCCGAAGGCCGGAGCAAAAGTCAGCGACAGCAAGATTGCCGCGACCGACATGATCACGGCGCCCGTTTCGGCATACGGCCCGATGCTGGAAAAGATTTCCAAGTCACACATCGAACATGCCGTGCGGCTGTTCGAGGCGACCGAAGGTCGCTACCCCAAAGACTACGACGAGTTCTTCGAGAAAATCGTCAAGGCCAACAACATTCAGTTGCCGGTTCTGCCGGGCGGCAAGAAGTATCAGTACGACGTGGAGAACCACAAGCTGGAGGTCATCGATGCACCAGCGGCGGCGGCTCCGGCCGCAACCGCGCCGTGACGTGTCACGACTGGTTCTCACAACGAGTCCGCGTCAGGCCAGCGGCGTGCATTGATGGGCCTCGTGCGGGGGGCCGGCGCTCCAAACACTCATTCATTCTTAGCAGCCTGTTGAAAAACGTAGGGTAAGCGTCTCGCTTGCCCGTGAAAGCAGTTGATAAAGGGGCAAGCCAGAGGCTTACCCTACGTTTTTCAACGGGCTGTTAGCCTTCGACTTCACTTTTGGAAAGCGTAGATGGTCAGCCTCGACGGCATTGGTCAGATCGCGATCACGGTGCGCGATGTCCCGCGCGCGATGGCGTTTTATCGCGACACGCTCGGCATGACGTTGCTGTTCGAGTTGCCCGGCATGGGCTTTGTCGAGTGCGGTGGCGTCCGGTTGATGTTGTCACTGCCGGAGTCGGCTCAACTCGATCATTCCGCGTCGATCATCTACTACAAGGTGGCTGACATCACCGCGACGTTTGAAGACTTAACGCGGCTGGGGGTCGAGTTCGTCTCGTCCCCGCGTCTAGTCGCGCCGATGCCCGATCACGATCTGTGGATGGCGTTCTTCCGCGATCCCGACCAAAACGTGCTGGCCTTGATGTGCGAAGTCCGTCGTCCCACGGAGGCGACGCCATGAAATCACTCACGGTGAAGCTCTTCGCCAAAGCCCGCGACTTGGCGGGACGCGATGTCGTGGAACTGGATTGGACGGACGGTGAAATGGTGGCCGATTTGAAACGACGGCTCGCCGAGCAGCATCCGAAACTCGAACCGCTCATCCCGCGATTGCTCGTCGCAGTCAACAACAACTACGCCACTGACAGTATGAAGCTGAACACCACCGACGAAGTTGCCTGCTTCCCTCCTGTGAGCGGTGGGTGAACGATTCATCGTCGGGTGAACGCTCTCAACACCAACCCGCAGCGTGAGCAAGGACGAGAGTTGCATGATCCTTCATATACTTCGCGCGGCCAAGAATGAGGCCCTTGCCTCGTTTAACCGCGTGG
>JAYSQC010000313.1:0-30155 GCA_043721755.1 Schlesneria sp.
GCAACGCCCCGCGCGTCGTGCGACGTGGAATCGTGTTTCGTCGCACGACGCGCGGGGCGTTGCCCACGCGGTTAAACGATGCGACCTTGTCCGCGCGACGACGATCCTTGAGAGAAGCGGTTCAGTCCGAGGAACCCAATGGGCTGCGACGTTCGACCGTGTTGCACCAAGTCGGCCAGTACCTCGCCCATCACCGGGGCGAACTTGAAGCCGTGGCCCGAGAAGCCGCACGCGACGGCGACGTTGGACCAGCGCGGATGCAGATCGACAATGAAGTGTTGATCGGGCGAGACCGTGTACAAACAGACCGAGTGCCGCACGACAACGGGTTCGATCCCAGTGAGATGAGCGGCGACGAACTCAGACAGTCGCTCGGTGTCGGACTCGTGCCGTTCGCGATCGACGGTCGCAGGGTCCGTCACGGCTTGGCCGCCGGAATGCTCGGCCACTTTGATCGTCTGGCCGTCGAGACTCGGGAAGCCATAGAACGTGCCGTGCGGTTGCTCGAAAAAGTACGTGGGAGTTCCCTGCGAGACCCGGTACTCGCCCTCTCGAATCGGGAACCACGCGACGAACTTTCGCAGCACGTTCAGCGGGACACCGAGATCGGCCACGCACCGGCCAGCCCACGCACCCGCCGTGATGACCAAGGACTTCGCGTGGTACTCATTCGAGTCCGTTCGCACGACGACCGTGTTCCCGTTCGAGGTCCAGTCGCGCACGGTCTCAGTGTCGCGCAGCTCGGCTCCGTGGCGGCGAGCCTCATCGACGTGAGCCTGCACGCACGCTTCGACCAACAGCGTCCCGGCAGCCGGTTCAAACTCAACCGCGTGATCGAACGGAAAGTGTAACGCAGGCCAGCGTGCGTGAGCCGCTTCCGGACTGAGCGACTCCAATGTCAGACCGTGCAACGTCGCCGAAAGTCTGGCCCCGGTGATCGTCTCGCTGTCAGCTCGCCCCGATAAAATCAGCCCCGTCTGGTGGAAGAGCGTCTGGTTCGTCGCCCGCTCCAAGTCGCGCCAGTGGTTGTAGGTGCGGAGCAAGAGCGGCACGTAATCGGGATGCTCGAAGTACGCTTGCCGAATGATCCGCGACTCGCCGTGCGAACTGCCTCGATCATGACCGAGCGAAAACTGTTCGAGTCCCAACACGCGCGCCCCGCCGCGTGCGAGATGCAAGCACGCGGCCGAACCCATGCCACCGACACCGAGAACCACGACATCAAACGTCTCAGCCACGAAAGGACGCTCCGGCAGGATTTAGTGATGGAATAGAAGCCTGACGCGCGAGCGAAGTGTGTGCGTTCACGAGTCAGACAGCGCATGTAGCTTCTGAAATGGCGAGATGCAATCAGGCGATGTTGCTGCGACTTCAATCTGCGTTGCTTGACCGCTTGTGCGTGGCCGTTCATCCTCCGACTCGCTCGCCATGATTGCCTCGTTCCTGCCGAAGTGTTTCCCTCTGTGTCAGCTTCCAAACCCGAACCGTCCCCGCCCGCTGCTTCACCCACGGAAGCCGATCGCGCCGTGTCGAGCTGGTTACTCGTCCGTCGCATGTTGGGCTTGGGCTGGCGCTATCGCGGCCGATGTTTGCTGGTGGTCACGCTCAACTTCACGCTCGTCGCGCTGAATTTGTCGGGACTGAGTCTCGCCGGACTCGGGATTGATGCACTGCGTGAGTCGCTGCAACCCGGCAGCCCCGCGCCACACTGGCCGTTCGGCTGGCAACCGCCTGTCGAGTGGACCGTGATGACGCGGATCGTGTTCATCGCCGGACTGGTGCTGGCCGTGGCCATCGTGCAGGCGGCGTTCAAGTTCATCACGGCGGTGGCAGGCGCGGCCCTCAGCCAACGGATCGTGATCCAACTCCGCACCGACGTGTACGACAAACTTCAACGACTCAGCTTTCGCTTCTTCGACGCGCACGACAGCAGTTCGCTCATCAACCGCGTGGCGGGTGATGTTCAAGCCGTGCGCGGGTTCGTCGATGGCGTCATTTTGAAGGTACTCACGGTCAGTTTGTCGCTCGCGGTTTATCTGGCTTACATGCTGTCGGTCCACGCGACGTTGGCGTTGGCGTGCGTCGTCGCGTCGCCGCTGCTCTGTGTGGGAGCCGTCTGGTTTTCCAAGTCCGTCCGTCCGCTCTACCGACGCAGCAGCGAACTTGGCGACAAGCTCATCCTGCGGCTGTCCGAGAACGTGCAAGGGATTCAAGTCGTGAAAGGCTTCGCGCGGGAGGCCGATGAGATCGCGCGGTTCCGCACGGCGAATCTCGCCGTGAAGGACCAGAAATACGACATCTTCTGGAAGCTCAGTCTCTACCAACCGACGATGGGATTTCTGACGCAGATCAATCAGATGATCGTGATCGGCTACGGCGGCGTCCTGGTTATTCGGGGTGAACTGCCACTCGGCGCGGGCTTGTTTGTGTTCGCGAATCTGATTCACGAGTTCGCCAATCAAGTCGGTCAGATCATCAACATCGCCAGCAGCATCCAGAGCAGCTTGACCGGTGCCGAGCGTGTCTTCGCGGTCCTCGACGCCGACATCGAAATTGAGAGCCTTCCCAATGCGACACGACTCCCGCAGGCGCGCGGAGCGGTGACGTTCGACAACGTGTCGTTTGAGTTCACTGCGGGCCAACCGGTCCTGCAAGACATCTCGCTGGAGATCGCGCCGGGCGAGTCGATCGGGATCGTGGGTGAGACCGGAGCGGGCAAGACCGCGCTGCTCAACTTGATCGCCCGGTTTTACGACGCGACCTCGGGACGAGTCCTCGTGGACGGCATCGACGTGCGCGAACTGGACCTTCACGATCTGCGTCGCAACATCGGCATCGTCTTTCAAGAGAGCTTTTTGTTCAGCAACACCGTCGCCGCGAACATCGCGTTCGGTCAGCCCGGTGCCGAATTGGAACGAATCGAAGATGCCGCGAAGCTTGCGGCCGCGCACGAGTTCGTTACGGAACTGCCGACCGGCTACGACAGCATGATCGGCGAACATGGCTCGAACCTGTCGGGCGGACAGCGCCAACGTCTGGCGATCGCCCGCGCATTGCTGCTCGATCCGCCGATCTTGTTACTCGATGACGCAACCGCCGCCGTCGATCCCGAAACCGAACATGAGATTCAACAGGCGATCTCGACCGCCGGTCAGGGCCGCACCACGATCCTCGTCTCGAACCGCATCAGTGCCCTCCAGCGAACCGATCGCCTGTACGTCCTGCACCAAGGCCGCATTGTCGAATCGGGTAGCCACGCCGAACTGATGCAACTCGACGGCGAGTACGCGAAACTCAGCCGCATCCAACTGGCAGGAGATTAATTTCCGAGCGGGGCGGCTGACGCCCAATCTCGTTCGGCGCGAATGGTGCCGGTCGAGGTTTGGGGGCGTCAAGCGGGTGGGCTGGAGCGGTGGGGTGTCCGGGAGGGCGGTCGATCGGCGTTTCGCTTAGGAACTGGCTCGAAATAACTTCCCGATTTCTTGGCCTTTCCTCCCTCCCCTCGGCGGGGAGGGCCGGGGTGGGGGGAGGAAGGTCAAGTCGATTTGACACTCGGCCCCCCTCCCTAACCCTCCCCGCCGAGGGGAGGGAACCAGAAGGGAACTCGGGAAGTTGTTTTGAGCCAATTCCTGACTTTGTGCCGCGTGAGATTCATCGACGACGTTGCGCGGCCTACCTGCCTGTTGAACAACGTAGGGTAAGCGTCTCGCTTGCCCGTAAATGCAGTTGAAAAAGGGGCAAGCCAGAGGCTTACCCTACGTTGTTCAACAGGCTACTACGTTGCGAGTTGTGAGACGGCCTCCGAGATCGAGGCGACGCTGTTGAAGGTCTTGCGACTCAGCATCGACTCGGGAAATTCGATGTCGAACCGGTCTTCCAGCGCGAGCATGATCCCGACCGTGGCCAACGAGGTCAGCCCCGCGCCGTACAGGTCGCTCGTCACATCGAGTCCGAAGACATCGACGGACAACCGGCCCTGTTGAGCCACGATCTCGCGAATCGCCTGCACGTCCTTCAACAATTTCGTTTCGATGTCACTCACGATGTCACTCACTTTTGATTCAGTTCAAACAGAACGAACTCCACAACGGAGGATTGGCAATTGAGCCCACCGCACGTTGGCACGGGAGTTCGAGCAATTCCTTCGCGGCTGTCGGCCACCGCCCGCCACTTCACGGTGACGATGCCGTTGAAGCTAGCTCATATTTTTGCCAGTCGCCGAAGTCGATGTGGCTTTCTCGCAACTTCCGATTCTGTCGCCTCACCGCTCCTCGGCAGAATCGGAATATTCGGAAATACGATGGTGCGGCGGGTTGGGCTTCGGGCTGAATCTTTCGCGTGTGGGAGCTGCCCTCGAAGCCCAAGATCTGGACGATTCCCGACGCAGCCGACAGGGGTTCGTTGCGACGCGGAAAGTTCCGAGCGGATTCCAAACGACTGCTTGTTCATACCGATTCGGGAGTTCAAATCTTCGGTGTCGCCGAACAACACTGGGCTGACTGAGAGCTGCCCCGTTGGGGCGAAAATCCAAAACAGCACAACTTCAAAACTTGCGCGTCGGGCTGGTGATGAACCGAGCAGGACCAAGTTGTTCGACCACGAGCTGATCTGGTTGGGTCACTTCAGGTCAGGCCGCGCGAGCTATAGACTCGAACCGGATCAGAGACCGCAGACGAGCGAACCTCATCAAGGAGCAGGAGCATGCCGGACAAGCTGCGAGTGGGAGTCATCGGTCGCACGGGAAAAGGGAACTACGGGCACGGTCTCGACACCGTCTGGGCCGACGTGCCGCAGTGCCAAGTCGTTGCGGTCGCCGATGAACACGAGGCGGGGCGGCGCGAGGCTCAGCAGAGAACGAAGGCACTCACGGCCTATGCCGACTTCCGTGAGATGCTCGACAAGGAGCGGCTGAACATCGTGGCGGTCGCTCCACGCTGGATCGACCAGCATCGCGAGATGGCACTCGCGGCGGCGGAACATGGCTGCCACATCTACATGGAGAAGCCGTTCGTCCCGACGCTGGCTCAAGCGGACGACGTGATCCGCGCGTGCGAGATGCGGCATCTCAAGTTGGCGCTGTCACACCAAACGCATTACTCGCCCACGAACGTCGTCGTGAAGAAGTTGATCGCGGCGGGTGAAATCGGCGAGGTACTCGAACTGCGCGGCCGCGGCAAGGAAGACGCGCAGCGCGGCGGCGGTGAAGATTTGTGGGTGCTCGGGTCACACATCCTCGACCTGATGCGGCTGTTCGGAGGAGAGGCGACAAGCTGTTTTGCGACGGTCACGGCGAAGGGCCCGCCGATCACTGCGGCCGATGTGGTCGAAGGGAATGAAGGGATCGGGCCGCTCGCCGGAGATGCCGTTCATGCGCGGTACTCGTTCGCGAACGGCGTCGTCGGGACGTTCGATTCGGTGCGTGGCGCGGGAGGCAACCCGTCACGCTTCGCTCTGCAAATCTTGGGAAGTCGCGGCGTGATCGAGCTGAGTACCGGATACCTCGCCCCTGTCTGGCTGCTGAAGGATGCGAGCTGGTCGCCCGGACGAAGCGGAGCCAAATGGCAGCCGATCACGTCGCAAGGAATCGCTCAGCCCGAGACACTCAAGGGCGAGGGCCTGCACGGTGGCAACGTCGCCGCCGTGTACGATCTGCTCGACGCCATCGACAAGGATCGTCCACCGCTCTGCAACATGTACGCGGGCCGCGCGGTCGTCGGCATGATCGCCAGTATTTTTGAATCACAGCGCACGGGCAGCCCGGTGGCGCTGCCACTCACTCGCCGCGACAACCCGCTGACGGAGCTGAAGTGATGACTGAACAGGTTCCCGTCTCTCCCCTCGACCCGCGCATCGGTCGTCCGTTGGAAGACCTCGACACGCCGACGCTGTTGCTCGACCGCGCGGCATCCGATCGCAATCTCGCCCGGATGGCGGCGTTTTTTCGAGACCGCTCGGCGAAGCTGCGGCCTCATTTTAAGAACCACAAGTGCGTGACTCTGGCCAAACGCCAACTGGCCGCAGGTGCGGTCGGCATAACGTGCGCGAAGTTGAGTGAGGCCGAGATCCTCGTCGAACACGGGATCGACAACGTGCTGATCGCCAACCAAGTGGTCGGCGCGATCAAGTGTGAACGACTCGCGCGACTGGCACTGCAGGCGAAAGTCAGCGTGGCCGTCGATCACATCGAACAAGCACTGGCGATCTCACATGCCGCGACGGCCGTCGGCTCAACGGTATTCCTGCTGGTTGAGGTCGATATCGGCATGGGGCGCTGCGGAGTTGCGCCGGGACAACCGGCGGTCGAGTTGGCTCGCCGCATCGTCGCTCTGCCGGGAGTCCACTTCGCCGGTTTGCAGGCGTATGAAGGACATCTCGTGAACGTCGTGGACCGTGCGGAGCGAACGACGCGCGCACGAGCCGCCATGCAGCAAGCGGTCGAAACGCGGCGACTCCTCGAAGCGGCGGGATTGCCCGTGGATTGTGTGAGCGGCTGTTCCAGCGCGACCTATGACAGCACGGGCGCGATGGACGGAGTCGATGAAGTCCAGGCGGGAACCTATGCGACGATGGACCGCCAGTACCAACGCCTCGCCCCCGAGTTTGAAGTCGCGCTGTCGTTGCTGGTCCGTGTCATCAGCCGCCCGACCTCGACCCGCGCCGTGCTGGATGTTGGCGTGAAAGGAGCGGGAGCTGAGTTCGGTGTGCCGTCGATCCGCGATTTCCCAGACGCTCAAATCCCCGTGTTCCTGGCCGAAGAACACACCGTCGTGCAGCCGTCTCCCGACTGGTGCATCGGCCAAGTGCTGCATCTCATCCCCAGCCACGCCTGCACCACCTGCAACCTCCATCGTGAACTGGTCGTGCATGAGAACGGCCAAGTCGTCGATGTCTGGCCGATCGAGGCGTCGGGGCAGTTGACGTAGCAGCCTGCGGCGAAACGTAGGACGGGCACTCTTGCCCGTCCATTTTTCGGCTTGGTTCACGTTGGCTATCCCTCACGCGGAAGCGGCTGACACGAATCCTCAAATCAGGCGAACCCCACCGGGCTGGCCCCATTGGTCTCGACACATCTCAGTGGGACGGTTTCCAACCCTTTGGACTGCGGCAATGGATTGCCGCTTTCTTTTCTAGATTTGGCTTCACTGCGTTGAGAACACGGTTCCTCTTCGAGGTCTGCCCAAACCGGACGATCAAAGGCTGAGAAAAGAAAGCGGTGATGAATCCCCGCACTCCAAAATTGGCTACGGTCGATCTGAGATGTGGAGAGACCAATGGGGCCAGCCCGGTGGGGTCACTTGATCGAGGACTAGGACTGCTTTTTCAGACAGAACGATGGGCAAGAGTGCCCGTCCTACAGGGCTGGTTGCGAGAGGCCCGCAGGCTCGGAGCAACCGCGCTGACCGGCACATCCCCCGTCGTGGCCACCGAATTGTCTTTGTCTCGCCAAATCACGCTGATGCCCTTCGGCAGATTCTGCCGACTGACCCGCGATACGGAGTTTGCCAATCTGCGGGAGGAGTGCGTCGTGCATCAAGATCAACGAATCGGGCTGGCGTTGGGTGTGCTGCTGTTGGGTGCGGCGGGAGCGTTCTTCTTTCGCAACGACGCGAAGACCGGAACGGCGTCGCCGCGCCTGCAAACGGCCAAACGACTGGATGCTCAGATCGCTGAAAAGTCGATCGCGCCGTACTTGCAGGGAATTGAAGAAGTGGATGAACCGCCACGAACAGCGGCGCGAGCCGTCTCAGGTCGAAAGGGTTCGTCGTCTCAAAGAGACGAGGGATCGCTGCCCGGCAACGACTCCCCCGATCTCTTCTTGGATGACTCACGCGAGCCGTTCGATGTCTCGACTCACAAGTCCCGCACGCAGCGGCAACACGGCACGGACGATGGCATTCCCGACTTGGCTCCGATTCCAATCCCCGACAGCGACGAGATCGTGTCCAGCGACACGACTTCGCGCCGAGAGGACTCGGTCGGCGGAACGGCCTTCGGAAAGGCGCACGTCGTCCAAAAGGGCGAGACACTGTCATCCATCGCTGCCAAACAACTCGGCAGCACGAACCGGTTCCTCGAGATTTATGAAGCCAACCGCGATCAGTTGAAGGACGCGAACGATGTGCGCGTCGGTATGAGCCTGCGCATTCCCGCTCGCCCCACAGCTAAGACGCCCAAAGTCACCTCGCCCAAGAGTCGATCCGATTTGTTGGGAAACTCCGCCCCACCGTTGCTCGGGCCGAAAACGACTTCCTCTGAAGCCGATCCGTTGTCCTCTAATAAAGACGCGGTGACCGAGTCTCCCGCGCCGCGCGGCGGTACGGGGGCCGCGCCTGCGACCGGTTCGTCGAAGAAGTTCGTTCCGGCAGCGCGACCCCCGCTGGGGACGCGCCTTCCGGGACAGCAGACGGATGCTGGAGATCCCAAGCATCAAGCCGGTCGTCGCCTGAGCCAGCGTCCACCGGACGAAGCGGGGGGCAAAGTTGCCCGGTAAAACGTCCGTTGTTGTGGGCGGGTGATTCACACCAGCCCGAAGTGTGAACGAGGGTGGGGTGCGTGTCCTCGTTCACACTTCGGGTTGGTGTCGGTATCGACTCAGACGAGTTGCCAACCCGCCCCACGCGTGCCTTCGCCGCTCTTTGCATCGTGAACGAGCGCCTCCTAGAATGCCGTCGAGATTCGCGTTTGAATCATCGCGAGCATTTGAAACCGGTTCCCTCAGGAGACATTCGATCATGGCCTTCACCCTTCCCGCATTGCCCTACGCTCCAAGTGCTTTGGAGCCGCACATCGACGCAAAGACGATGGAGATTCATCACGGCAAGCACCATCAAGCCTACATCAACAACGCGAATGCCAAGCTGGAAGCCCATCCGGCATTGGCCGCCAAGTCGGTGGAAGCGCTGATCTCGGACTTGGCCTCCGTCCCCGAAGACATTCGCACGGTGATCCGCAACAACGCCGGTGGCCACGCCAACCACTCGTTATTCTGGACGGTGATCGGCCCCAACGCGGGAGGTGAACCGACCGGCGACCTTGCCGCCGCGATCAACTCGGCATTCGGCAGCTTCGCCGCGTTCAAAGAGAAGTTTGCGGCCGCGGCCACCACACGGTTCGGCAGTGGCTGGGCTTGGCTCTCGTTCGACAAGGGCCAGGTCGTTGTCGAAAGCACCGCCAATCAAGACAGCCCGCTGATGGAAGGCCGCACCCCGTTGCTCGGTCTCGACGTGTGGGAACACGCCTACTATCTCAACTATCAAAACCGTCGCCCCGACTACATCGGTGCCTTCTGGAACGTCGTCAACTGGACCGAAGTCGCCCGACGATTTGCGGAAGCGAGCAAGTAGTCGACTACCTGACTTCCCGTAGGGTGGGCTGTGCCTACCACAATGGATTGCGGATTGGTGGGCACAGCCCACCCTACATCTGGCAAACTCAGACAGTCGAAGTAGTCGAAGCGGAACAGGTCCAACACATCCCACCGCCAATCGCACGCCGCTGTCTTTCAAGACAGCGGCGTGTTTTCGTTGGAGAGGACTTGGGGATGGCCTCGTGCAGCAAGTAACGTGGCACAGCCGCCGCCCATGAAATCGCCTTGGTGAAATCAGTACAAAGTGAGAAGTGATCAGTGCAAAGTTCAAAGTGAGCCTGGACGAGAGTTCTCCGCAATTTTGCACTGATCACTTCTCACTTTGCACTCTTTGATAACTACTCCGCAAAATGCACAAACGTTGCGAACAGAGAGGCTAAGGCGGGCCAGGGTGCCCGCCCTACGAGCTACAACGGGTTGAGGAACTGCGAGAATCCGTTGTCTTCTTCGTCTTTGTTTTCGGCGAGAGGCTCACTCGAAGAGGGTGGCGCGAATGACAACGTTGGCGCGTTCGAGTCCGTAACAACCGATTCCATAAATCCGAAACCCAGGTCCAATGATCCCTGCTCGGGAACATCGACCACCGCGCCACGTTGCTCCATCGTGGGCAGGAAGACACCGGGAGCAACGGAGGCGGGCGATGCCGATTTGGGTGCGGGACTGCTCTTGGCCGCACGTCCAAACATCGAAAACAGCGACTTCAGCCCCCCTTTCTTTCCGCCAGCGGAAGCGGACGAAGATGACTCGCTCGCCGAGGGTTCGGCGTCATTTGTGGATGAAGCTCCGAAGTCGAAGAGCGGGGCTTCGCTGGCCGCAACCTCTTCGTCAGGAGAGGCAAACCCGGAAAACAACATCTCAGTCGGCACCGCTTCCGGGGCGGCGGAAGGAAACTCGACGGCGGCGTCAACGGGCGCGGACGCCGTGGCAACAGCAATAACGACAGGAACTGCGGTTGCCACGCCAGCCACCGCCACAACGGGTTTGCCAATGACCGGAGACGCAACCGGAGCCATCACCGGAGTGGCAACAACGGGACGCGCCACAGGCTTGGCCGCCTTCGGGGCCGCCACGGGGCGTGCCTTCGGTGGAGGAGCCGCAGGCTGACTCGGAGAAGCTTGCGGAAAGACTGCTTGGGGAACGATCAACTCGGTGGAAGACGCATCGTTCGCCATGAGTGGCGAGGCTCGAGACAACACCATTGTCAGGCTGGTCGACGCGACGTAATCGACTTGAAACTCAGCCGGTCCCACAACGAGCGTGGCTCCCGGCGCGATGGAGGTCGGTTGATGAGGTGGCAACATTTTGCCATCGACCATCGTCCCGTTGGCACTCCCCAAGTCTTCCACATAAACCGTGTCATCCGCGAGAGTGATGCGACAGTGGGCCCGGCTGACTTGGCTGGATGCAATCTTCAAATTGCACTCGGTGCTGCGGCCGATCAGCGTGACGGGGAGCAGTTTGACCTGCTTGACGTTGGCCTTGTCGTGAAGAACCTTCAATCGGGCCTGCATGACGGACTCATTTTCGTGCGGTGGCGAACGGATGAAAAATCAGTGAACGCGGCGGGGATCATAGCGTTGGGCGGGCGGGCCACTCAAACCAAGGTGCCAGACTCGCCGAGAGATTTCGGTCCAAGTGCATCCAACCCTCAATCAAGCGACCCCACCGGGCTTGCCCCGGTGGCTCGCGGGTTTCTGCACTACTCGCCACGTCGCTTCGAGTGAATGAGCAAGTAGTGCAAAGACCTATTTCCACCGGGACAAGCCCGGTGGGGTTCGCTTGTTTTAGGTTTAACGGGGCACATCCTCCACCCATGAAATCACTGGTTGAAATCAGTGCAAAGTGTCTCCAGACGAGTGTTCTCTGCAATCTTGCACTTTGCACTGATCACTTCTCACTTTGCACTCTCTGACAACTGCTCCGCAGAATCTACAGAAGTTGCGGACACCGAAACCAAGTTCCCTGCTCGCCTGCGGTCCACCGTCAACGAAACCAGCCCGGTTCGCACACGAACCGGGCTGGAGGGATTCAAACATGTTGGGGGAGGTGTCAGGCTGCGGCCGAACCATCGAGTGGTACCAACCGCATCTCGCCGCGAACGACTTCCGGGGTGAGGACGTATTTCTGGCCGGGCGACAAGTCGGGCAAATCGTACATCACTTCAAACATCGACTCTTCCACGACTGACCTCAGTCCGCGTGCTCCGGTCTCCTTCGACTTGGCGATCCGAGCGATCTCACGCAGCGACTCGGGCGTGAATTCCAGTTCCGCGTTCTCCATCTGGAAGAACTTTTGGTACTGCTTGACCAGCGAGTTCTTCGGCTCGATGAGGATCCTCGCGAGATCATCTTCTTCCAGCGGCGACAGGGCACTGACCACCGGCAGACGCCCGACCAGTTCGGGGATCATCCCGTACTCGATCACGTCGTCGGTGCAGGCTTGGCCGAGCAACTTGCCAGCGCGAGCCTTCAGCGGATCTTCCACTTCAGCCGCACCGAAGCCGATCGTGCGTTTGCCCATTCGCTTGGCAATGATGTCTTCCAACCCGACGAACGTCCCACCGCAGATGAACAGGATGTTGGTCGTATCGAGTTGAATGTACTGCTGCTCGGGATGCTTGCGTCCCCCTTGTGGAGGGACGTTGGCGACCGTTCCTTCGAGCATCTTCAGCAGCGCCTGTTGCACGCCCTCACCCGACACGTCACGAGTGATCGAGACGTTTTGCGAGGTCTTGCCAATCTTGTCGATCTCGTCAATGAAGATGATCCCGCGTTGAGCCGCTTCGACATCGAAGTCGGCCGCATGGAGCAGCTTGAGCAGCAGGTTCTCGACATCCTCACCGACGTATCCCGCTTCGGTCAGCGTTGTGGCGTCACCGATGGCAAACGGAACTTGCAGTAGGCGAGCCATCGTCCGCGCCATCAGCGTCTTGCCCGAACCGGTTGGCCCGATGAGCAGGATGTTCGACTTCTCGATCTCGACATCGTTATCGACATCAGCCGTCGCCATCAGTCGCTTGTAGTGGTTGTGAACCGCGACCGAGAGGATCTTCTTCGTGCGATCCTGACCGATCACGTACTGGTTCAGATGCTCTGTGATCTCACGCGGACTGGGGACGCGGTTGAACAGCTTGGTTGAAGTCCCGCGCCGCTTCCGTTCCTGATCCAGAATGCTCTGACACAGCTCGATACATTCGCCGCAGATGTAGACCTCATCGGGGCCTTCCACGAGCGGCCCGACTTCGCGGTAACTCTTGCGACAGAATGAACAGTTGGCATTTTTCTTGCCGGTTGCGCCGCGTTTGCCGGCGGACATAAAATCGCGTCCCGAAGTCATTAGCTTTCCTTCAACGCTGCCGAGGGGGTTTCGTCGGTGAGTAACTCGATGATGAAAGCAAGCGGCTCGTCCCTGGCCCTGCCATGATCCTTCAGCGACGTTCGTTCAGACCCATCCTCGAGCCTGCGTGTCGATCGTCTTGTCGTGGCCTGTCTTCCCGATGTTCCGTTTTCTTGATCTCTGATCTGCTCGTCGTTCGTCTGTGCTCAATCCAATTCCGTCTGATCTGACTCTGCGCGATCCGATCCTGTGCGATCCGTCAGGTCTTCTGTTTCCGACTCCATCGTCGGCGATTTCTCGCTTGTACTTGACTCGCCTACCGTGGCGTTGCGCGGTCCCATCATTTGGCCGCTGGGCGATGCCCTTCCGGCAGATTTCGCCGCTACTGAAAGTCGCCGTTCTGACTGCGTTTGCGAGGCGTGACCGGCCACCAACCGGCTCTTAATCAATCGGTACTCGTCCTCGGATATCCCACCCCGCCGATGCAAATCTCGAAACTGCGTGAGCATTTCCAAGTGGCCGTCCGCACGACCGTCATCTTCGCGAAACCATGCTCGCAACTGGAAGAGGGACCACACGCCGATGCTGCCGACCAGCACCACCAAGCCCCACTGCCACGGTGCGAGACTCCCGCCGAGCTGCCTCACTTTTTCCCAATTCACTTCCACCGCCTGCATGGCCAACATCCTCCGCCAAGATGCGTTCCAACTCCGCAGACCGTTGCGAAGTCGAGGGCCGCATTATGGCAGTTGATCCGAGCCGAGCAAGCTGCGTCTTCGTCAACGCTACGCCAGCAAAGCAGCATCCGTGCCGTGTCGCCAATTGTTGAAAACAACCTGTCGAATCAGGCCACCGCGCAGCAATGCCACGGCAATGCGATCCTCGAACGGATGATCCTCTCGTGCTTTCCAATCAACGACGCTGAGCCATTGCAGGAATCACGTACCCAAGGTTGTAGGGATTACAGGCCAGAGACGCATGGCCGACATGGCAACTTGTCACGCGCGATTGCCCGCCCCACAGAGCCTTCCTAGAATCGCCCGCCTCCAATGCCCGCCCGCCTGCTTGCCATGTTTCAGCGAGTCGCACGAGATTCGGCTCACTTTTCCCAGACGATGTTTCTCGATCGCGCTTTACGGCTCGATCACGAACGGACCAATGCCATGAACTTTGACCAGAGGCTCGAACGCGCGATCGAACGCGGACAGCACCACCGTTCCACCCAAGCACGCGAACGGGCTGAGCGAGCCATGACGGAAGACGAGTGCAAGAATCTGCACTCCAAAGCGCGACTCGAACTGTCCGATGAGATCGAGGTCTGTCTGCGAAAGCTCGTCGTCCACTTCGCCGGTTTCGACTTCCAGTCGATCGTGGGAGCGGACGGTTGGGGCGCGAAGATCTCACGCGATGATCTGGCTCCCGGCGACGGCAAGCCGCTCAATAAGTACTACAGCCGGTTGGAAATGGTCATCCGCCCGTACTCGACCAGCCGGATCGTGGAACTGATCGCACGCGGAACGATCCGCAACAAAGAAGTTCTCAGCCGCACGCACTACCAACAACTGGCCCAACTCGATCTGGACGGATTCCGCGATGTGATCGATCAGTGGGTGCTCGAGTACGCCGAAAAGTTCTCGGCGCGCGTTTGACCGGATTCACTCTCAATCAAGCGACCCCACCGGGCTTGTCCCGATGGCTCGCGGGTTTTTGCACTACTCGTCGCGTCGCTTCGAGTGAACACGCAAGTTAGTGCAAAAACCTATTTCCACCGGGACAAGCCCGGTGGGATTCGCTTGATTGAGGACTAACACTTCCCGAAGGACCGCACACCATGAGTCGTCACGAAAGTTTACAGCGCGTTCTGGATGGCGGGTTGGTCGCGATCATCCGCGCGTCGTCCAGCGGCCAATTGGTCAACGTCGCGCGGGCTCTTTATGAAGGTGGCATCGACATCATCGAAGTCACCTTCACCACGCCGGGCGTCGTGGAAGTGATCTCGGCCGTGAAGAAGGAGTTCGGGTCGAAGGTTCTGCTCGGCGCGGGAACGGTCCTCGATCCCGAGACGGCTCGAACGGCGATCTTGGCCGGAGCGGAGTTCCTTGTCTCGCCGACCGTCAATCTGGAAGTCATCAAGCTGGCGCTCCGTTACGACAAAGGGATCATGCCCGGCGCGTACACGCCAACAGAGGTGTTGACGGCGTGGGAGGCGGGAGCCGACATCGTGAAGCTCTTTCCCGCTGACATCGGTGGACCGGCGTACCTCAAGGCGCTCAAAGGTCCGCTGCCCCAAGTGCGGTTGATGCCGACCGGCGGCGTCAATCTGGAGACGCTGAAAGACTTCGTCAAAGCGGGCGCGTGTGCCGTTGGGTTGGGAAGTCAACTCGTCGAGAAAGACGCGCTCGAACGCGGCGACTTTGACCGCATCCGCGATCTCGCCGGACAGTACGTCACGCTGATGAAGCAGGCGCGAGGATAGCGGCAGACGGGGAGAGGATCGCCATTTCACACTAACCCGAAGCGTCAGCGAGGACGTGAGTGGCATCCTCGCTGACGCTTCGGGTTAGTGTCGCCTTCAACAGCAGGCGGGAATAACCGCCGGTTGAACGCCCTCGTAGGACGGGCACTCTTGCCCGTCTTCCTCGGCGTGAACGGCATCCAGAAAACGGACGGGCAGGAGTGCCCGTCCTACGGTGCTTTCCGCAAACGGCCACTCCAATCACGGTGTGGTCGTCGGAACCTCGACCATCTTGCCGAGCAGTTCTTCCTGCTGTATCGGGTAGTTGCGGAACTGCACCGTGTAGTGCGCCTCGAACCACTCGCGGATGACTGGAATGGCCGCTTCGTCATAGTCCGGACTAACGTGTTGAGTCGCCCCGTTCAGGCTGAGGCGGACCTCGCCCTGTTCGATGATGATCTCACCCGACTTGAGCACGCAGCGCGGCAGCTCGAACATCCGCTCGATGTCGCTGCCCGGCGTATAGATCGTCACGTCGGCATCGGCTCCCGGGCCGAGGTGTCCTTTGTGAGTCAGCCCCAACATCTTCGCCGGAGCGGCCCGCGTGATGATCGCGATCTCGTTCAGCGTGTACTCGCGTGTGAGATCAGGCAGCACGCAGCGTGTGCGCACTGCTTCGGGCAGTGTGGCGAGCACCTCCGCGCGGCGCGTTCGATCCATGAGTAACGCGATGATCTGCGGATACGCCAAGAACGATGCGCCGTTGGGATGGTCGGTACTCATCGCCACGCGCCACGGATCGTCGATGAGCAGATACCACTCGAGGCCGATCGCCCATTGCAGGGCGTGAACCAAACTCTTCCGTCGGTACTTGATCGGCGCGATCCCGCAGCCGCACTCCTGTTCCAGGTCACAACTGAACCACGCGCCGCCGAGAACCCGATGTAGGTAATGCCCGAGCGGCCCGTCGCCCGTCATCGAACACGTCTGGCCAAACATCACCTGTCCGACATCGACGGTCAGGTTCGAATGCGAGTTCACATAGTCCGCCAACTCGGGCACGCGCGAGCCGAACGTCGCCTGGTCGTCGGGATCGCCCGCGTAGCTGTGGTACTGAATGTGAGTCAGATGTCCACGATGTCCCTCCAACGCGCGCATCGTCTCCAACGTGGTGGACCAGTTACCGGGCATCCCCAAGTTGTTGCAGTGCAGATGCAGCGCGTGCGGCAACCGCAACTCATCGATCGCCGCCGCGAGGCCCCTCACGATCTGACGCGGCGTCACATCGAAGTGATCGACCGTGTCGTCCAGCCCCGAAACATTGCCCAGCCCACGACTCTTCCACACCTCGACCCCGCCCGGGTTGACCGCCTTGATGGCGTAGCCCTTCGTCGCGTTGAGCAACCAGCCGAGGTACGCCTTCACCAACTCGGGCTGCCCCTGTTTGAGCTGCTGCATCACGAACTGGTTGTTCCCCGCCAGAACGAAAAAACCCTTGTCGAGCAGCGGTGTGTCTTCAAACTCTTCATGTGCGTGACGAGCGGCAAGCGGCGGGATCGCGGCATCGAACGCGGTCGTGTAACCGAGTCCCGCGTACAGATAGCCCGTCGCAAACGTGGAGGGGCAACTGCCGGTCGTTCCCGAGCGAGCGATCTCCGTGCGATGCAGCATCCGCGCACGACGCCGTTCCTCGGGCAGCATCTTCCGCGCGGCGTTCACCTTCGGCCCGGCGATGTGACAGTGCATGTCCACGCCGCCCGGCATGACCACCAACCCGCTGGCATCGAGCGTGCGATCCCCCTTCGCGTGCGGATCGAGCGGCGCGGCAATGACCTTGCCCCCTTCGATCCAGATGTCGCGCACCTCCCCATCGACGCCGTTGGTCGGGTCGTAAACAGTGCCATTGCGAATCACGAGACGAGACATGGATTGGATCAACTCACACGAGAGAATTGTTTGATGGACGGATTGCTCGGGACTCCGCCCGCCGATGTCTGAACCGGACGCTAGTGCAGTTTCGTAACCGTTCTTCAGTGAGCCGTTGGCGCTAGGCTTTGTTTTGAAACTCACCCCACCGGGCTTGCCCCGGTGGAATTAGGTCTTTGCACTACTCGTAGTCACCGAGATTATGGAGTAGTGCAGAGACCCGTGAACCACCCCGACAAACGGGGTGGGGTTTCAAAACAGAGCCTAGCCCGACGCGCAAGTGAGGGCAAACCGTCCTAAACAGTGAAGCCCTTGCTTGCGCGTCGGGCTAGTGATGAACCTCGCAATACAAATCGACGAGGCAGATCGGGAAGTCACTCCCGGACAGGTTCTCGGTCATTTGACGTGGGGCGTTCTGCGGTCAGCTCCCAGAGCGAATCGGTAACACCCCAACACGCCCAGCGCGAGTGACAACAAAGTGAAGGGTTTGAGCTGATGCACATGGGTCAGAAAGTACGGAAAACTCGGGTCCGCTCGAAACGGCGCGTATCGCCATTCGGTGTACATTCCCAGAGCGAGTCCCGCGATGGCGCAGAGTATTGCGAGCAACGTCGAACGGCACCGCGCAAGGTAGCCCGCCGTCAGTCCCAGCAGTGCGGGGGGGAGAATGAGGGCGTAGAAGCCCTGTCGCGCGGCCCAGAAGAAAGCGTAATAGCCGATGCTGCCACCGATGGCCGCGCCGAGCAACCCGAGTGCAATCGTCTGTGATCGACGGGATTCATTCATGGTGGTTCCTGATTTCTCGACCATTGGTTCCCAGCGCGTGCGATCAGCGGTCAGCAAGTTTAACGTTCGGTTTATACCTCACGCGGACCGCAGTGACACTCACCCGAAGCGTGAGCGAGGAACGCTACACATCTCCTCGTTTACACTTCGGATTAGTGTGTCGCAGTGAAAATGTGTCACTGCGGGACGCTTTCTGTTTACTCTGCAAGACGGCCTCGACATCCGAGACAACGTACCCGCCGAAACAAGAACTTCAAACCACTTGGTCCCGACTTCTCGATCCGTCATTTCGGCAACTGAGCCTCCAACTGCGTCGCCTCCTGCAGAACGTTGTTGAACCGCGAAGGCCACTCGGTGCGACGCAGCTTGACCAGCGTCGCGCGAGCCGCGTCCCACCGCTTCTGGTGGACCTGTGCTGCGGCCAGTTTGAGGAGTCCCGTCGGTTCGAGCCGCCGCAACTCGGCGACCTGTTCCCAGTGCGGGATCGCCTCGTCCCAGCGGTTCTGTTGCTGGCGGAGTTCGGCCAGCGCGGCGTGGTTCTCCGCCTCGTTGGGAGCCGCTTCGATGATCGAGGTCGCAGCCCGTTCGGCCTCCGCTTCGTTGTCCTTCATGCGCGTGGCCAATTGCTTGAACAACTCCAAGTCGTGGCGGTGCGAGTCGATCAGGGCCATCAACTGGCGGGTCGCCTTGTCCGGCTGCTTGGTGCCGTCGTAGCCGACGATCAATGCCTGATGGACTTCCTTGTCGAGCGGCTGCAACGCCAGAGCCAGTTCGTATTGCGTGCTGGCTTTCGGGAGATCGCTCTTCGACTGGTAGACCTTGCCAATTTCCTTGCGCAGGATCGGACTGTCCTGTCCCGTCTTGGCCGCTTCGGCGTCGAGGTGCTTCACGTAGTCGTCGAGATCCTTCGCGCCGCTCAGCACCTGGTTCAAGCTCTGCATCGCATAGCCCCGGTGATCGTGTCGCGGTCCCCAGCAGACGATCGCGGCGCTGGCGGCATCGACCGCCTCCTTGGTCTGTCCGAGACGCGACTGCGTCTGGGCGAGGTGTTGGTAATAGTCGGACAGCGCCGCATCGTTCAGCGTCCGTCCGCCGTGGTCCCGCTGATGGAGTGAGATCACCTCGTTGAGGTATCCGACCGCCAACTCATTCAACGAACAGCCCAGACACGCCGTGCCGAACTGAGCGATGTTCCCTTCGGTCCAGCGGCCGTCCGCGTGGAAGTGCGTGTCGATCTGCTTGACCAGCGTGGCCAGTTGCTCGGGGCGCTGCGAGTGGTGATAGGCGGCCATCAACTGCGTGCGGTAGGTCATCGAGTCGGGTTGGGCCTTCATCAATCCTTCGAGCAGCGGGATCGACTCGGCGTAGCGGTTCTCGTTTCGAAGGAACCCGACCAGTTCAGCCTGAGCCGATTCGTCCAAGCGGCCGCTGTTGTGCGCGATCATCAGGATCTCGATGCCGCGTGCGGACATCTCCAGTCCGCTGCGGAAGTAGTTCGCGATGTAGCGGACTCGTCGGCCCGAGGTCTTCTTCTCGGCATGGACCTCGTTCGCAGCCTTGGCGAAGTCGCCCGCCTTTTCGGCCCAGAAGTGCGAATGGTGCTTGTAGTAGATGTACTGGTTGCGGGCCTCGCCCATGCGGAGGTCGCGCTTCAGTTCCCTGATCGCCAGCGCGAGGACTCGCGGCGCGAGATCGCCCAACTCCGCCGCCGCCACTTCGCGTCGTCGGGCCAGTTCGTAGCCGAACGCCTGCCAGCCGTTGTCCCACTGGACCTCGAACCGCTCCGGATACTGCTCCAACCGCTCGACGATGTATTGCAGCGCGAGCTTCGGACTGAGGGCCGTGCCGGTGACAGGCACCGGAGCCGTCACCGTGTTGCGGTACTGCGACTGTTGCTGCTTGAGGATCGTCGGCAGCGACTCGAACACAAACTTCGCCAGCCGTCCGGCGAAGTCGCCGATCTTGTTCCGTTGGGCGACGTCGAACGTCGAACACATCCGGGTGACGACGTTGTAGCGCACATGCTCGTCCGGCGCGTCGTCGATCTCCTTCAGGCCGAGGTCGATGATCTTGTCGAACAGCGTCGCACCGCTGCCGAGCGTCACCTCGCCCTTGTGTTCCAGAGCGTGGTTGTAGAGCGACATTAACCGGTCGCGCAGCCACTTCCGCTGCTCATCGTGTTTGGTTTGGTCGAGCCACTTCAGCAGCACGGCCTCACCCGCCGCGTGCTTGTTGCCACCTTCGTACAGGCTGACGAAGCTGCCGAGAATTCCGTTGTCTTCGTGCGGCCATTGGCCTCCATTGGCCACGGCGTAGTCGCGGACTTCGATCTGCATCATCGCGATCGCTTCGTCGCGCTTGCCGTAGCTCCAGCCGAGCAAATTACACAGGTCGTTGGTGATGAACAGATGGTCTCGCGACGCGGCGGGGGCTTGAGCCTGCAAGGCCCTCAACTCGCGAAGCTGCTCCGCCGCGACCTCGCCGTTCGTTATGCCGCCCATTTGGTAGAGGAAGCTCGACATCAATCGAGCCTCACCCGGTTGCCAGTCGCGATCGAACGCGCGACGGAGCGCGGCGACACACGCTGCGACGTGCGGGCCGGGTTGGTTGAGTACCTCGGACGACTTCCGTTCGACGAGCGCCTCCAACAGGTCGAGCGCCCGCAGATCGGCCGGCGTCCTCGCCAATGTAGCAGGCACTCTCCGAGTGCCGTCGCCTTCTCCGCCGCCGTTCGGCACACGGAGTGTGCCGACTACTTTCAGAATCTCGTCCGCCGTCGCCTCGTTCCGCAGTTCGTAAAGCACCTGACTGTTGAGCGACTGCAGGAACGCATAGACCTGCTGCGGCGAGCGGCCGAGCACCGCGGCCGGCAGCATCTGGAGCAGCCGGAAATCGCGCGAGGCCGCGTAGATCTCCCGCAACTGCCAGAGATAGTTCTCGGGATTGGCCGACTTCGCGAACAGGGCGCGGAACGTCAACAAAGAATTCTCGTCGAGTTCGCTTGGCAGCGTGACGCCGTGCTGCTGCCACCGATTGCGAACGCCGTAGAGCGAGTTGCCGAGATTTCCCTCCGGCATCTGCTGGAAGACTTCGAGCTTGGCCCGCTCGTGATCGTTGCGACGGTTCGTCACGAGATACCAGTCGGACAGCATCCGGTAGTCGCTCGACGAGAGGAGCTTGCCCTTCTCAGCCGACTCGAACAGTTGGATCGCCTCGTCGAGCTTGCCGCGTTCGGCCAGCAACCGCGCAAGCGACTGACGCCACGGTGAGGTCGATTGATCCTCGCGAATCCACGTGCGCAAATCGCGTTCCAGATCGTCGGGCCGATCGAGCGCGACGAGCATCTGGAACTTGGTCGCCCGCCATGCGGCGCGGCTTTTCAAGTAGCCGTCACGCTCCGCGTGACGAAGGCCGGGCGCGGGAACAGCGTCCTTAGTTGGGTTGGCGTCTTTGCGAGTGGCGGCGTCGTTCGTGACTCGGCTTTCCTCACGCGGAGCGTGAGGGCTATTTAGGGCGATCCCCGCGTCAATGTACTTGAGCACGCGATCAATCGTGGCCGGCGCGGCCTTGCGCCGCGCGGCCAGGTTCATCACGGTCACGAAGGCTCGCTGCTTGAGCAGTCCGTCGATGGCCTCTTGCATGCGCTCCGCGCCGGCCACACCCGGTTCCTCGACATCTTCGTCGTCTGCATCTTCGACAACCTCCGGTTTCGGTGGGACTTCGCCGAGCAGCACCCAACACCGCTCTTCAACCTTGTCGAGGTTCTGGTCGAGCTGCACGTCGAGCCACATTTGTTCCATCCGCAGCCACGCGGCGAGAGATGTAGCCGCGTTCGCCAGAACGTGGGTCTTCACCGCGTTGTCCCGCACTCTGGCGAGTGCGGCTACGTTGAGATCTTCCTTGTCCGCTTCAGCCGCCAGGCGCGTCGCAAACGCCACGCGGCTCGCCTTCCGCGACTCGGCCCGCTGCTTCGCGAGTTCGGTGCGGGTCAGCTTGTTGACCTCGCCCGCATCGCGCAGCAGTTTCTCATCGCGAGCCGACCGGTTGGCCAGCATCGCATCAACGAGCCGATGCAGCGCAGGCAACTGGACGGAGAGCGTCGCGTCCGGTTCGTTCGCCCGCGACAGCAGCCGCAGCGTTTGGAACGCCTCCTGTTCCAACTCATCGGTCCACGGACGAGACAGCAGGTCGGTGAAGAGCAGGTCGCGATAACCCGGCTTCAAATCTTCGGGAGCGGTCGCGATCCGCTCTCTCATGAACGGCAGGACTTCGGTGTCGTAGAAGCGGCTGCCGTAGATCGCGCTCAGCGTCGTGCCGAGCGAATCGCGGTCGTTGCGGTCCTCGGTCTTGGTCCACCGCGCCCGCAGTTCGGCGGCGATCTTCTTCCAGATGTCAAGCGGCACCTCGTGCGCTTGAAGCTGCTGGCGGTCGTTGATCGGCTCGACCAGTTCCAGCCGTCCGCCGAGCGCACTGTGTACGAGGAAGTCGAGCTGCTTCGGCGTCAGATCGGCGAGTCCGCTGCGGAGCTGATGCAGGAACTCACCGCGCAGCCGGTCGCAGTCCTCGCTCTGTGGGAAGTAACTGTGATTGTAGATGCGGTGGGCGATGTCGCCGTGGTGCGGATGACGGACGAAGAACCGCGTGGTCTCCGCGAGCAGCCCGAACCACCGCTCATCGGCCCGCTGGAACGAGATGTTGTACGCGCTTCCCTGCGCGAAGTTGATCGCCGTTTCCAGCCGGGCGCGTTGCACGGGCGTGAGCTTGCCCTCGACGCGGGCCTCCTTCAACCATTGCTCGACGAGCGCGTTGGCCGCGTCCAGCTTGTCGTTGTAGACCAGCGCCGAGACATGCTGCGCGTAGGCCGAGTTCCACGACGACGACCCGGGATTCTTCGCGATCCAGTCCGTGGTGAAGACCAGCAACCGATCCCACTGGCCGCGCGTGCGGAAGAGGTCCGTCAGCGAACCGCGCAGCGTTTCGTCTTCGTGGTCGGGCCGTTCGATTTTGCGGTCGATCTCGTTCCGCAGCCATTTCTCGGCCGCGTCGTACTGTCCCGCATTCCGCATTCGCTGGGCGACATCCTGCTGCCAGTGAACGTGCCACGGAGACTTCTCAACCATCGCCTTCCGCAGCGCGAGGGCCTCCTCCGTCCGGCCGAGGGCATCGAGCGCACTCTTGTACGGCTCCTGCCAGCGGACCATGACATCGAGTTCCGCCGCCTGCCGTTCGTACACGGGCTTCAACAGATTGACGAGGTCCAGCATTTCCGAGCCGGTTCCCATCTGAACCGCCTGCCCGTGGATGAATTCCGCGAGATAGACCTCATCCTGCGTCTTGGCCGCCGCCAACTGTTTGGCCTCACCCAGGAATCGCTGCCGGGCCTCTTCGTTCCGCCGCATCGCGACGAGTGCCGCCGTCCGAATCCAACGCACGCCCGGCTTCAAGCCTCCCGCTTTGTCTGCGCCTTCCGCCTTGTCCCCTCGCCCCCGCCTTGGGGGGAGAGGGTTAGGGTGAGGGGGCTTCTCTTCGGTCTTGGCCTTCTGTGTTTCTTCACTCTTCTGATCTGTTCCCTCCCCTCGGCGGAGAAGGTTAGGGAGGCGGGAGGATTGAGTGTTCGGGTTCTTTCCCGAATCAGAAGTCGCTGGTTGATCGTCCCCCCTCCCCGGCCCTCCCCGCCGAGGGGAGGGAGGAAGAGAAGAGGTCTTCGCATCGGGAGCGTCAGCACCATTCGGCCCCCTCACCCTAGCCCTCTCCCCCGAAGACGGGGGAGAGGGGACAAGAGCAGCACCGCCGCCAAGCTGTTGAACGCCGGCCAGCGCCTCCGCCGCATCAACCTGCTTGAGCAACTCATCCCATCGCTGGAACGAGGCGTAATGCAGGATCATCGTGATCCGGTCGTCGAAGCTCGCCGCTCCATCGGCCACCTTCTGACGGGCGACCGACAACTTCGAGTACGGCAACCGCAGGAACTGCACCTGCGGCTTGGCGGCCAACTCGGCGGTCATCCGCGCGGCATGCACTTCGGCGGCGAGCACCTTCACGTCGAGTGTCGTTTCATTCGTCTTCCGGCCTTTGTCGTCGGTGACGGTCAGCTTGCGAGCCAGCCACGTCCCGGAGACCTCGACGAAATCATCGAACGTCGTCGCCCCGAACAGCTTCCCGTCATCGAACGTTTCATTCTTGAGGATCACATGCCGCGCCGTGTCGATCAGCAGATGCTGCTCGTACACCGAGTTCTTTGGCTTCAGGATCAGCGTCACGCGGTTCTCGCCCGCCGCCTCCAGCTTGGCTTGATATCCGCGATACGCTTCGTGCAGCGCGACGAGAGACGAATCGCTCAAACCGAGCACGCCCGGTGTCAGTTCGCTCGCCGACGACGAACGGCTTCGACCCAGCAGCAGCGCCAGCGAAAAAACGCCCCGTTCCTGAGCCGTCGCGTAGTGGACGACGGTCTGCTCGTCGAGATCCAGCGTCCGTGTGAGCCATCCCGTCGGTGAGTACAACACGAGGTCCGTGTTCTTCGCCGACTGCCGCTTCCAGCGTGGATCGAACGAATCGACCGTCCGCTTCAGTTCGAGACCGCCCGGCAATTTCGAGAGCGCGTCCACTCGCAGCAGACTGCGCGACAGCGCGAGTGCCTCGGGCGACCAGCCTTCCGGATCGGGCAGCGCGGGCGCGGCCTGGCGGGGACGAGCGGGCAGCGCGGGGAAGAGGTTGTTCAGCCAGCTCGTCGTGTCGGGCTGATAGCCCTGGTACCGGCCCATCATCGCCGGCTTGTTACCGGCCAATTTGCTCTTGAACGCCAAACCACCCGCCAGCGAAAACATCTCGCTCTTCGCCGAGACACCACGCATCTGCGACTTCTTGAAGCCAGCCTTCAAGCCGACAGTACCGCGATCAAAGCCGTTCTCGTCGAGGCCAGGTTCACCACCCCGTTGCCGCTCGAAGACCTCGCTGTCGTTTGACACTGTCAGATCTTCGATGCTGTCCATCATGCTCTCGCGCAGTTCCCCCAGTTCTTTGCGGTCGCTCTCCGCGAAACCGAGACTCAGGCCATCGCTATCAGAATCGAATGCCAGTGTGTCGCTTTTGGAAAATCGCTCGGCCTTGTCGCGACTGTCCGACACTCCCAACATCTCCTCGCCGTCACCCAGCATCCTCCTGCCGTTGGTGCCAAACGGTTGATCCTTGTTGCCATCCAGTCTGAAGCCCTCAAACTCGAAGGAGTCACTGAGACCGCCCCCGCCGAACCCGCCCGAGCGTCCGGCAAAATCCAAATGAGATCCACCGCCGCCCGGACCGGACATCGGAGCCGAGTCGCTAAATGAGACCGGGCCGTTCGACACCGAGACGCCATCACTGAGGAAACTGTCTCGACCACTGAGCCGCTTCATTTCGTCGAAGACCTGCACCTGCTGTTGGAACGCCTGCGGATTGCGGCCGAGTCCCGCGAGGCTGCGCAGCACCTGCCGCCGGATGCCGAGTCGCCAATCTCCCGCCCGTTTCATCTGCTGTTGAACCAGTTCAAAGTTCGCGTTGTCTCGGCCTTGAGCAAAGAAGCGTTCGCCATCGCGCAGCTCGTAGCGACGCTTCACGCCGAAGCGTTCCCGGTCGGCATCGGTCTCCAGCACGAGCAGCGACGTGTACGGCGTGATGATGTGGAACTGTTCGGACAGCCCGATGATGTCGTCCTTCACCGCCGCCGCTTGCCCCTGCGCGAGCAGATGATCGAGATGGCCTCGCGCCCACAGACGCGGGATGAATGAGTTCCCCTCTTCAGCGTCCTTGAAATTGATCTTGGCCGCGTAACGCACGGCCTCGTTCCCGCGCTTGCCCGTGACGATGATCTCGCCGATCTGACTCGTAGGATGGGCACTCTTGCCCGTCCCCTCTTCGCCTTTCTTTCCAACCACTTGGTCCTTGGACGACTCGACGGGCAAGAGTGCCCGTCCTACGGAAGAGTCTTCCGGAAGATAGCGTCCGACGAGAATCTGCTGCGTCCCCGCCGCGACGTTCGGCAACCGCTCGGGATAAACGGCGGCGACCTTCACTCCCTTGAACTCCACCGTCACGTCACGCAGTCCCGGTTGAGCGATCTCATTGAGCAACTCCTTCGCCACGACGAGCGCCGTCTGCTCGCCACCGATGCTGCGCACCGAGCCTCCGCCCACCGACGCGATCCCCTTGAGCACAACCGACTCGCTGATGTTGCCGACCGTCACGGCGTGAAAAACGTAGCCCTCACGCTCCGCGTGAGGAGAGCCGATCGCGGCACCAGCGTTGGATTTGGATGACGCTCCCTTCGCAGTTTGATCGCCGTCCTTGGATCGGCCTTCGTCACGCGGAGCGTGACGGCTACTTTGAAGCAGTTGCCCCAGCCGCTTCACGAACCGCGCGGGATCGGTGTCTCCCGCCGAGACGATGCCATCGCCGATGTAGATCACCTGTGCATCGGCCGGAGTTTTTTTGATGACCTCGACAAACGCCCGGTCGAGGTTCGTCCAGCCGAGTGACGCCCGCTGGTCGAGGAACGACATGGCCTTCGCGATGTTCTCGGCGGTCGGCGCGAGTCCGACATGGGATGCCGGTACTGCGCGGGTCTCTGTCGCTTTGTCTTTTGCTTTGCCTTTGTCTTCCGCCTTGTCCCCTCGCCCCCGACTTTGGGGGAGAGGGTTAGGGTGAGGGGGCTTCTCTTCGATTTTCGGCTTTGGATTTGATGAGTCATCGGGAGTCTTCTCACCGCTCGACCCCCTCACCCTAGCCCTCTCCCCCGAAGACGGGGGAGAGGGGACAGGAACAAACCATTCGACACCAACATCGCACGCCCCCAGCAGGAAGCGATCATCCACCCCCAGCGTCGAGAGCACCGTCGCCACGAACTCGGCCTGTTGTTTTCTCTTCTCCGAATCCATCGAGGCCGACGTGTCACAGAGCAGCACGACGTTCAGCGGCTTCCCCTCCGGCAGCAACTCGCGCTGCCAGTTCCCGTCCGCACCGGGCGGCGTCAGTTGGACGAGCAAATAGCCGTCGTCGCCGCGTCGGTGCGGAACGACGACCACGTCCGACTGTTTCGCGTCGATCTCGCACACGACTTCGAAGTCGCGGTTCGGCGAGTACTCCTGCGCGGCGAACTCGACCTGCGCCGAGTGCCCCGTCTGCTGAGTCCGCACCGTGTGAGTCGGGCACGTCACCGCCTTGAGCGGCAGCGCCGAGTTCACCGTCACGGTCAGCGACAGCTCACGCAGCGGCTTCGTGCGAAGCAGATCGCTGCGCAACCCGTAGCTGTACCGGTAACGATTTGCTCGCAGCGACAGCACCTGCGTGTAGACGATCTTCACACGCTTCTCGGAGAAGGCTTCGATCGGAAAGACGCGGGCCTTGAACAGGTTGCCTGCCGTCCATTCGAGCAGCCCCGGATCGCGACGCTCACGCAGAATGGTCTCGTAGATTTCACGGGCACGCTGCTTCTCGACAATGTCCGCCTCAACCAGATCGTTGCCGATCCACATGCCGAACCCGCTGATCGACGCATCCTGAGGCAACGGAAAATGGAAGACCCCTTCCAGCCGACCCGGTGTGTGATTGACGAACGATTCCTCGATGGTGGTCCGCGCGATCTGATCGCGAATCTCGACCGAGACCTTGTGATAGCCAACCGTCAACGGTTCGTTGCGACCATCGGGCAGCTTCACGATCAGTGAACCGAGCGACTCGTTGTTGGAAGTCCCTTCAAACCCGGCGAGCCACACGGGCGTCTGCGGCACGTCCACGAGCTTCTCGTCGCGATCGACTCGCACGAGCTGCTTGGTCCCCGGTTTAAACACGCGGCTTCCCTCGCGCGGGGCGAGCAATACGTAGCCGTCACGCTCCGCGTGACGATTGCCGAGCGCGGAGTTCGCGTTCGATTTACCGCCAGCATTTTTCTTCGAGTCGGCGTCGTTCGACACTCGGCTTTCCTCACGCGGAGCGTGAGGGCTACTGACCTGCACCTCGCCCTGATGCAGCCGGGCCTGCGTCGGCGAGATGCACTCGACGAGCGTCCCCGGTCCCAGCGTCAGCTCGACCTCGGACGACAGCGTTACCTTGAGGGCGTTGGCTCCGCGCAGCTCCGTCCGCAACCAGTCGCCGGGCTTGAGCAACAGCCCCGGCCCGAGCGGCGTCCAGCGTTTGGCGAGCATCGGCCGGATGACGGCGATCCCCTGCGCATCGCTCACCTTGCCGATCCGCCCATCCTCGGTGAGCGACTTCGCGACGATGAACTTCTCGTCGGCAACGTCTTCGTTCATCGCGATCAGCCGCATCTCGGCGAGAAGAACGTTCGGTCCACGCTTGGCCCGAATCCCCGCAAGCTGCCGGGTCCGCACATCGACGAACCCTTCCAGTTCGATCCGTTCCGAAGCCGCCTCAACCTGGGCGCGGTAGACAAAACACTCGCGGCCGTCGTACTGAACCCGCTCGCGCGGGCGTGAGTTCGACAGCGCCGTCGCATCGCGGACACCGACATCCAGCAGGGCGACGAGATCGACCTGCCGATCCGGTGCCGAGAACCACGGCGAGTCCGTCTCGATCGCGGTGTTCGTCTCTTCATCCACGCGCCACAGTCGCGATCCCGTCGCGATCTCATACCGCTGCGGAGTTTCTTCCTTACGGACCAAGCCCGGCGCACGAACCCAGACTTCGGCGGTGCGGCCATCGCGCACGACCCGCAAGTGGAGTGAGTTGGCTCCGCGCAACTCGTCGATCACCTGCGAGAACGGGGCCGCATTGGAGACGCCTCCTTCGTGAATCGGCACCAGCCAGGCCACCAACATCGCCACCGCGGCCGAAGCCACGCACAGACCACGAATCGCCAGAGTGACCATCGGATGCCTCCGCTTCGAGTGCGCCGCCGGTTGCACCGACAGCAGTTGAGTTTGAGTTGGTGTCGTAGGGTGCGTGGAGTCTTCGAAACGCACCATCGTGAGTTGTCCTGGCTGGTGCGTTCCGAAGACTTCACGCACCCTACTTTCGGGCCGCAGTTGTTCAGACGATGTCCCCACCGCGAACGCCTCGGCCGCGCGGTGCCGCAGCGCGTCGAGCAGTGCGGCATCCGGCAACGGCGCATCGGCCTCAACGGCTCGCAGCACCGCCTTCAGGCGTGAGTCGTCATCGTCGTGAGTGCGTTCGTCGGACATGGTGAGTTCTGACCGGAAAACTAAAAACGGGTCGCGGACAACAGAAGAAGGAGGAACAGACTGACCACAGATTTCACGGATTTCACAGATGGCACGGATGAAGACGAAGACGATGAGAACTCAGATGAACGACCCGAACCTTGTCTTTCCGGTCTTCGACTTCCATGTCTTTGCCTCTACTTCCATGTCTTCGTCTGATCTGTGTCATCCGTGAAATCTGTGCCATCCGTGGTTCCTCCGCTTTGGATTGGTGGAGACGCGTCGTCATGCTTCCGCCTCGATCTTCCTGCCTGCTTTCCTGCGGAACTCACGACGGGCGCGAGCCAGCTTCGATTTGAGAGCCTCGACGGTTTGTCCCCATTGCCGGGACAACTCGTCGAGGCTCCGTTCCTCCAGATACTTGGCCGTCAGCAATGCGGCGTAGTCTGAGGGAAGCTCGGCCAGCACGCCGCGAACCAACTCGGCCAACTCGCTTTGCTCGAACGGAACGCCGTCAGCTTCGGAGCCGTCCAGCCACCGATGCAACTCTCCCGCGTGAGCTTCCGCCAACTTCTGCAATCGCACCGCTTTGTTGATCTGCTTCCAATAGAGCGAAACGTTGTGATGAGCGATCCCCGTGAGCCAACCCCACAACGAACCGCGACCGGCATCGAACTGCCTCGCCGACCGGGCTGCTGCCAGAAACGTTTCCTGAACGACATCGGCCACATCCGTTACCTCCGGCCCCACGAGTCGCGCAACGTAACGCCAGACATCCGCGCTGTAGCCGTCATACAGCGCAGCCCAAGCCTCTCGGCTGCCGATCTGCAAGCCGCAGATCACGGTCGATTGGTCGTGCTCGTCCAACAAGGGAGCGATCTCGTGAAAGGAAGGCGAACGGACTGAAATGAGTTGGCCGTCCGACGCGGCGAAGTGTCGAACAATTCCTGAGAATTGCCAACTTGGTGAGATTGAGTCCGGTCGCAGGGGGTGCAGTCGCCAATGGGTAGTAGCCCTGTCGCTCCGCGACAGGAAGCGAGAACACACGAGTGGCGTTTGCCGTTGCTCCGAGGTGACTCGGCAGATCAACGCCCCCTTGCGGATCGCGCTTCCTGTCGCGGAGCGACAGGGC
>JAYSQC010000314.1:0-4006 GCA_043721755.1 Schlesneria sp.
CCGCGCCGGCCCACCATCAAACACAGAGACTTTTCTTGGTGGGCCGGCGCTCGATGCGAGCTTGTCCCACCCTACAGATGATTTTCAACAGGCTGTTAGGCGACCGGCAACAAATCTCGAACCCAAAGTAGACGAGTCACTCCGTGACTCGAAGATTCCGGTCACGGAGTGACCGGTCTACGTTCTTTTGCCGCGCGCCGGCTCCGTTTGAGTCGTTGACGCCGTGAGTGAGATTCACGACAAACCTCGCACACCAACCCGAAGCGTGAGCGAGAAGGTGTGCGCGAGCGAGGACGAACGCACGAGGTCGGTGAACGACACCGACTCGTCCTTGCTCACGCTGCGGGTTGGTATTGATTCGCACTTCACTGGAAAGGATTCGTCATGAGTCGCTCTTGGTTGCCTGTCGTGTTCGGTTCGTTCGTGTTCGTCGCGTCCGTCGCATCAGCGGCGGAGGATCTGACCGATCAGATTCTGTTCCCGAAGAAAGAGGCCGTCGTGCGGATCGATGCCAAGACGACCGCCACCGCGCTCGAGATTCTCGCCCCGTGTTTCCTGCGCGAGATCGAAGGGACCAAACTTCAGGTGCATACGACGAAAGGGCGAGGCTGGGTCGAGCGGAATCAGATGCTGACCTCCGAGGAAGCGATCACGTACAGCAAGTCCCTCATCGAACGAGCCAAGCCCGATCCGTACGGTTTGTTCGTGCGTGCGGCCTTGTTCAACCAGAACGAAGCGGCGGACAAGGCCCTCGCGGACCTGACAGCCGCGATCAAGCTGGACCCTCAGTTTGCGATGGCCTTCACCACGCGCGGCTGGTTGCACGTTGAAAAAGGTGATCTCGACAAGGCTCTTGCCGACTTCACAGCCGCCACGAAGCTGGCTCCCAAGGAGGCGCTCCCGGCCAACAATCTCGCGTGGTTCCGCGCGACTTGTCCGAACGCCAAGTTCCGCGATGGCCAGCAGGCGGTGACACTCGCCACGCTGGCTTGTGAACAGACCGGCTACAAGCACGAAGAGTTCCTCGATACGCTCGCCGCCGCTCACGCCGAAGCGGGTGATTTCAAGACGGCCGTCAAATGGGCGACCAAGACCCTGGAACTCGACCCACAGAATGAAGACTTCGCCGAGCATCTCCAGCTTTATCAAAGCGGCAAGCCGTTGCGCGATGAGATGAAGTGAAGTCATTAGAGGGCCTTTCAAAACTAGCCCGACGCGCAAGCGAGGGCTTCACCCTCATCGAATGCCCAGCCCTCGCTTGCGCGTCGGGCTGTTTTTTCGAGGCACAAACAGGTTTTGAAATGCCCTCTAGTCCGTAGTCCGTAGGGTGGGCTGTGCCCACCACAATTCGTAGCGGAGTGGTGGGCACAGCCCACCCTACATCCAATGACGACTGCCTCCCTCCGAGACCTTCCATGCCCGACTGGCTGCTCAATGATTTGACGAATGGTGCTGATGTCGCGTGGAGCATCGTCGCGCTGCGGTTGCTGATCTCGGCCGTGGGCGGGCTGGCTGTGGCGGGGACATGCTTGGCGTCGCGACGGCAAGCGCCCGTGAGTGTCTGGCCGCTGGCGGCGACCTTGGTGTTGCTGACGATTCTCGTCGCGATGACCGCGCTGGTGATCGGCAACAGCGTGGCGAAGGCTTTTAGCTTGGTCGGTGCCTTATCGATCGTCCGCTTTCGCACGGTGGTCGATGACACGCGCGATACGGCCTTTGTGATCTTCGCGGTAGTCGTCGGCATGGGGATTGGGTCGGGGCAGTTCGGCGTCTGTTTGATCGGCATCCCAATTGTCGCGCTGGTCGCGATCGCGATGGCCACGAACGGCTCCAAGTTTGCGACCGCTGCGACCGAGCATCGGTTGGAAATTCGCATGAGTTCGGGCCACGATCCGGCCGAATTGTTGACCGAATTGTTTCAGCAGGAGTTGGCCAGTTATCGACTCACACAAATCGTGACGGCCCGGCAAGGCTTGTCGCTCGACCTGCGCTACAACGTCCGCTTGAACGAGCCTGCCGACCCGCTCGCGTTGGTGAAGTCTCTGCAACAGGTGGAGGGCGTCCAGACCGTCGAGGTCCGTGAGGCGTGAGGCTGTCTGAAAGCATGGCACGCCCGACCCCAATTCTGGTGACCTGACTCTGCTGGAAGGACGTGGCGCGATCATGCACATCAAACATCGTTTCGGTTGGGTGGCGCTGGTCGCACTGTTGTTGATCGGCCTCGCGTCGTGTCGAGACTCGGCAGTGAAGAGTGCCGGGCGCGGTCAGGGTTCTTCAGCGAATGAGACTGCGGACGCTCAGGCCACCTCGGCAGAAGCTCCCGTCACGAAGCCGGTTGATCCGAGTGACCTCTTCTTCGGCAGTGGTCTCGTTCCCGAGATTCGGATCGAACTGAAGAAGTCTCAAGAAACGAAGCTGCGCGAGAACCTGCGGCGCTACGTCAAATGCACGATCGTCGAGACGCTGCCGAACCCTGATGCTCCCGATTCGCCGCGCGAGACGACCTACACCGAGGTTGCGATCAAGGTGAAGGGAGCGGCGGGAAGCTCACGCGAGTTGGACGACAAGCCCGCCTTCACGCTCAACATGAACAAGCACACTAAGGAGCAGACTTTTCACGGGTTGGGCAAGCTCCATCTCAACAACTCGGTGCAGGACGAGTCGTATCTGTGCGAGTGGGTTTGCACGGACCTCGCGCGCGACGCGAAGGTTCCCGCCACGCGCGTGACTCACGCCCGCGTCTGGTTGAACGGTCGCGATCTCGGCTTCTATGTGCTGAAGGAAGGTTTTGACCGACAGTTCCTGACGCGGCACTTCGGCGACGCGAGCGGCAACTTCTACGACGGCGGCTTCGTGCAGGATGTCGATGTCGATTTGGAGAAGGACTCGGGGAAGGGGCCGGACGATCACAGCGATCTGCACGCGCTGAAGGCCGCGTGCGAGGAACCCGATGCCGCCGTCCGTTGGCCCGCGATCGAGCGGCAGCTCGACGTGGACGCCTTTCTCACGTTCATGGCTTTCGAGCGGATGACCTGTCATTGGGACGGCTACACGTCGAACAAGAACAACTACCGCATCTACTTCAATCCGAAAGACGGTCGCGCCCGGTTCCTGCCTCACGGCATGGACCAGATGTTCCAAGACCCCGGCTTCCCGATCTTGGAGTTCCCGCCGACGATTGTGTCGAGCGCGGTGATGCACAATCCCGAGTGGCGGCAACGCTACAAGGCCCGCGTGACCGAACTACTGCCGCTGTTCGAGGCCCAGCGACTGCACGAGCGACTCGATGCGTTGGTGACTCGGCTGGCACTCGTCGTTCACCGACAAGGCGATCATTTTGAACGAGACTTTGCTGACCGAGTGCGTGAGGTGCAGGAACGGATCGCCGCGCGTGAGCCTGCTCTGCGCGAACAGCTCGAACAGGGCGATCCGACGCCGGTCGAGTTCGATGAGTCGAACCAGATCGAAGTGGCCGACTGGTACGGTGCGCAGGAAACGGGAGACGCGCTGCTCGATGAAGTTGATCCGGAGACCGAGAACAAGAAGTACTCGATCCAAGTCGGCGAATCGGGTCAGTGCGTGGCGTCGTTTCGGCGGCGCGTGTTGCTCGGGCCGGGGCGCTATCGGATTGAGGTCCGGTTGAAGACGGATGGAGTCGAGCCTCGCACCGATGAGCCAGGGAAGGGGGCGGGCCTGCGCATCTCGGGAGGCCAACGAGAGAACTCGCTGGCGGGCGACACCGACTGGCAGACGGTCGGCTACGACTTCGAGGTCGTCGATGCCCTGCGCGAGGTGGAACTGGTCGCCGAATTGCGAGCGACGAAGGGGCGACTGTGGATCGAGCCGAAGGGGATTTTGAAGAGGCAGTAGTCGAACAAGGTGACTGCACCCCCCGGCTGTTGTGAGGCCACACGTGGTACAAAGTGAGAGGTTTCCGAGCGGGGCGGCGTAAGCCCCCCGGTTCTTCTGCAGAGGGCTTACGCCCAAGAACCGGGGGGCTTACGCC
>JAYSQC010000315.1:0-9123 GCA_043721755.1 Schlesneria sp.
CCCCGCTCGGAAACCTCTCACGTTGAGCCGCGTGAGGTGTAAGTCTCGTCGTTCACGGAATTGTTCGCCCAATCAAGAGGATTGCCGCCATGAGGCCCAAGTCGATTCACGAGCCTGTCGTCTTGGGCCTCATCATTCTCACGTCGCTCGTCATCGGCGGTGCGCTGTGTGCTTGGCTGGTGCGCGGCCTGATCCGCGAACGCGGTCAGTACTTTGAAGTTCCGGGACCAAGACACGAGTACCAGGCCGCAACGATCTGGAAGGGGAACCTCTGGTACGCCGTATCGACAATCTTGCCAAACACGCGCAGCTACAAACGCCGCATGCTCATTCATCGACGGAACATCGAGACTGGCGAGGATCAGGAAACGAAACTCGATGTGATCACAGCCGTTCAAATGGTGGCAACAGAGGACCGCTTGTGGATCATTGGCGGTTATTCCGATTGGGGCACCGTCTACGAAACAGACGGGCAATCCGTCCTCCGAACTGCCCTCTCTCTGCCGCAACTCGATTACGCGCCTTCTGGTTCGCGAACATTCGACTGCAACTATTTCGTGCAGGATGGTGTCCTGTCGTCGGTTCGCGAGTATCAACCCGAGCGTTATCGGATCGTACATCTTGTCGAGGACCAATGGCTCGATGGGTCGGAGGTTATTCTGCCAGGCCGAGATCGGCTGTGGGAGGACGACCTCGGCCGGGATCGCAAGGTATTCGCCCCCCGAGCGAGTACGAAGCCTGCGACCACGGGAACGAGCAGTTCAACTCCGAAGCTGATTGTCATTCCGGATCAGGGGCATCTGCACCTCGTCCACTTCGATTTATTTGGAACTTTCATGGCGTACCGCGAGGGGTTCGAGTTCGTCGAGACGCGGGAGGATTCGGTCAGCGCCTTGCTCCCCCAGAACACTCCCCCCGAAGCCAGTGGTTGGGAATACGTGGGCGAAAAGTCATACACGCCGTTTCATTCCGCCAGTCTCCTTGGTGGTGTTCCAGTGATCGCCGCTGGCTGGCAGGCTCAACTGAACGGGGTCACTCAAGGACCGCACAAGTCCCGCGTCTGGATGCGAACTGCACGAGATCGCTTCGATGTGATCGGCGATTTACCGAGTGAGTTGATGTCGTACCCGATCATCGTCACATCACCCAACCATGACGAGTGCTTTCTACTGGGAATCGATCCCATGCAGGGGGCGGATGTGTTTGCCGTCGATGAGACCGGCCTGCGGAAGCTGCCGCATCGTTTGCCGGGTCATGAGTGGCCGATGATCGGGTGGTATGTCCGATTGGGGCTGGCCTTGGGAGCGGCTTGGTTGGCACATCTGGTGGTGATCGCGTGTGGACTGAGTTGGTTAAGGCCGCACGCTTCAGAGGACGCGGTGATTGTGTCGGGGCATGGCACCGCGACGCTCGGGTCTGTCCCGCGCCGGGCGGTGGCTCGCAGCGTCGATCTCGCTCTCATCCTGCTGCCGATGGTGCTGCACGCCGCCTCAATCATGAGTGCAGCCGACCCCGTGGCCGTGTCGCATGAACTCTCGCGACTGGAAACGCAGGTCAGATCGATTCCGCACAACAACGTGCAGGGCAACTACAACCTGCTGATCCGCAACAACTGGCCCTACTACGTCTCAGCGTACGCGACGATGCAATGGTCGTTGCTCGGATCGCTGGCGGTGTGGTTTGCTCTGGTCGCGGTCGAAGGAGCTTGGGGCGTGACTCCGGGGAAATGGTTGTGCGGCTTGCGAACGCTGCGAACCACACTGCGTCCCTGCGGGTTGGCCCGCACGATTCTGCGTGACGCGCTACTCTGGCTCGACATCCCTTTACTGCTGACACCCATTCCGGCCGCGATCAGTTGCGTCTTGTCGCCGTACCGCCAACGGTGGGGCGACCGGTTTGCGGACACCGTTGTCGTTGAAGCCGAGTCGTTGCGCGAGGGCGTTGCGGCTCGGGACGAACGCCGTCAGAGTGAAGCGCCAGACCTCAGTGACCAGGAGCAACGACTGTGAGACTCAGCCCGCAACCCGTTTTGGCATTCGCCCTCTTTTCGTTTCTCATGACCGGAGCCAGCGGCATGTTTGATTCCAGCCACTCGGGTGATGTGTCGGCGGCCGAGTACGACCGGCCTGCGAAGGAGGCTCATCAGAGTCGATCGGTCGTCGTGGCGAAGCACGGGATCGTGGCGACGAGTCATCCGCTGGCGGCTCAGGCCGGGTTGGACATCCTCAAGGTGGGAGGCAACGCGGTCGATGCGGCGATCGCGACGAACGCGATGCTGGGCGTGGTCGAACCGATGAGCTGCGGGATCGGCGGCGATCTGTTTGTCATCTACTGGGACAACAAGGCCAAGAAGATTTACGGGCTGAATGCCTCGGGGCGGAGTCCGCTCAAACTGACACGGGCCATGTTGCGCGAGAAGGCGGACGCGCAGGGACAGCTCCCCGAGACCGGGCCGTTGTCGTGGTCGGTGCCGGGCTGCGTCGATGGTTGGGAAACGTTGCGGTCTCGATTCGGGACGAAGCCGCTGGGTGAGTTGCTTCAGTCCAGCATCGACACCGCCGAGCAGGGTTTTCCCGTCAGTGACATCATTGGCAGCGGGTGGCAGGGAGCGGCCAAAAGCTTCGCGCCGTGGCCCGACTCGCAGCGAGTCTACTTGAAGGGCGGGCGGCCTCCGCAGATCGGTGAGATCATGGCGCTGCCGGAACTCGCGGCGACCTACCGCGCGATCGCCTCTGAAGGGCGAGATGTCTTTTATCGGGGACGCATCGCGCAAGAGATCGTCGCGTTCAGCGAAAAGAACGGCGGTCACTTCAGCCTGCGTGACTTTGCCGAACACAAAAGCGACTGGCTCGATCCGGTCGCGACCACGTATCGCGGGCACACCGTGTGGGAGTTGCCTCCCAACGGACAGGGGATCGCCGCGCTGCAGATGCTCAACATTTTGGAAGGCTTCGACGTGAAGTCACTCGGGCCGAAGAGTGCCGAGTACGTTCATCTGTTTGCGGAAGCGAAGAAGCTGGCGTTTGCCGACCGAGCAAAGTTCTATGCCGATCCCGCATTCAAAAGGCTGCCAACGAGCGAACTGATCTCGAAGGAGTACGCCGCGAAACAACGCGCACGCATCGACCTCAACAAGGCCGCGGTCAATGTCGCGTCGGGCGATCCGAAGTTGGAACACGGCGACACGGTCTATCTCACCGTCATCGACAAGGACCGTAACTGCTGCTCGCTGATTCAGAGTCTCTACTTTGGTTTTGGCTCGCAAGTCGTGCCGGGTCGCGTCGGCTTCGCGCTGCAAAACCGAGGCAACTTGTTTTCGCTCGACGATCATCACTTGAACCGCTTCGAGCCGGGCAAGCGACCGTTTCACACGATCATTCCGGCAATGGTCACGAAGGACGGCGAGCCGTGGTTCTGCTTCGGCGTCATGGGGGGCGACATGCAGCCGCAAGGGCATGTCGAAATCCTGGTCAACATGATCGACTTCGGCATGAACCCACAAATGGCGGGCGACGCGAGCCGCATCCGCCACGGAGGTTCCGCCACACCGACGGGCCTCGCCGAAGAACCTCACGGCGGAACGCTCTTCTTGGAGAGCGGCTTCTCGGAAGCAACACGATCAAAACTCGAAACGCTGGGACACAAGCTCGGCAAGGCGACGGGATCGTTCGGCGGCTACCAAGGGATTCTCATCGACCATGCCCACGGCACGCTGCACGGCGCGACGGACCCTCGCAAAGATGGTGCGGCGGTGGGATATTGAGACACCAACCCGAAGTGTGAACGAGGGCAGCGATAGACTTCGGCCTCGTTCACACTTCGGGTGAGTGTGGGTCAGACGCTCGTTCCGCTCGTCCCAATGAGTCCCGTCCCTGTTGTCCCTTCTTGAAAGAGGTTCCCCGATGATCCGTTTCGTGGTTGTGAGTTTCTGTGTGATGTCCGCCGTCGTGGCTGCTGCGGCCGACTTCCCCGTGGACAAACTGGATGACACCGGGTTTGAAGTCGTCTTCGATGGCAAGTCGCTCAAGGGCTGGCATGTGAGTACTCAGACCGGACACAGTGGCGCGAGCATGCACACCTCGGGCGGCAAGTGGGTGCTGGAAGACGGGGCGGTCGTGGGGAGTCAGGACATTCCCGGCAACGGCGGGATCATTCTGACCGACCGTCAGTTCGGGAACTTTGAAGTGATCGTTGAGATGAAGAACGACTACGGTCCCGACAGTGGCCTCTTCTTGCGCAGCAACGAGCGAGGGCAGGCGTACCAGTACATGGTCGATTACCACGACAACGGCAACTTGGCTGGCATCTATGGCGAGGGCCTGTCGGGCGGGATTCATCACCGCAACTTCGACTTCACCGGCGAAGTGACCAAAATCAAAACAAAGGACGCGCTGATTCCCTGCCCGATCAAGGCCGAGGACTGGCCCGCCTTCTGGAAGCACGGCCAATGGAACGAACTGCGGGCACGGATCGAAGGGAACCCGCCCAAGATCACGACGTGGGTGAACAAGGTTCGCTTCATGGAGTTCACCGATACCGAGAAGCGTCATCCCGACGCGGGAAGCATCGCGCTGCAAGTTCACGGTGGCGGCGACTTCACCAAGCAGTTCGTTCGGTATCGCAACGTCAGGGTGAAGACGTTGAAGTGACGTGAGCCGCGTTGACCTCCGAGCGGGCGACGTGAGTCCCCCGGTTTCGTGCGCGTCATTGAATCTATACTTCGCGCGGCCGGAGCTGAGTCGTTTAACCGCGTGGGCAACGCCCCGCGCGTCGATGGCAAAACGGGCTCAAACGTCGCTCGACGCGCGGGGCGTTGCCCACGCGGTTAAACGAGGCAATGGTCGCTGACACGGCTCATTCAAACTCGCGGCGCAGCGCGGCGAGCTCTTCACGCAGGATCGGCATCGCGCCGGGTCGGCTGGCGACGAGCGAGCCGACTCGGTTGGCGAACGCGGCCGACTTGGCAAGCGGCCAGCCAGCGAGTCGCGTCTGAATCAGTGCGGCGGTGAACGAGTCACCCGCTCCGACAGTATCGACCACTTGCACGGCGATCCCCGGCAGATCGACGACCTCGGTGCGGCTCACGGCCAGGCAGCCGTTGGCACCGCGCGTGACGCAGACCAGTTGCAGCTTGGGGTGAGTCGCGAGCAAGTCGCGCGCGTAGTCGAGGTCACTGCGCGGGCCGGTCTCAAACATCTCCGAGAGCGTCCGCACTTCGTCGTCATTCAACTTGACGATCTTCGCGTGATGGAGCGATCGCTCGATCCATGCTCGCTCAAAAAACGGGGGCCGCAAGTTGATGTCGTAGACGACGAGGCAATCACTCGACACGGCGGCCAGACAGTCGTGAATGGTCTCACGACTGACGGCCGAACGTTGAGCGAGCGTGCCGAAGCAAACGGCTCGTGTGGACTGCATCGCGGCGATCAGCTCCGGTTGCGGAGCGAGAAAGTCCCACGCGGAGTCGGGCAGAAACGTGTACGTCGTCCCGGTGGCCGTCGGTTCGACAGTGACGGTCCCCGTCCCGTGAATCGTGTCGCGCTGCACGAGGTCGAGGCTCAAGCCCTGCGACTGGAGGAACTCGCAAATCTCCTCGCCCAGCGAATCGCGACCGACGCGCGTGACGGTCGCGGCACTCAGCCCAAGCTGCTGCGCATGAAAGGCGACGTTGGCGGGAGCACCGCCCGGCAAACGCCCGCTGGGAAAGCAGTCCCACAACAGTTCGCCGAGGCCGAGAAACGTGGGAAGACTCATCGAACGGGGTTCCTCGTGGACAACGCGCGAGAACTAGAACGCATTTCAAAACCTGTTTTAGCCTCGCAAAACTAGCCCGACGCGCAAGCGAGGGCGGGGCATTCGACGACTGAGAAGCCCTCGCTTGCGCGTCGGGCTAGTTTTGAAATGCGTGCTACTCGTCCAATCCAGACGCGAAGGCATCGGCAGGGAGTTCTTGTCCGGTGAGCGACTTGAACAGGGTGCCAATGTAGTCGGCGAAGACCTCGGCCGGTTCGACGACTTTGCAGCCGCGTTCGCGGGCTTCGATGGTCAGCGGCGAATCGGCGGGGAGTTCGCTGAGGTCCAAGATCGTCATGCCGGAACGCAGGATCGACGGATTGATGGCCGACTTATTCGAGCCATGATCCATGTTCGGCACCGTGAGAACGATCACATCGACGAGTGTCTCGTACATATTGGCATTCGGAACGAAACGAATCTCCGCCGCTTGAGCGATCTTCTGCGCTTCCACGTCGTCACCCGAGGTGACGCTGACGAGTCCATTTCGTTTCTTGATGCCGTGGGCCAGCGAGACCGCCAGTCCTCCCGATCCAATGATGATCACGTTCTTGCGATCGAGCGGTCGGTCTTCGGGCGACTTCTTGCCGATCTTCGTTTCGAGTGCCCTGAGGGCGGCTTTCCAGATCAGGTTGTGGGCCTGCCAACCGTCAGGCTGCTTGATGATGACATCCGCCATCTGTGACGCCATCGCCACTTCGTCCCCCTTCGTCGCCAAGCCCATGATTTTGCGGCCCATCGACGCGGTCGCGATGATGGCCGGGATCTTGAGGATGTCGAGCATCTTCGGAATCTGATCGAGCGACTTGAACTCGATCGGCAAGCAACGCATGTTCATCCCGAGCTTGTCGAACGCCGCGTTCAATATCTTGGACGTGGCTTGCTCGGCGATGTCGGCCCCGGCAATCCCGATGAACCGCGTCTTGGAATCGACCTCGCGCCAACGATAGATGTTGTCGAGATCACCCACCGTCGGCTGACCGGGAAACGCTTCCATCCCCTGTTCGAGGGCCGCGTAAATCCAGGGCGATCCGTATTTGCGACCGAGCAGTGAGAAGGTCAGTCCGCAGCGTCCCAATCCCAGCCCCACCACCGGCAGCGCCCGCTTCTGACTGACGGAGGCGAGCAACGGCCACGCCGCTTCGAGCGTCTCGGTTGGCCAAGTGAACTTGATGACATCAGCGTGGCAACGCACGGCTTCGTCGAACGCCTCTTCGACGTTGTTCAGTGGCCGGGTGAGGCTCGCGAAACTGATGACGCGCTGCGTCTTGCCGAAACGCGGGATCTTTTGAGCGGTGATCGGATCCAACTCGATGTAAGCCGGCCCGGCAGAAATGGCCTGTCGCAGCAGAGCCATCCGTTCGTCTTCGGTCCCCTCGAATTTGCCCCCCTCTTCTTGCTGGCGGCACGAGACGAGGATCGGCTTTTTCGACCCTTCGAGCATGTCCTTCACGTCCGGCTCTTTGTGCAGCCGGTCGAGACAAACTTCCACGATGTCGCACTGGTTGGCCGCGTTGTAGATATCGACCTTGGCAAGCTGGCGCGATTCGGGAGTGACGGAAATGCAGATCATAAGACGCTCCAAGAATGAGTGGACGCAGGGCGAAAGAACTGCGAACGAAAGCCGTTGAACGTGGGGAAAGGACTGTCTGGATGACGCGGCCGATCATAAGCCAGACCGCAACTGACACGCCATCCCACGCGGGGCCATCGCCGTTTTCATCGTAGGGTGGGACCAGCTCAGTTCAGCGCTGGCCCACTATCGTGCAATCACTGGAAATCATGGTGGGCCGGCGAATGCCTGCTGAAGTGTCCTGTATTAGCCCGGAGGGCGGCAGGTCATAGCCCACGACGTGAGCCGTGGGTCAAGCCAGACCTCAATATCCTCAGCCCTGAAGGGGCGACACTGTCGTGAATTGACTCGCGAATTGCGTATCAACCGCGCGAAAGGTGTCGCCCCTCCGGGGCTTGGCTGTTGTCGTTCCCGTTTCCCCACGGCTCACGCCGTGGGCTATGACCTGTCGCCCTCCGGGCTAGTGCAACAATTCTTCAGCACGCATTCCCCCGATGAACCGGAAATCAGGGTGGGCCGGCGCGGCGAAGCGCCGCTGGTCCCACCCTACAGCTTTCGCAGACCCAACAAGGCGATGGCCCTGCCGTCGTGCGAGGTCACTCGCCGACAGACGCGATCGTGAGTAGATTGCTTCGGACGGCGCGACCCGCACTTCATCGGCTCACCACGACAGAGAGGTTCATCATGACTGGCTACACCGTTCACACCGGCTCGAACAAAAAGTTCATCGCGGGCTGGGACCAAATTTTCCAAGGGACGACATCGACGAAGTCGCCATCGGGAAAGGCCGCCAAGAAGACGGTCGCACCCAAAGTCTCAGGTGAAGTGAAGTCCAAGCAGAAAGCCAGCGTTCAGAAGAAGGCCGCGAAATCATCCCGTCGCAGCAGCCAATGAGACGCCCGCGTCCCGTGGCAAGCTCTAACGATTCGGTGGAGGCTGCCGCGAACGTCCGGACTCAACACCCCGCTCCGCGATCTCTCGTTCATGCTTGAACCCCGCTTCGCCGATACTCTCCCTGCCGAACGAACGACCGCCAGAACCCTCGCGACAGCTCGTGGCCGCACAATCGAAATTGTGTCGGAGGACGGACCAACCGCCCCGCGTCGCGAGCGACGATCACAAGGTTCGGCTGAGACAAGGAGGTCATTCTGGTGAGTGAAATGCACGACGGAGAGTACGAAGAAATCTCCAGCGACGAAGTGGACAAGGTCATCGCCGCGCTCGAACAACTGAGTGATGACGTGGCGAGCGAGACCATCAAGGCGCTGATCGCCGAGTGTTCCAACAGTGTCTATTACCTCGTCTACGAAGACGACGATGGCTCGATGAGCGAAGCGGCTTGACCGCCAAGTGAATGACGAGCGAGAGGGAGCATCCTCCCACGGACGGTGATGAAACCGAGCCGTTTCAATAGAGCAGCCTCTGCCCGGCGCAAGCCAGACAGAGGCTGTTCGTTTTCTTTGGGTGCCGCACACTCAGGCAAACGGTGGGAGTTGTCGTTCCCAATCGCGTCTGAGTGTGCGTGCGTGTTGGCCGTGCCACTGCTATGGGATGTGCCACTGCTTCGGCAGTCATCGGAGAAGCAGTGCCGGAGGGGGACGGGCTGCGCGAAGAACACTGCTTCTCCGCAGACTCCGAAGCCGTGGCACGCTCGTTAGGCGAGCGGCAGTAGTTGTCATACCGACAATCGAAGCCTGACGCGCAAGCGAAGCCTGGGATCTCGAGCATCCTTCGCTTGCGCGTCAGGCTTCGATGGG
>JAYSQC010000316.1:0-14494 GCA_043721755.1 Schlesneria sp.
TCGAGCGACATTCGAGTCTGTTCCCCATCCACGCGCGGGGCGTTGCCCACGCGGTTAAACGAGGTCAACCCCTCAAGATCAAGTTGGCGGACCACTAGTGATGAAGCCCGCAATACAAAGTAGTTCGATTACTCAGTTCATTGTCCGTAGCTTCCAGGTGTTCTGTAGAGAGGTTGTCAGAGAGTGCATTAGCCCGGAGGGCGGCAGAAGGTAGCCCACGGCGTGAGCCGTGGGGGAACGTCTTAAAATCGACGGCAGTTGTGGATTGTTTCTGCGGTCATCCAATCTCTGCGGTGTCAGAGTTTCAAGATTGAATCACCGCAGAGATTGGAAGACCGCAGAGGCGATCCTGTGCGTCAATGGCAAGGATGTTCTCATGGAGGTCGGGTGGTGTAGAGACCAACTCCCATAGCCCGGAGGGCGACACCTCGACGGTCGATCGAAGAAGTGTCGCCCTCCGGGCTATACCGCGCACGGATGAGGATGGCACATTTCACACTAACCCGAAGCGTAAGCGAGGACGTGTGTTGCATCCTCGCTTACGCTTCGGGTTAGTGTCAGCGTGTACCGCGTGAGGGCTAACATCGCCACTTGGGCTGAACCCACGGCTCACGCCGTGGGCTACCTTCTGCCGCCCTCCGGGCTAAAAAGTCGAAACAGTCCCGCGATATTCACGACCACGCCAGCGTTGCAGAACTCTGCCGCGTTAGGACGATGAGCAAAATTTGAATCAAGAGAATGAGCATGAATCCGATGACCATTTACCCCTACTTTGTCCGCCGCGATCTGGATGGGTTCTTCGGGTTGTTCGTGGACAACCTGATCCAACTGCTGCTGATCCTGACGCTCTGTTCGGGGCTGTGTGGGATGAACGGCGACAGCAGCTATCTCCTCTACAAACATGTGTTGCCGGGAGCGGCGATCAGCATTTTGATCGGCAATCTCTTCTATGCGTGGCAGGCACGGCGACTGGCGTTGAAAGAGGGGCGGAGTGATGTCACCGCGCTGCCGTTTGGGATCAACACGCCGTCGCTGTTGGTCTACGTTTTCTTCGTGATGGCACCGGCGTTTGCGAAGGCGCGCTCCGAGGGACTGTCTCCCGACGCCGCAGCCACGCTGGCCTGGGAACTCGGACTCGTCGCTTGCATCGGGAGCGGACTGATCGAATTCGCGGGAGCCTTCATCGCGGAGTCGGTTCGTCGCCGCACACCTCGTGCCGCACTGCTTTCAACGCTGGCGGGGATCGCCGTCGGGTTCATCTCGATGACATTCGCCTTGCAGATTTTTCAGAAGCCACTCATCGCGATGCTGCCACTGGCAATCGTGCTGATCACGTATTTCGCTCAGGCCCCGTTTCCGTTTCATCTGCCGGGCGGGTTCGTGTCGGTCGCGTTGGGAACGGGCGTCGCGTGGCTGCTGACCGGACTGACGGCCGTCTGGCCCGACGCTCCCGCGTGGCTGGTTGAGTCCGCGATGAAGCCTGCGGCCGTCACGGCGTCACTCGACCAGTTGGGCTTCTATTTGCCGACGTTCACCGGGACGCGCGTCCTCGCACGACTCGCCGATCCGTCGCAATGGCTGGGGATGTTGTCGGTCATCGTGCCAATGGGGCTGTTCAATCTGATCGGCAGCTTGCAAAACATTGAGTCCGCCGAAGCGGGCGGCGACAAGTTTGGGACCTGTTCGTCACTCGCCGCGAATGGCGTGGGAACGATCTGCGCCGCGCTGTTTGGAAGCTGCTTCCCAACGACGATCTACATCGGGCATCCCGGCTGGAAGGCACTCGGCGCCCGCGCCGGCTATTCCACGCTGAACGGTGTCGTCGTGACGGCCCTTTGTCTGACGGGCGCGGTTGGTCTGGTGAACAGCCTCGTCCCGATGGAGTCCGGGATCGCGATCGTCCTGTGGATCGGGATCATTATCACGGCTCAAGCGTTCTCGGCCGTGTCGCGCGAACATGCTCCCGCTGTCGCAGTCGGGTTGTTCCCGGCGATTGCGGCGTGGGGCTGCACCGTCATGAATGGTGCGTTCTTTGTGGCCGGAGGCAAGACGATGCAGACGTTGCTGACGGGTGTGAGTCCCACGGGGATACCCACTGGCGGCATCACGAATATCGAGGTGAACGGCTTCTTGATGCACGGACTGATCTCGCTGGAGCGAGGCTACATTTTCACCTGCATGATTCTCGCCGCGATCTCGGCATTCCTGATCGATAGAAAATTCGCCACGGCGGGAGTCTGGTCGTTGGTCGGAGCGGCCTGCGCCGCAATCGGTCTGACGCACGCCTATCAACTGAGCGGCAACGGCGTCGATTTTCTGTTCGTGTTCTCGACACCATCGGCCGAGACCGCACTGGTCTATCGGGCCTGGAACGTCGCGATCGGCTACCTGCTGATGTCGGCCGCGTTCTTCGCGTTCGGAGCCTATTTCAAAGGCCGAGATGTCCCGCGCGTCGAGCATTGAGACGCGCATATCGAGCATTGCTCTGCACACCAACCCGCAGCGTGAGCGAGGGTGAATGTCACTCAGACTCCGCCCTCGCTCACGCTGCGGGTTGGTGTGGCCGTCACTCCTGCGGTTTCAGTTCCACCTGTTCATCGCGCGACAGGCTGATGACGATCCCCAACGCGAGCAGACTCATCACGAGATTGCTGCCTCCGGCGCTAATCAGCGGGTGTGAGATCCCTTTGGGCGGGACCATCGCCGTGACGACCGCAACGTTGAGCATCGCTTGTCCGAAGACTTGAGTCAGCAGCGTGAAGCCCGCGACGAACGAAAAGCTGCTCGGTTCGAGACGACTCAACATGCGCAGGCCCGTCAGATACAAGCCGCACCACAGCGCGAGTAGGCTCGTCGTTCCGAGTAGCCCGAGTTCTTCGCCAATCACCGCGAAGACGAAGTCGGTGTTGGCTTCGGGAAGGAAGCTCAACTTCTGCCAGCCTCGTCCCAATCCGACGCCCAACAACCCGCCCGATCCCAGTGACACGAGCGACTGCTTGAGTTGATACGGAGCGGCGTCGAAGTCGGCCCACGTTTCAAGAAAACCCGTAATGCGACGCTGCTGATACGGCTTCATCACCAGCAGAAATAGTGACGCCGGGATCGCCGCCAACATCCCGATCACGAAGTTCTTCATCGGCCAGCCCCCCGCGAACAAAACTAGACCCGCTCCCGCGATCAGGAACAGAGCCGTCCCCAAATCGGGTTCGATCAGCACCAGCGGGACCATCAATGCGACGGGAATGAAGAACGGAATCGTCCCCGATAGCAGTCGATTCAACTGCGGACGGTTTCGCTCCAGCACCCAACACAGCATCAGCGGCAGCGCGACTTTCGCCAACTCGGAGGGTTGAGCCGACACGCCCGGAAATCGAATCCACCGCTGTGCCCCTTTCACGCGCACGCCAATGCCAGGAACCAGCACCAGCACGAGCAGCAGGAGGCTGAACGCGAATAGCCACGGTGCGATCCGTCTCCAGAACACGGGCGGTCGCGACGCAGCGACAACGGCGGCCAGCAACCCCATCACGAGAAACGTTAGGTGCCGTGCGAGATGGACCTGTTCAAACTCCGTCGGCCACGACGTAACGCTGGCGCTGTGAACCATGAGTAAGCCAAAGCCCACCAACAGCAGCGTCAACGACACGAACAGTTGCCGGTGAAAATCCATCTCAACCCCGTCCCCTCCGAACGTGAGCCAACACCCGTGAACCAGACCTGACGCGGCACAAAGAGAGAGGTTTCCGAGCGGGGCGGCGTCAGCCCCCCGGTTCATCCAAAGCGGGCTTACGCCCAAGAACCGGGGGGCTGACCCCGCCCCGCTCAGAGGCATCATCACTGACCGCACGCGGTGAAACGACGCAATCATCGCCGCGTGTGAGATCGAATCCGACGAACTTCAACAGAGCCACGTCATGACGGCACCTTCGAGACTGGCCATCGCCTCCACTGACCCGCGTGTTCAAGCGGCGTGGCGCGAGTACATGGAGGCCGTGGATCGTGGCGAGACGATCGAAGTCGAGCGGTTTCTGGCGGGACACCCCGCTGCGGCGGATGAGTTGCGGTCGTTGATCGCGTTCGATGAGGAAACGCGACGACTGATGGGGAGCGCGTCGCCAAAGGGGGACTTGGCACTGGCTCAGACCATCCGACCAAAAATGCCGAAGGCGGAGGTCTCGACTCACTCGGTGGCGGGCAAGGTGGTCGAGACCTCGGCGGTCAAGCCGCCGATTCCCGCCGTCGCCTCCCAAGGAAAAGCTGTTGAAGCATCGATGGCTCGGCGCAGTGTGGTCGCGACTCCACCGAAATCACCGTTGCCGAAATCGGCCAATGATCTGCCCGATTCGTTCGGACGCTATCAGGTGCAACAGAAGCTGGGCGAAGGGGCGATGGGAGCGGTCTATCTCGCCGTCGATTCATTGCTCCAACGGAAGGTCGCGCTCAAGACGCCGACGTTCGACGATGACACGGACGGCGAATTGTTGCGCCGTTTCCATCGCGAGGCACGGGCCGTCGCTAATCTCAAGCATCCCAATCTGTGTGCGGTCTACGACGTGGGTGAGATCGACGGACGGCACTACATCTCGATGGAGTTCGTGCCGGGGAAGAAACTGCAGGAGTTCATCAAGGCCGACAAGCCGATGTCCGAGAAGCAGGCGATGGCCGTCGTCCGCAAGATCGCGTTGGGAATGCAGGAGGCTCACTCGCACGGCGTGATCCACCGCGATCTCAAGCCCGACAACATCATGGTCAACGAGAAGGGCGAACCGGTCGTCATGGACTTCGGTCTCGTCCACAAGACCGACCAGCAGAACTCAACCAGGATCACGCAGCGCGGCACGCTGATCGGCTCGCCCGCCTACATGTCGAAGGAACAGGTCGAGGGCGATCCCGACACGCTGACCGTGGCGACGGATCAATACAGCCTCGGCGTGATCCTGTACCAGCTCCTCACGTCGAAGCTGCCGTTTGAAGGAGGCATCCACGCGGTGCTGGGCGCGATCCTGACACGCGAGCCGCCGCCCCCGAGCCAGCATCGCCCCGACCTGAACCCACATCTCGAAGCGGTCTGTCTGAAGATGATGGCCAAGGAGGCCCAGAACCGTTACCCGTCGATGAAGGCCGCCGCCGACGCCCTCGCTGAAGTGGCGAAAGGAACATCGAAGGCCGCCGGTTCAGTGGCGGTTCCCGTTCAAACAATCGGCTCGCTGACCGGCGGCCTCACGGCCACGTTTGCGGGAATCGCGGCACCTTCCAAACGAAGCAGATCGGCTCCCCTCGGCGTTGAGCCACTGAATCAATCACCCATCCGCCAGTTCTTGGCGGAGCACCCCAATTCCCTCCTGTACGGGAGTCTCGCCGCCGGGCTAGCTCTGCTGTGGGCGGTTATCTTGTTGTTCCGCAGCGGCGACGCGCTGGTCAAAGTCACGATCGACTCGGACGACGTGGAAGTCACGTTCCAAGATCTGTCCATCAAACTCAAAGACGGCTCGCACGAATACAAAGTCAAACCGGGCGACCACACCCTGCACATCAAGTGCGGCAATGCCGAATTCGACACTGACAAGTTCACGCTCAAGAAAGGCAACAACCCGGTGGTCACGGTCGAACTCGTAAAGTCTGAGATCGTGAGCCGGTTGGGGACGCAGGAAATCGGTCGCCATCACCTCTCGGCGATTCCTCTATCCTCGCGACAGAATGCAAAACCAGTACGTGACCCCGACTGGGAACCGGCGAATGTCCGTGAGTTGGCCACGCTCTCCGGGCACACCAACGGGGTTACGAGCGTGGCGTTTAGCCCGAACGAGAACCGGCTGGCATCAGTCAGTTGGGATAACACCGTGAAAGTGTGGGACACCACAACCGGCCAGGGTCAGCAGACACTCACGCTGACTGGTCACACCGGCGCAGTCAAGAGCGTGGTATTCAGCCCTGACGGAAAACGGCTGGCCTCAGCAAGCGATGACAAGACGGTCAAGGTGTGGGATGCCACGAGCGGTCATACGTTGCTCACTTTGACCGGTCACACCGGCGGAGTCACGAGCGTGGCGTTTAGCCCGGACGGAAATTGGCTGGCCTCTGCGGGGGACACGACGGTGAGGGTATGGGACGCCACGAGCAGTCAGGAGCTACTCACTTTTAAGGGCCATACCGACTATGTGCATTGCGTCGCGTTTAGCCCAGACGGAATGCGGTTGGCGTCTGCGGCAGGCAGCAGCCGCGACGGGTCAGTGAACTCATTGATTGTGTGGGACGCTACGAATGGTGAGGAGCTGCTCACGTTGAAAGGGCACACCACAGCAGCCATGAGCGTATCGTTTAGTCCAGACGGGTCACGGTTGGCGTCGGCGAGCACCGATCGAACGGTAAAGGTATGGGATACCAAGAGCGGTCAGGAGATGCTCACAATGAATGCGCACGCCAACGAAGCTCGGAGCGTGGTGTTTAGCCCGGACGGGAAACGGCTGGTGTCGGCAGGGGATACGACGCTGAAGGTCTGGGACGCCGCGAGTGGTCAACAGATGCTCGCATTGAAAGGTCACACCGGCGAGGTCATGAGCGTGGCGTTTAGCCCGGATGGAAAACGACTGGCGTCGGCCAGTCTCGATCAGACCGTGAAGATCTGGGGGGCAGACCGAACCAAGGTCGGGGCCTTGAAATCTCCCGCCGTACCGAAGTTGGTCACGCTCTCCGGGCACACCGGCCAGGTCTATAGCGTGGCGTTTAGCGCGGACGGAAAACGGCTGGCGTCGGCCAGCGCCGATAGGACGGTGAAGGTGTGGGACGCCACGAATGGTCAGGAGACGCTCACATTGAAAGGGCTCGGCGGCGAGGTCAAGAGCGTGGCGTTTAACCCGGACGGAAAGCGGCTGGCGTCGGCCAGCGCCGATATGGTGAAGGTGTGGGACGTTACGAATGGTCAGGAGACGCTCACGTTGAAAGGGGACACTCTCAGCGTCAATTGCGTGGCGTTTAGCCCGGACGGGACGCGGCTGGCGTCGGCCAGTGCCTATCGAACGGTAATGGTGTGGGACGCCACAAGCGGCCAGGAGACGCTCACGTTGAACGGGGATTCCAACGGGGCCTGGAGCGTGGTGTTTAGCCCGGACGGGAATCGGCTGGCGTCGGCCAGCTATCGGACAGTCAAGGTGTGGGACACCACGAGCGGTCAAGAGACGCTCACGTTGAAAGGGCACCTCGATGGGGTCACGAGCGTGGCGTTTAGTCCGGATGGCAAATGGTTGGCGTCGGCCAGTACCGATCGAACGGTGAAGGTGTGGGACGCCACAAGCGGTCAAGCGATGCTCACGCTGTTCGGACACACCAGCAGTGTCATGAGCGTGGCGTTTAGTCCGGATGGCAAATGGTTGGCGTCGGCCAGCGACGACAAGACGGTGAAGGTGTGGGACGCCACGAGCGGTCAGGAGACGCTCACGTTGAAAGGACACCTCAGCGGGGTCAATTGCGTGGTGTTTAGCCCGGACGGGAAGCGGCTGGCGTCGGCAAGTGACGACCAGATGGTGAAGGTGTGGGACGTGGACCCGACCAAAGCCGGGGCCTTGGAATCTCCAGTCGCTCTGAAGATGACGGACAGTCCCAAGCCCGCACCTGACCCCGACTGGGCACCGGAAAATGTGCGGGAGTTGGCCACGCTCTTCGGACATACCGAAGAAGTCACGAGCGTGGCGTTTAGCCCGGACGGGAAGCGACTGGTGTCGGCCGGCGTTGGACCGATGAAGGTGTGGGATGCGACGAGCGGTGAAGAGACGCTCACGATGAAAGGGCACCCCGACCAAGAGAGGAGCGTGGCATTTAGCCCGGACGGGGAACGGCTGGCGTCGGCCAGCGAAGATGGGACTGCAAAGGTGTGGGACACCACGACCGGCAAGGAGACGCTCACGTTGAATGGGCACACCTACTCGGTCAATAGTGTGGCGTTTAGCCAGGACGGGAAGCGGCTGGCGTCGGCCAGCGTAGATGGGACAGTGAGGATCCGGGGCGCGGACCGGACTAAAGCCGGGGCCTCGGAATCTCCAACCGCACCGAAGTTGATGGAGACTCCCAAGCCCGCACCTGACCCCTGACGTGGAGGACGTTCTGTTCCAATCCTCTCCCCGCAGAGTCGGGGCGAGGGGACAAGGTGATTGCTGGAGTTGGAACCATGATTTCCGTACCGCTGATTGACGAACTCCGCGAGACTCGCCGCCGCCTCGCAGACGAATGTTCCGGCGATCTCCAACGCTACGCCGAGATGCTGCAACGGGTTTCCGAACGCATCCCCGGTCAATACATCCATACTCCACTGACTCACGAAAAGCCCGTTGAGACGCAGCGGCCTCCACAGCCGCAGCTTGTTGTGGCACCGTGATGATTGTCCGCGCCGAGTGCATGGAATGGGGTAAGTAATAAGGCGAGCAGCGGGAAGAAATGCACCTGTAGGATGGGCACTCTTGCCCGTCCACTCTTCAACACCAAAGCCGGACGGGCAAGAGTGCCCATCCTACATCGCGGTACGACAACACCCGATCATCAAAGGCTGACGAGTCATGGCGATTATTGTTTGTCCCAAGTGCCGGTATGGCTTTCAGGGGGACGATGCCGGCGACGAACAAGCTTGTCCGCGCACCGAGTGCGGGCATCGGTGGGAGGCATTGACGCAGACGATTCGGGCGGTACATGGGGTTGAGCGGCGACGAGCGGTGTTTGAGGTGATGGTCGTGGCGGGAGGGAGTCCGCTCAAGGTGGAGTTGCCTTCGTCGCCATCGGTCATCGGGCGTGAGCCGGGTTGTGCGGTGATGCTGGACAACCTGAGTGTCTCGCGCCGCCATTCCGAGATCACGATGGTCGATGGGACCGCGTGGGTGCAGGACTTGGGGAGTTCATGCGGGACGGCGGTCAACGGGACGTTTATTGAGGCTCGCACGGCGCTTGGTCCCGGCGACCAACTCATGCTGGGCGGGACGACGCTGCGGTTTGATGTGCGATACGAGGCGGTCGAGGCGGCGAAACCGGTGGCCGACAACGCGAAGTTGCTCCGGCGCGGGGAGCGGTCAGAGGTTTTGTTTCGCGGTCAGGTGGCGCAGGCCATCGTGCTGGATGCGGCGCGCATCACGTTCGGCCGCGCGACGGATCGCGATGTCGTGTTGACGGGTCCGCTGATCTCGGCGCGACATGCCGTGTTGGAGCGGGCGGGTGATGGGCACTATCTGAGCGACACGCAGAGCGCGCACGGGACGTATGTGAACGGCCAGCCGGTCATCCGCGCGAAGCTCGTATCGGGCGATCGCGTTCAGATCGGGCCGTATCTCTTTCGGTATGAGGGCCACCGGCTCGTGCGGTCCGAGCGGGCGTCGGCCATCGCGGTGTCGGCACGATCTCTCTCGAAGCAGGCGGGATCGACAACGCTGCTCGATCGGCTGACCTTCACTCTGGAGCCGGGTGAGTTTGTCGGGCTGATCGGGCCGAGCGGGGCAGGGAAGACGACGCTGCTCGACGCACTCAACGGCCTGCGTCCGGCGACATCGGGAGACGTGTTGCTCAATGAGGATTCGTTGTACGAGGAGTACGCGCGACTCAAGCAGAACATCGGCTACGTTCCGCAGGACGACATCATTCACCGCGAGTTGACGATCCATCAGGCTCTGACCTATGCGGCGCGATTGCGTCTGCCGCCCGACATGAATGCCGACGAACTCAACCACGCGATCGACGACACGCTCGAAGCGCTCGACCTGACTCATCGCCGCCATGTGAAGATCGGGATGCTCAGCGGCGGCCAGCGCAAGCGAGTCAGCGTCGGCGTCGAGTTGCTCAGCCGGCCGGGTGTGATCTTTCTCGATGAGCCAACATCGGGGCTCGATCCCGGCACTGAGTCGAAACTGATGAAGCTGTTCCGCCGGCTGGCCGATCAGGGACGCACGGTCGTCTGCACGACGCACGTCATGGAGAACATTGACCTCTTTCACAAGATCGTGGTTCTCGCGCCGGGCGGTCGGCTGGCGTACTTCGGCCCGCCGCAGGAAGCCAAGGCATTCTTCGGCATCGACAAATTCTGCGACCTCTACGACCGCATGGAGGAGCAGACGCCCGAGGGCTGGCAGACACAGTTCCGCCAGTCGAAGCAGTTCGCGGAGCATGTCGCACCGGTGGAGCAGGCGCTCTTGGGACGGCATGCCTTTGCTCCTTCTGAGCGGGGCGGCGTCAGCCCCCTGGCTCTTGGGCGTCAGCCCGTCCGTCGTACCGGAGAAGAACCGGGGGCCTTACGGCACCCCGCTCGGAACGAGTCGGTGCGGCGAGAATCACTCGGTTTCGTGCTTGGCCTACGTCAGTGCGGAACCCTGATCGGTCGTCTCGCGCGGTTGCAGTGGGCCGATCGAACGACCCTCGGAGTGATGCTGGCGCAGCCGCTCGTCATCACGGCGCTGATCTGCGCCGTCTGCCGCGAGATGCCGACCATCGACTTTCTGCTCGTGGTCTCGGCGCTGTGGTTCGGATGCAGCGGCGCGGCCCAGCAGATCGTGAAGGAGCGAGCGATCTATCGCCGCGAGCGGATGGTCAACTTGCGGCTGGATGCTTATCTCTTCAGCAAGCTCCTGCCGCTGATGCTGCTGACCGGCGTGCAGGTCGCGTTGATGCTGGCAACGGTCTGGCTGATGGAAGACGCGCAGGGTTCGTGGTCGGGTCGCTTGCTCGCGATGCTGCTGGCCTCGTGGAATGGAGTCGGCATGGGACTGTTGATCTCGGCCGTGGCGACGAACGGCGACAAGGCCATGTCCGTCGTGCCGCTGACTCTCATCCCGCAGATCGTGCTGGGGGGAGTCCTCGTGGCGATCCCCGACATGAACGCCGGAACGAAGCTCGTGTCGCTGGCCGCTTCGTCGCGCTGGGCGACCCGGGCGTGCGAGGTCTCGCTGTTCGACGGGAAAACGATCAACACCGACTTGATGAAGGAAGCCCACCTGCGTCCGCTGTGGAACCTGTTCCCTGACGACCCGTTGAACACAGCCGAAGGTCGCATGAAGTTTCTGGAGAAGCACAACGACAAGCCCGTCGAGAAGGACCGCGAATACTGGGAGTCGCTGGCCGTGATGGCGGGGTTTCTGATCGCACTCGCAGTGGCAACTGCGGTCGTGCTGAGAATGCAGGACACGTTGTGAGGGGATTATTTCCGCCATGCCGATCACGCTCACCGTCACGACCGGTCCCCATGCGGGGCGCGAGTTCACCTTCGATGGTCACGACAACTTCATCGTGGGCCGGGCCAAGGCGGCGCAGTTTCGGCTGCCGATGAAGGACCAGTATTTCTCACGCAATCACTTTCTGGTCGAGGTCAATCCGCCGCTCTGCCGTTTGCTCGACCTGAACAGCACCAATGGAACGCTCGTCAACGGGAAGCCCGTCACGTCGATTGAGCTGCACGATGGAGACACGATTGAAGCCGGGGACACCACGCTGCGAGTAAGCCTCGTTTCGATGGTGACCTCGGTGCCGGGACAGATGCCTGTCTCGGACTCTGCCCCTACCGCGAAATCCCGTTCCTCGCCACAGGTGGTAAGTGACCAGACGATTGTGCCACGCAACTGGGCCGTGCCGCGTTCTGATTCGCGAAGCGTCACCAAGGCCGCACCGAGTTCTCCTGCGGTCGCGACCGTTGTTCCTCGCCATCCCAGGAAGGATGAGGCGATCTCGGCGACGTTCATTCCCGATGCGCGCCCCGCCTCGCGTCAAGTGTCACCCGCCGTCGCGCCCGCACCAAAGGTCTCGACCTCTGCCGAGGATCTCGCCAAGATTGCGGCCCAGCCTCAGCCGTTTGCCGGATACGAGATCATCGAGGAACTCGGACGCGGCGGCATGGGTGTTGTCTACCGTGCCCGCGCAAAGTCGGACGGCTCACTTGTGGCGTTGAAGGTCGTGCTGCCCGCCGTGGCGTCGAGTCCCGACGACCTGGCCCGCTTCGTGCGCGAGGCGAGCATCGTCAAGGACTTGTCACATCCGCACATTGTCCCCTTCCGCGATCTCCGTCATGCCAACGGGCAGCTTTACTTCGTGATGGACCTCGTGCCGGGCCTCGACGGTCAGGCCGTGCTGCGTCAGCACGACGGGCCGCTGCCGGTGGCGCGGGCGGTGGGCATCGTGTGCCAACTGCTGGAGGCCCTCTCGGCCGCGCATCGCAGGGGCTACGTGCATCGCGATGTGAAGCCGTCGAACCTGCTGATCGAAGCACGAGCCGCCGGCGACTTCGTCTGGCTGGCCGACTTCGGCCTGGCGCGAGCCTATCAGGCGTCCAAACTCAGCGGCCTCACGACGACGGGCAACATCGGCGGCACGCTGCCGTACATGGCTCCCGAGCAGATCACGCACTATCGCGACGTCACTCCCGCCGCCGACCAGTACTCCGCGGCGGCCACGCTGTATCACCTGCTCACCAAGCGACACCCGTACGACTTTCCGAAGGAGGTCGCCAGACAACTGCTCATGATCCTGCAGGAGCCGCCGCGTCCGATTCAGGAACACCGCGCCGAACTCTCCAACAAGCTGGCCGCCGTCATTCACAAGGCTCTCGCCCGATCACCGGCAGACCGGTTCACTGATGTCGAATCCTTTCACGCCGCGCTGCGCAGGTGTTTGTAGTACGGGAGTCGTTCGCACAGGAATCAATTCCAGAGCGATCGCAGGGTTGTTCAAGAGACAACGGCAAGGCTACCTTGTCGCACCGTCTGAGATCGAGACTTCACGAGATGCGAGGGATGCACGATGTTGCGCCAATACTGTTGGATTGCGGTGGTGCTGTGCGTTTCCGATTTCTGCGGGAAGGGGAGGCCCCTCTTCAGTGACCTCCCCGAAACACCGGATGAGCCTCACGAGTTTGTAGTCCGGACCCCTTGATCCGGACTACGGCCTGCAATCTCAGCGGATTCAGTGGCTCTCCTGCGCGAGGTCACACGTCTGGACCAAGGGATCCGGACTATGACTGAGACTTCTGTCGGAAACGTCATACAAGGATTGGGAACGATGTTCTTCATCGCCAGAAAACATCAAGATCGCCATGGAGTGAACGACGCAACCGGCTGGATGCACAAGGTGTTACAGCGGTGACAGAAGTTTGACAGAGACGTGACGGACTAATGACACTCATCTTCCGATGTTGGTGTAGAAATCTCACCATGCGGAGTGGGACAGGTTTGTCTCTACACTGCGTCTCGTGGCGGATGAATCTGTCGCGATCAGTTTCTGAGGACTTTCAACTCGATCGGAACACACATGTCGATCAGCCCTCCTGCCCGCCACAAGCACAAATCTCATCATGTCACGCACGTCGATGCTCCTCGTGAGGAGCTTGCTTCGGAAGAGGCACTCGATGTTGTCGGTTCGATGGTTCCTGTCTCCGCGACGGTGCGCGCCCCCGAGTCAGCCTCAGCGGCAGAAGAAGAGCCGATTTGGGGGCCTTGGCTTCCAGACAAGCTGGTGTGGGCCAACACAGACTGGGTTGTCGTCGCGTGGATGATCGGAATGCACGCCGGGGCTCTGGCCGCTCCGTTCTATTTGTTTGATGGTCGCGGCGACTTCAACTGGCAATCGGTGGCCATGTGCTTCGTGATGCACTGGTTCACGGCGAGCATTGGCATCTGCCTCGGCTATCACCGGTTCCTCTCGCACAAGTCGTTCAAGGTGGTCTACCCGGTTAAGTTCATGGCGATGCTGGCGGGAGCGCTCTCGGGTGAAGGCTCGCCGCTCGTGTGGTCTGCGACGCACCGATTGCATCATCATCGGTCTGACCAGTCGGGCGATCCGCACTCACCGCTCATCACGGCGATCTGGTCGCACTTTTCTTGGATGCTCATTCGTCGCACGCCAGCACAACAGCAGGCACTCTTTCAGAAGTACACGCCGGACCTGATTCAGGATCCGATGTTGCAGTTCTTCGAGAAGACCTATTTCCTGTGGCTGGTCGCGTCGGGCATCGCCCTCTACGTCTTCGGCGGGTTGCCGATGCTGTTGTGGGGACTCTGCATGAGAATGGTCCTCGTGTACCACGGGACTTGGTTCGTGAACTCGGCCACGCACATTTGGGGCTATCGCAACTACGACGTACGTGACGAAAGCCGCAACTTGTGGTGGGTCGCGATCTGGGCCTATGGCGAAGGCTGGCACAACAACCATCACGAAGACCCTTCGTCTGCCAGCGTCCAACATCGATGGTGGGAAATAGATATTAGCTACTACGAGATCAAGCTTTTAGAAAGGATGGGACTTGCGTCGGAAGTGATCGCACCGAGACATACACGGCGCTCGTCGAAAGCGAATGCGGCCTAAGGCGTTGTCAGTCCGTGGTTTGGAGGTTGGTTTTGAAGTGACATAGGCGTCCACCCTGCACAGAAGTGGAAACACAGGCAATAAGCCCTTCACATTTTTTGCCATACTGCTCTTTGCATAGAACAAGGATTGCATTTTGGACAAACGCGCCCGGCTACTTGCACTTGCCAAGACTCGCCAA
>JAYSQC010000317.1:0-11516 GCA_043721755.1 Schlesneria sp.
CCGACCGCCCGGACACCCCACCGCTCCAGCCCACCCGCTTGACGCCCCCAACCCTCGACCGGCACCATTCGCGCCGAACGAGATTGGGCTGACGCCACCTCGCTCACCACTTCTGTCGGACACGTCATTACTGCGTTCTGGACGATGAAGTCAGCATCGTCCGCGTCCTGCACGGCGCACGCGATGTCGAACAGCTCTTCTGAAGCCTCTGTTCGCTCGCAGAGTGGCACCGCGAACATCAAGATGGTGCCGGACTTCAAAGCCAATGATGACGTGTCTGACAGAAGTCAAAGTCGTAGGCACATTCCCTGTGCCGTTCACCGAATTCCGCTGCGAATCACGGTGTCGCGGACGGCACACGGAGTGTGCCTGCTACTTCTGTCGGACACGTCAATGATGGGGACGAACAACACCAAGACGAGCTGCCACTCATGCTGACATCGCTTTACGAATTATCGGTCCTGCTCGGTGGGATGGCCTTGTTGACGGGACTTGTGGTTCAGGGGAGGAGCATTTTTGTCGTCGCTCCGTTGTGTGCGTTGGTCACGGTCACGCTGAGTGGCCTTGACCCGCTCGCTGCGATGACCGGGCCGTACATGACGGGGTTCGCTGACTTTGTGCGGTCGTTCTATTTGATCGTGGCGCTGGGGGCGGTGTTCGGGAAGTTGATGGAAGAGTCCGGGGCGGCGGTGAGCATTGCCGATTCGATCGGTCGGCGGCTGGGGGCGCATCGCGCGTGCTTGGCGGTGGTGCTGGCGTGTGCGGTGCTGACGTATGGCGGGGTGTCGGTGTTTGCCGTTGGGTTCTCGGTCTTTCCGCTGGCGGTGCAACTCTTTCGTCGGGCCGATCTGCCGCGACGCTTTATCCCCGGTGCGATTTGTCTCGGCTCGATCACGTTTACGATGACTTCGGCCGGTTCGCCCGAGATTCAGAATCTGATCCCGATCAAGTATCTGGTCGATGCGGCGACGAAGGTTCCGCTGACCGATGCGCGCGCGGGGTGGCCGGTCAGTTTGATTGTTGGCTCGCTGATGTTCCTCGTTGGACAGGCCTATCTCGATTGGGCGATCCGGCGCGATGTGCGACGCGGCGAGCGGTGGGAGGATCGGGCGAGTGATCCTCCTGTGAGCGGCACGGCGCTCGCCGCCGGTGAGACACGTCCGACATTGAATTCACAGGCAGCGAGCGCTGGGCCGCTCACGGACTCACACACGCGGACTGTTCCGCAGGTCTGGCGTGCCATCGTGCCGCTGGTGGCGACCGTGGCGGCGCTGAATCTGTTGCCGTTGATTTGCCGCGCGAGTGCTTCATCGGGAAAGCCCGCGTTCAGTGCGATGGGCCTCGTGGGTGAGCGGCTTCAGCGAGTCCTCGCTCACGTTCCGGAAGACCCGACGTTGTCGATCTTCCTGGGAGTTGTTGTCGCCTTCGTTTCGTTGAGGTCTCATGTGCCAGACGGTTGGAAATGTTTGGGCGAGGGCTTCACGAACGGGTTCCTCGCCATCGGTTCGACGGCGGCGGTCGTTGGGTTTGGAGCGGCCGTCAAAGACCTGCCCGCGTTCCAGCAAGTCGTCTCGTGGGTGACGCACATTCCCGGCGATCCGCTGCTCGGCGCGGCGCTGGCCGTGGCGGTGATCGCGGCCATCGCGGGATCGGCCTCGGGCGGACAGGGGATCGCGCTGCCGATCCTCAAGCCGATCTATGTCGATGAGCTGGGAGTCGCTCCGCGCGCGTTGCATCGCGTGGTGGCGATTGCCTCGGGGACGCTCGACTCACTTCCCGCAAACGGCTTCGTCGTGATGCTGATCCGCGTGATCTGTGGTGAGACTCACGCGAGAGCTTACGGCCCGATCTTTGTCACGACGGTGCTGATCCCGTTGGGCGGGACATTGCTGGCGATCGGTCTGTTCAAGCTCGTGCCGAGTTGGGCGTTGATGTGAGATTGGCCACGCCATACCAACCCGCAGCGTGAGCGAGGATGACGAACTGCGATTCCTGGCTTACGCTGCGGTTCTTGAATCCTAGCTTACGCTGCGGGTTGGTGTGCGCGAACTTCTCGCCTCGACAAACTAGCCCGACGCGCAAGCGAGGGCTGAACATTCGATGACGGTGAGGCCCTCGCTTGCGCGTCGGGCTAGTTTTGAAATGCTCCCTCGTTCTGAGTGAATGACCATGACCAACGACGCGGTACTCACGGTGCTGATCTTTCTGTTCGCAGTGTTGTATTCGTCCGTTGGTCATGCGGGGGCGACGGGTTACTTGGCGGCGATGGGGTTGATGAGTCTGGAACCCGCCGTGATGAAGCCCGCCGCGCTGGTGCTGAATGTGTTGGTGGCCAGCATCGGGACGGTGCGGTTCGCGCGGGCGGGGTGTTTGCCGTGGCGAGTCCTCTGGCCGTTTGCGGTCGCTTCGATCCCGTGTGCGTTTCTGGGCGGAGTACTGACGCTTCCGGCATCGCTCTTTAAACAGTTGATCGGCGCGATGTTGCTCATCGCGGCCACGAGACTGTTTGTTCAACCGGTGACGGACAAGTCGGAGGAGTGCGTGCCGCCTTCGTTTTGGTGGTCGCTACCTGTCGGTGGGCTGGTCGGTTTGGTGGCCGGACTGACCGGGACGGGAGGAGGCGTACTGCTGACTCCCGTACTGCTGTTTATGCGCTGGGCCAAGACCCGCGATGCGGCGGGAGTCTCGGTGGCATTCATCCTGGTCAATTCGATTTCGGGCTTGGCGGCGCAGGCGAAAGCCGTTCCGTTGCTGCCGTCGTCGATCTGGCTGTGGTTGGCGGCTGCCGGGTTAGGAGGACTGATTGGTACGCAATTGGGGACGCGCCGCCTCGCCGTGCCTGCGATGCGGCGATTACTCGGCGTGGTGCTGGTCATCGCGGGGATGAAGATGCTGTTCGACGAGTTCAAACCGAAGACGATGCTTGTCGAAGCTGCTCCACGGACACTTCGGTCATTTGACCAACACGAACCCGCAGCGTGAGCGAGGTCGGCCGCTTCACGCGACTTGGGTCTGAGGGAAAGGTCTCGGAATGCTCGTCCTCGCTCACGCTTCGGGTTGGTGTTCAGCTGCGCACCTTGTAGCCGAGAGTGGTCAATAGCGTGCGTAGTCGTTCGAGGTGATCGCCTTGAATTTCGAGTGACTCGTCGTCGAGGGTTCCTCCCGCTCCGCACGCGTTCTTCAGCTTGGCCAACAAGGTCGTGAGATCGTTCGCGTCGGCAGCCAATCCTCGCACGACGGTTACGACTTTGCCCTTCTTGCGTTTCTCGACGACCAACTTCGCCGTCTGTTTCTCCGGCGCGACGAGCTTGCTCGGCGCAGCGACCGGTGGACACGAACACTCGCTCTCCACCTTCTCGCACCGCTCACAAACCGGCGGTCGATCCCATTGCGTTCCGGCGAACAGCCCCATTGTTTGTGACCTTTGGTGTTGAGATGTGTCTTGAGCGAGAAGGGTCTCGGCCGACAGGCGGTTGTGGGGCAGGTTTGTAACCTGTCCGTCCTATACTTTCCCAGCGCGGCTCAGCCGCAACCGAAAGGAACAAGAAGAGGGAGGACAAGAAGATCGGAGAGGAAGCATCTGGACCTGGCTTTCATCTTCTTGTCGAGCATTTTCTTGTTGAGGTCTTCTGATGGCACTTCGTGGATGACGTAGGATGGTGACAAGCTTCTACGGCAGCGGGTGTCACTTGTTGACGGTGCGGAAATCATCGCGCCCTACGAAGCAACGAAACGTGAGTAGTACGAGGCACGGGCAGATAACAAACCTGTCCCACGGGCCGATGGTCGTCAGAGTCGGAGGCTGAGTTGAGAAAGCCTGTTTGACGCCAGTCTGGGGAGCCGAATAGAATCGGGACCGGCCGATACGAACGGCCTCCCGCTTTTTTGCCCGCCTGATTTTGTGCGGTTGTTGCGGCCGTCTCGGTTGTGATGACTCCTGCCGTGTGAGCCATTGTCTCTGCTACTGAAAGGGTTTTCCATGTTCCGACTCGATCTCGGTTCGACCGGTCGTTATTGCGATGGGATGTCTCGCCGGAGCTTTTTCCAAGTGGGATTGGCCGGGATGGGGATGGCCGGATTGCCACAGATTTTGCGGGCGAAAGAGGCATCGGTCGAGCAGGGGGCTTCGGCGAAGAACACGTCCGTCATCTTGATTTGGCTCGATGGCGGGCCGAGTCACCTCGATCTGTACGATCTGAAGCCGCAGGCTCCGGCCGAGTACCGAGGCCTCTGGAATCCGATCAAGACGAACGTCGATGGCTTCGAGATTGGTGAGCTGTTCCCACTTCAAGCCAAGTGTGCGGACAAGTTCTCGCTCGTCCGTTCGCTCTATCACAACAACGGCGATCACTTTGCGGGCGGGCACCTGATGCTGACCGGTCGCGGTGGAGCGAGCGGTGCGGATACGGCGGGCAAGTCGCCGTTTGTCGGTTCGGTGGCGACGAAGGCGACCGGTGCGAGGCAATCGGGGATGCTGCCCTATGTCGCGGTGCCGTATGCGTCGAGTATCGGGCTGCGACCGGGATACTTTGGGGCGAACTATGTTGGTGCGGCGTACAACCCGTTCGAGACGGACGGCGATCCGAATGCGTCGAACTTCAGCGTGCAGAACATTCAAATGCCCGGTGGGATGACGGTGCAACGGCTCGACGATCGGGCGTCACTGACGAAGGGTTTCGACAAGTTGCGGCGCGATGCCGATGCGTCGGGGTTGCTCAACGCGATGGACCGGTTCGATCGACAGGCCTTGGAGTTGGTGACCGGCTCCGCCGCGCGTCGAGCCTTTGATCTCGGGCAGGAAGACCCACGTCTGCGTGATCGGTACGGCAGGCACAGTTGGGGCCAAAGCACTCTCTTGGCGCGGCGACTCGTCGAAGCCGGGACTACGTTCGTCACGGTCCATCTCGGCGGCTGGGATCATCACTGGGATTTGAAGAAGGGGATGGAGAACTATCTCCCGATGGTCGATTCGCTCGTGTCGGCTCTACTCGAAGATCTGTCGCAACGCGGGTTACTCGACCAGACATTGGTGATGCTGTGCGGTGAGTTCAGCCGCACGCCTCGCATGAACGACGGCGGCAATGGCGGCGCTCCGATGAGCATGGGGACTCCCGGACGCGATCATTGGGGCAACGCGATGTTCTGTTTGCTGGGAGGAGGCGGAGTGAAGGGCGGCCGCATCGTGGGATCGACCAACCGATTGGGCGAAGTTCCTCAGGACCGCCCGATAACTCCGGCAGACATTCACCACACGATGTTCCAAGTGCTGGGCGTTGATCCGAATGTGAGTTTCTTGAATCACAGCGGTCGCCCAGTCGCCGCGCTTGAGCCGGGGGCGGTGATTCACGAGTTGTTCTGATGGCGGAATGCGACGCCGGAAGTGTGAACTTGAGTAGGAACGCGGTCGTGATTGCGCATCGACACTGACTGTCGAAGGGTGAGGAGAGGGGCCGCTCGATCCATCGTGGCCGAGAAATCGCGTGGAACCTGCATTTGAGGAAGGAAATGTGGCGATTGCCGGGCCGCTTCCTTGACACTTCTTTTCGAGTTCTCGTACCATCCCGCCCCTTGTCACGGGGAGCCTCGCCGCCCATGGGGTGCGAAGGGTTGTTCCGGATTGAATTTCGTCCCTGCAATTTAGAGTTGGAAGCGACCGCAACATGGCCGTACCGAAGCGAAGACAATCGAAGGGCCGGTCGCGCCGCCGACGAAGCCACGATGCCATTAAAGTCCCGCAGTTGCATCACTGCCAGCAGTGTCAGACTCGCATCCAGACACATGTGATTTGTCCCACCTGCGGCTATTACATGGGACGTCAGTTGCTCGAAGTCGAGGAATAGACCTCCATGCGGATTGCCTTGGACGCGATGGGGGGTGACTTCGGTGCGTCCCCCAATATCGATGGAGCGATTGCCGCCCTCAAAGACAATCCTGATCTGCAAGTGACGCTCGTTGGCGATCCGCCCGCGCTCGAACCGTTGATTGCCAAATCCGGATATTTGGGCGGTCGCCTACACCTGCATCCCGCCGAGGGCTGGGTCGAGATGGGCGAAAAGCCAATCGAGGCGCTACGCTCGAAGCCGAAATGTTCCATCACGGTTTGCTGGCAGCTCATGGCCACTCAGCAAGTCGATGCTGTCGTCAGTGCTGGTCACACGGGGGCCGTTGTCGCGGCAGGGCTGCGGACTCGCCTCTTCTTGAAGGGGGTTAAGCGCCCGGGAATTGCAGTGGCGCTTCCCACCACCAAGGGCAAAACTGTCCTGATGGATGTCGGGGCCAATCCGGGTGCTCGTCCGGAGCACCTCGTTCAATACGGTGTGATGGGGTCGATTTACTCGCGTGAGATGTTCGGCGTCGAACGCCCTTCGGTCGGCCTGATGAACATCGGCAGCGAAGACGGTAAGGGGACGGATGTCGTTCGCGAGTCGCACGCGCTCTTCACGCAAAGTGTCTTCAACGACCGGTTCCTTGGAAATGTTGAGGGGCGCGACCTGTACACAGGGGCTGCGGATGTCGTGATCTGCGAAGGCTTCGTTGGCAACGTGTTGCTCAAAGCGGCCGAAGGTCTGGCCGAGATGATGTTGAAGACGGTCGCGGCCGAGGTTCTCGGGGCTTTGAACGCCGAGAAGGCTCTGGCGATGCAGGCCTTTCACAACTTGGCCAAGCGGTTCGAGTACCACGAAGCGGGCGGCGCTCCGCTATTGGGCGTCGATGGCATCTCGATCATCTGTCACGGGTCGAGTACCAGCCGGTCGATTCAAAATGCTCTCCGGTTGGCCACGACGCTCAAGGCTCGCCGCCTCAATGAGCAGATCGTCGAGGAACTTTCGCGCGAGCCGTCCACTTCATTGGCGTGAGTCGATCAATTGACGGAGGCCATTGCGGTGGTCTGTGCGTCGCTCTGCTTTCGTCACGTATCGACCACGGCGTGAAATTTGGGAGAGTCTTCAATGAGTCGCATTGCATTTCTATTTCCGGGGCAGGGAGCGCAGCACGTCGGGATGGGTGCGGTTCTTTCGGAAAAGTGTCCGGCGGCGAAGAGACTTTACGAGCAGGCCAACGACATCCTCGGGTATGACCTCGCCGCACTTTGCTTTACGGGGCCGGCTGAGCGACTCAACACGACCGTGGTCAGCCAGCCAGCTTTGTTCGTAAGCAGTCTCGCCGCGCTGGAAGTGTTGAAAGCGGAGCGGCCAGAGGTTGTGGAGACCTGCGCGTTCGCTGCGGGACTCAGTTTGGGCGAGTACACCGCGCTGACGTTCGCTGGAGCGATGACGTTTGAAGAGGGCTTGCGGGTCGTGAAGGCGCGCGGGGAAGCGATGCAGGCGGCAGCGGATGCGTTCCCGTCGGGGATGATTAGCGCGTTGCTGCTCGATCGTGAGCAAGTCGCCAAGGTCTGTGCGGAAGCTTCGGTCGGAAGCCAGATGTGGATTGCGAACTATCTCTGTCCGGGCAACACGGTGCTTTCGGGGGACAAGGCCGCATGTGAACGTGCCGCGACACTCATCGAGCAGGCGAATGGAAAGCCAATCCCGCTGACGGTGGCAGGGGCATTTCACACGCCACTCATGGAGTCGGCCTGTGCGAAACTGTCCGAGGCTCTGAGCAACGTCGCGATTCAATCGCCGCGCATTCCGGTCGTCTCGAACGTGGATGCGAAACCGCATTCGGATCCCGAAGACATTCGCGGAGTTTTGGTGCGACAGGTGACTCAGCCCGTCCTTTGGGAAGACTCCGTTCGGTGGCTGCTGGCTGAGAATGTCGATTTGTTCTTCGAGATCGGCCCCGGCAAAGTGTTGAAGGGGTTACTCAAGCGGATCGACAGAAAAGCCAACTGCGAGTCCATCAACGACACGCCGTAAGGCGAGCGGCAAGTGTTGTCATACCGCAACGTAGGATGGACGCCTCGTCCGTCCGGCCCTCCGGGGCAAGCTCGGACGGACGAGGCGTCCATCCTACGGGTAAACCATTTCCTGCCGGTCGCCTAAGCGATCTGTACTGTCTCATTCCTCCCTCTTTGATGGTCTGTTTTTGAATCTGCGTGAACTGACAGAGGGGTGATGTCCTCGCCGAAGCGAGTGGTCATGGCGGCAAATTTCATCGGTTGGAAGTGTCATCACAGACTCGGTCAATCGAGAAGTTTCCTGTGGTTTACATGCTCACGGAAACGCGGTATACCTCCCCGCCGCCTCAGGCTAGAGTCGGTGTCTGGCTGAGCGATTTGCCCCGTGGAGTCGCCTGTTTGGCATGTCCATTGAGTCGTTTTGAACTGAGTCGTTTTAAACAGTTGAATACTACCTGCTCCGAAGGAGTGAAGCGTGGCGTCGGTCGAAGAGGTCAAAGAGAAAGTCATCAGTATCGTCAGTGAGCAGCTCAATATCCCCAAAGAGGATATTAAGCCCGAGAGTGCGTTCATCGCAGATCTTAAGGCGGACTCGCTCGACCTAGTTGAACTCGTGATGGAGTTCGAGGACGAGTTTGGAGTTCAAATCCCCGAATCCGACCAAGATAAGATTCAGTCGGTGGGTGATGCGGTCAAATACATTATGGAAAAGCAGTGACGGATGGCCAGACGTGTCGTCGTGACAGGGATGTCGGTGGTCACCGCTCTCGGGAGTGATCTTCCTGAGTTTTGGGAGCGGTTGTGCGCCGGTAAAAGTGGGGTGAGCCGACTGGAGCGGTTCGACTGCTCCGACTTCAAGGTGAACTTCGGCGGTGAGGTCAAAGACTTCAAGCCAGAAGACCACTTTGAGGGAAAGGAAGCTCGTCGTCTGGACCGTTTTAGTCAGTTCGCGCTCGCGTCCGCGCGGAAAGCCGTCAGGCAAAGCGGCATCGACTTCTCCAAAGAGTCGGATCCGTACCGTTGCGGCGTAATCGTTGGTAGTGGAATCGGCGGTCTGAATGAGATCGAAGAGCAGCATTCCAAGCTCTTTGATCGCGGCCCGTCGCGCGTCTCTCCGTTGATGATCCCCAAGCTCATGGTCAACGCGGCGAGCGGTAACATCTCGGTGTTCTGGGGACTCAAAGGCCCGAGCAGCGCCGTGGCAACCGCCTGTGCGTCCGCCAGTAATGCGATTGGCGATGCGTTTCGAGTGATTCAACACGATGTCGCGGATGTCATGATCGCAGGCGGAAGCGAAGCGGCGATTACGCCGATGGGTCTGTCCGGATTCGCGAGGATGGGGGCGCTCTCCACGCGAATGGATGCTCCCGAAGCGGCCAGTCGGCCGTTTGATCGTGATCGCGATGGCTTCGTGCTTTCCGAGGGAGCGGGCATTGTTGTCTTGGAAGAGTACGAGCACGCTAAGCGTCGTGGTGCCCCGATCTTCGCAGAGATGCTCGGTTACGGAGTTTCTTCAGATGGGTCTCACATGACAGCGCCCGACCCCGAAGGGGCTGGAGCGGCTCGTGCGATGATGTCCTCGCTGAAAGATGCGGGCTTAAACTTCGATCAAGTTGGTTACGTGAACGCGCACGGTACGAGTACGCCGCTTGGTGACAAGGCTGAGACCAACGCCATCAAACGAGTGTTTGAGTCTCACGCCAAGAACGGTCTGTGTGTGTCGAGTACCAAGAGTCAACTGGGCCATTTGCTGGGAGCCTCGGGGGGGGTTGAGTTCGTGATCTCGATTCTGGCGATGAATCACAGGTTGATTCCGCCCACAATCAATTTGGAGAATCAAGACCCTGAGTGCGACTTGGATTTCGTTCCAAATCAAGCTCGGCAGGTTACTGCGCTGAACCATGTCCTATCGAACAGCTTCGGGTTTGGTGGTCACAACGCGTGTCTGGTTGTTGGCAAAATCGCGTGACGGTGTTTGGGTGCGGCGAAGCGAGGGTTGCCGTCAACGATGGCTGGCTGGAGTTGGTTGTTAGAAATCTGAGGTATTTTCATCGCATCAAGGGTTTGGGTGTGATTGTTGGGCTGGACGGGATTGCTTCGCAATGACGAACAGCCACAGATGATCGTTCGAGTCTGGCGATGGGTGTTTCAGTGTTTGATGTAGGCTTGGCGTCACTCTTGTGGAGACGCTGTGCGAACCGGTGTTCACCACAGTTTGAGTGAAAATGAGCGACTCTGAACAAACATCTCGGCAAGTCGTGATCACCGGTATCGGCGTGCTTAGCCCGGTCGGAATCGGGATCGACGAGTTTTGGAAGAACTTGTCCGAAGGGCGATCGGGTGTGACTCGATGTGGCCTTTACCCCGGCTTTGGTGCTCCCGATGGTGTCGGTGGAGAAGTGGTCGGCTTCACGGATGAATCGGCTCGAAAAATCTATCTCAAGGACCAACGCAAGAATATCAAGGCGATGTGCCGTGAGATTCAGCTCGGCGTCGCATCTGCCGGCTTGGCGTTACAGCATTCGGGCGTATCGCTCGACTCCATCGATCATGAGCGTTTAGGGGTCGAGTTCGGTGCGAATCTGATGTTGAGTGATCCCAACATCCTCGCGCCGGGCTGTGACGCGTGTTGCGAAGAGGGGACTACGAAGTTCCAGTTTGAGCGTTGGGGCCAAGAGGGGATTCCCAAAATGGAGCCTCTCTGGCTGCTACGCTATCTTCCCAACATGCCCGCCTGTCACATCAGCATTTCGTCCGATGCCCGCGGCCCGAGCAATTCCCTCACGTTGGATGAAGCCTCTGGAAACGCGGTGTTGGGTGAGGCGATGCGAATCGTGTTGCGTGGTCACGCCGACGTGATGATCACCGGAGCAACCGGGACCACGTTGCATCCGATCAAGACACTGCATCTCGCGCTGTGGGACGACATTGCTCGAACGCCTGATGCTCCTGGAGCGCGTTGCCGTCCGTTCGATCAAGACCGATCGGGGCGTGTTGTCGGTGAAGGTGCCTGCTCATTCATCATTGAAGATCGCGACCACGCGGAACGCCGGGGGGCCAAGATTTGGGCGCGTCTGCTTGGCACGGGTTCGTCGTGCGTTTTCAGCCCGACGGGCGTGGCGGGGATTCGAGTGGCTTTGGCCAACGCGATGCGATCCGCGTTGCGTGATGCCGGTCTCTCACCCGACAAGATCGGTCATGTGAACGCGCACGGATTGGGAACGAAGGAAACAGACATTGAGGAGGCTGCGGCCATCCTCGACGTGTTCGGCAGCGACCTCGGTCGCCGTGTTCCCGTCACTGCCCCAAAGAGTTTCATGGGGAACTCGGGAGCGGGTTGCGGGACTCTCGAATTGGCGGCATCGGTGGTCGGTTTAAGTCGCGGATTGATCCCGCACACACTGAACTACGACACGCCCGATCCCGCCTGTCCGCTGAACATCGTGAAGGGACAGCCTCGCGAGACGGACAACCGCATCGTCCTCAACATCAACGTGACGCGCGCCGGCCAAGCCAGCGCCGCGATTGTTGAGGTCTACTGAGCAGGGCTGCGAAGTCTGAAGTCCGGCTTATACTTCTCGCGGCACAAAGTGTGAGGTTTCCGAGCGGGGCGGCGTAAGCCCCCCGGTTCTTCCAAGGAGGGCTTACGCCCAAGAACCGGGGGGCTTACGCC
>JAYSQC010000318.1:0-6185 GCA_043721755.1 Schlesneria sp.
CCGACCGCCCGGACACCCCACCGCTCCAGCCCACCCGCTTGACGCCCCCAACCCTCGACCGGCACCATTCGCGCCGAACGAGATTGGGCTGACGCCACCCCGCTCACCACTTCTGTCGGAAACGCCCACCACGATCCTCGCGGAAGAACGGCTCAAGGTCGGGACGGTTCTTTCGCAGTTCCATCAGTTCGTCCAGCACGGCGAGCTGTTGGCGCAGATTGAAGGTGATGACTCCCAGCGAACGGCTCTCGTGCCGCGGGATGTGTTCGAGTACGAGTTCCGCAGTCCGTTTCGTACTGTAGTCCCGTCGCTCCGCCGACGGGACGCGCCGTGAAGGGGATTGAATCCCGCTTTGGACCGCCAGCGACCCTCGGGGACAGGCACGAACCGAACCGCCGTCGAACCGTCGAGATCATCGGGGCTGGGAAACGTCACGAGATCGTCGTCATAGAAATGCCGGTTCGAGAACGCGATGAGCGGTTCGCGCCGACTGCGGTCATGCCACCGCAGCCGCTTTCTCGCCGTTCTGGTCCCCTCTCCCGCCCGTCTTCGGGGGGGAGAGGGTGAGGGTGAGGGGGGCTTCTCCTCGGGGCCGGACCCGCTGGAGTCACGGCGACCGATTCCCTTCTGTTGCGTTCACCAAATTCAATGTCTCTCGACCGCTTGGCCCCCTCACCCTCACCCTCTCCCCCCAGTGTTCGTTTCTGAAGACAGGGCGGGGGCGAGGGGACCGGAAGCCGACCACCGATTGATGACTGCACACGAGGTCGTCGGCGTCTTCAGAATCGTCGTCGTCGTTGACCATGCGGTCGAAGAACGTGGAGGACGGCAACTGCTTCTGGTCTCCGGCAACCACCAGTTGGCGTCCGCGATCAACCGCCCCGATGGCATCCCACGGGAGCACCTGCGAAGCCTCGTCAAAGAGGACGACATCGAATGGAAACTCGGGCGATTCCAAGTACATGCTGACCGCGAGCGGACTCATCATCAAACACGGCTGGAGTCGGACGAGTCGATTCGGCAGGCGAGCGAAAAGCTGTCGCAACGGCAGGTGTCGCTTCTTCTGGCGGACTTCGCGCGGGGTGGCCCGACTTGATCCGCCAGCCACGTTGGACGTGCCACTTCAAAGGCGGCCCGAGCCAGGCCGCCCAGCCCCGCGCGGAGTCATGAGACCCGCGCACAACGGGGGAGTTGTCATCCATCCAGTAACGGCAGGTGTCGAATGCGGATGCGACCTGATTGGACTGTCACCGCCGCGCCCTGCTTGATGTCGGAGGTGCATTGAGCGATGACCGCGAGCAGCAGCTCAGTGAGCGCCTCGCCGCGCAGTCCCTCGATCCGAATGCGGATGACGGACGGCGCGATCGCACCGGACATCGCGAGTAGGGCATGAAAGTCCGCGTCGAGTGTAACCACGGTGCGATCCGCCTCAAGGCCCGCTTGCAGGATGGCGGCGTCTTCGGCGGTGGAAAGGCCCAAGTCACCGACATGCACGGTGTCGATCCCGGCTGCGGTCAACAGCGCGGCCGCGCTGCGAGGCAGTCCCTGATCAAGCAGCAGTTTCATGATTCCCCGCGAGTTCGACGACGCGGTCATCTAACGAGGCGGCCGCGTAAGCCAGTGCCTGTCGGAGGTCTTCCTCCTCCAACTCGGGAAACTCACGCAACAGTTCCACGCGGTCGGGATAGAGGGCCACCAACTCCACCACGCGACGCACCGTGAGACGGAGGTCGCGCACACAAGGCTGGCCGGTCATGCGGGCGGGATTGCTGGTGATGCGGTTCAGTTTCATCGGGTGTCTCACAGCACAAGAACTCAAAACCATCGCACGCCATCGGACAGCACTCAAGATAACCGCGACCACGGACGCCAGCAACGCGAACACAAACAGCCAACACGCATCATTCCTCCACCAATCCCTCAAACGTCGCCTTGAAATCCTCTTCGGTCAGCGCCGTATCGAACAGCCCCAGTTCCGTCCGCTTGTGTCGGCTCACGCCCATGTACCGCAGGCTCGAATCCTCATACCGGCGGAACTTCCACACCGCATCGTTCATCAGCGCGCTGTTGAACACGCCCAGGCTCACCAGCCGCTCGAAGTCCGCTGTCGTCAGCCCCGTGACGCGCTTGAACAGCTTCGGCTCCAGCTTGGTGATGACGTCCTTCAACCGCTGCTCGCGGAAGTCGGTCAGATACATGAACACCGGGATGCGCGCCGCGAACTTGATCAGCTTCTCCTGCACCTGCTTGCGCAGGCTCTTACGCTCCTTCTCGGCCTCGGTCAGTTCCTTCTTCTCCTTGGCGCTCGGCTCTTCACCCTCGCCCGCCTTGCGTTTCGCGTCCTTGATCTGCTCGGATCGGTTGATGATCGTCTCCAGATCGGCGTTGAGGTTGCGAAAGCCTTCGATCGCTTCGAGCGCTGCCATCGCTGCTGGGTCGTTCATCAACCGGTTGAGCGTCGAGTCGTCCACGTTCACCAGCAGCACGCTTTCCCAACGCTTGGCCAGCAGCGTCGCGCTTGTGCCTGCGGTGGCGATGTCCAGAATCGCCGCCGCGTCGAGTTGGCGCATGCTGCTGCCGTCATACGCCAGCACTGGCAGAAAGCCCACCAACTCCGCGACACGCTGCTCGACCGTCGTGTCGTCTGTCGCCAGCCGCGATCCGTAGTCGGCGATCTGCCGCAGCGCGCGGTTGGGCGCGAAGTCGAAGACGTAACACTCCGGCTTGACGACGATCTCCGCGCCATTTTCGTCCACCACCGTCCAAGGCGACTGCACGCGGAACGCCGATTGAAAGTACGTCTCCGGGCTGCTGCACTTGCGCAGCATCAGCATCCCCGCCCACGGCCGAACGGTCACGCCCGTTGTCAGCTTCCCGCACGACAGGGTGATGCTCTTGCTCGAGAGCGGCTCGTCCATCGCCGCCAACACCGGCGGAAGCGCGGCCGCGCCGATGCCTGCGCGTGATCCCGCCGCGATCACCACGTTGTAATCGTGGTAGAATGTGTTGTTCTTCGCCTTCAGCAACTTCGCCATCGCGTAGCACGACGCCACGCTCGGCAGGAACCAGAACGAGTGCTGCAACACGCCCAATAGCCGGGCATCGCTGAACGGTAACGGCGGACGGTCTTTCCCCAGCTTCAAATCGTCTACCGTCGTCCCGCGATACGCGCCGCGGATCAGGTCCAGCCACTTCTGAACCTCGTTCTCGTGCTCGAACTTCGCGTCCGCCCCCTCGCCCTCGGCCAGAAAGAACTCGTTCAGATCGAACTCGTTGAACTCGCCTTCCTCCGCCACCTGCCGGATGTCGTCCGGCAATGTGTAGGTCATCAAGACCAATCGCGGCAGTGCCGCGTAAGGGTTCGGCCCCGGTCCTTTCCAGTCGCGCTTGGCCCGCTGCTCGTCGCTGTAGGTCCAGTTGAAAATCTGCTCTTCGATAAATTCGCCAGATGCCAACGCCCGGAACGGTGTGCCCGAGAGATACAGGTAATGCCCCGTCGTGATCGGCAGGATGGATTCGTCAAACGCCTGCTCTTCCTTCGTCACCTCGCCTGCCACTTCACCGGCGTCCTCCTCATCCGCGCCGAACAACCCCTTGGCGTTCTCTCGCCACGCGCCGTAGTGGTACTCGTCCAGGATCACGCAGTCCCATTCGGTGTCGTGAACCCATTCGTTCTTCGGCTTGATCGCGCCGGACTTAGTCCGTCCGAGGTAGTCCTGAAAGCTCCCGAAGCAGACGATGGGACGATCGGCGTCCACATCTGACCACGTCAAATCGCCTCCGGGCGCGACGAACTGCCAGCCTTCAAAGTCGATGTGGCGGGTCAAATCTTCCGACCACGCGTGAACCACCGCCGGCTTGAACGTCAGCACCAAGACTTTCTTCCAGCCCATCGTCTTGGCCAGTTGATACGCGGCGAAGGTCTTGCCGAAACGCATCTTCGCGTTCCACAGAAAGTGCGGCGTGTGCCCCGGCTGCTCGGTCTTCGCGTTGCGGAAGTAGTCCGCCGTCATCTCCACCGCTTCGCGCTGCTCGGGTCGAAGTCCGAAGCTCAGCGTGCGGTCTTCGACGTTGGCAGTGCGTTCGCGGATGGCGAGCACGGCGGCCCGCACCTGCGCCACCGTGCATTGGAACCACTCGTGCGAGGTGTTCTTGATGCCGCGCGCCCGCAGATGCCGGTGGATGTCGTGATCGGTAAAGCCCGACCCATCCGAGCGCATCGCCGGCTCGATCACCTCGATCCGATACGGATTCACGCCCGAAGGAAACTGCTCGGCGATCCGGTCCGCTGCGGCCCGCTCGGTGTAGCCGACCTTCAGCAACCCCGCATGATCCGGGTGCGTGCTGGCGAAGGCGTAGATCGTTGGCGTCGCGAGAGGGCGCGGGGGGAAGAAATCGTCAATTGCCATTGCTACTCCCACGCCCGAATTTTCGATTCGATGAATGCGATCTCTTCGGTCGTTAGACCATATCGCGTCGCAAGCTCGGCGTCGGTCCAACTACGCTTCATGTCGAGGATTGGAATGTAAGCGAACGTGTCTTTCGTTATTCCGTGTGAGTACATGAACAGCGACATCAGGAATCGGAAGAAACGCGTCTTCATGTAGAGATGCAGGTTTCGTGCTTCTGTCTCCGTCTCGTAGTGGCCGATCACAAGATACGTCTCAGTGCAAATCGTCCCCGGCGGCAATACGTCGGTTCGGGCGAGAACTCTTCGCGTGCCGTCATTTCCCGGATTGCCCGCGTGCTCGTGACCGGACCTCGACGAAATGACTTTCCACCGGTCGATCATCTCAATCCCGGCAGTAATGTCCTTTCGCTTGTATGGGCCTTCGCCTTTTTGCCAGTACAAGATGAGGTCGCCGCTCTCTTGCGGTTGCACATAAGTACGCAGACCGAACGGCTTGTAGGACGACACTTGGTGTCGCATCCTTCGTTCGTCCTTCGCCAACAACTTCCGAATGATCGGAATGGCTCGGCTTTCGCGGACAAACGTGTCGAACTCGTTGAGCTGTCTCGTCGTCGATGTCTCAATGCCGCCCTGCACGTTCACCATCTCGCAAAGACCGTTGTAATCCCGGTCCCAAAGGTAATAGCAGACGCCGCCAGCGACGCTCACGCCCGGAAAGACATCTGCGGCATTCTCGAAATCGATGATCTTGCGGATGCGACTATCAGCCAGCATTTCTTGTCGGAAATCATCCAATCCCTTCCCGCCGCCGAACCACCTTGAAGGAATGATCATCGTCAAGTAGCGAGGCTCCAGCTTTTTCGCCTGCCTGACAAACTGATGGTAGATGGGCGAGGCGCTGCGTCCGAAGCCGCCATCACTCAACTGATACGGCGGGTTCCCAATGATGACATCAAACTTCACGTTAAATACCTCCGTCGGGTCGATGCCGTGGATGAATGGGTAGGCGTAGGCTTCGAGGGTTTCGTCGCGGTCGTACTCGCCCTGGTTCGCGCCGCACGATGCGCACTTGCCGCTGGCGTTCCAAGTATGCGCGGTCTTGGGCAGGCGGATGTTACCGTCCGGCTTGGTGAACGCGGTGGCGATGCTGTATTTGCCGTCCGCCTTCTTCGAGCAATAGACGCTCCGTCGGCTCAGCAAGGCGGTCAGCTCGCTGGTTGCCAGCCCGAAGACTTGCTTGGTGAGGATGTGGTTGATGCGCGCCTGCTGATCAGGCATTTGGTCTTTCAACCCGTCGTTGAGTCGTCGGGCGATCTCGCGCAGGAAGACGCCGGACTTGCAGACGGGGTCGAGGAACGTCGTGTCGGGACGGCGGAACAGATCCTGCGGCAGGATGTCGAGCATCGCCGACGCCAGCTTCGGCGGGGTGAAGACCTCGTCGGCGGACAGGTTCGCCAGGCAGGTGAGGATGTCAGGGTTATGACCGTTCATGCGGAGCCTCCGCGTCGGGCACTTTTAGAAAGTGGCACGGGGGATATTCGGCGACAGGAATGGGTGAAAAGACATCCTCTCCCAGATCGCTGAAAAGCGTCTTGTGGGTCTTGCTGGTGTAATGCGCGTGTTGAAGTAAGTGGTCAAACTTGAAATCGCGGCGCTTCAGCATCGACCCGTTCAGCGGCGACCACTCGGGGAAGACGATCGGCAATCCTGCTGACGTGCAGAGCGTCAGGGCGTCGCCCTGCACGATGTTTTTCGACAGGATATAGGCCACAGC
>JAYSQC010000319.1:0-3455 GCA_043721755.1 Schlesneria sp.
GCAGCGTCCGTCGAGACTCTGCGGGCTGAAGCGTCTCGCAGTGAAACCTCGCAAGCGAGACTCCTTCGTTTTCGCGAAGACTTGCCGTACCTCGTCCCACAGGCCGGAATACGTCGCGGGGGTCGAACGCCCCGACCGACCAAGGGGCCGCTGATCCACTCGCACCACGCGCGTGATCGCTTCCACGCCGAGCAACTCACGAAACGAACCGCATTCGGGCGCGGCACCACCCAACGCGCGACGGATTGCCGGAACCAGCGTCTGCATGATGAGTGAGGTCTTGCCCGAACCGCTCACTCCCGAAACGCAGACCAGTCCCCCGAGCGGCACGCGCAGAGTCACGTCTTGCAGGTTGTGCATCGTCGCACCGAACAGCGTTAGCCACGATGTCGGCTCGAAGGGAATGGTTTCGTTAGGCGGTAATTGGACGGAGGAGCCACCCAGTCTGCGGCGGCGCAGCGCGTGGCCGGTGATGGAATTTTCATCCAGAGCGATCGTGTCGGGCGATCCCGCCGCGAGGAGTTGTCCGCCGTGCGAACCGGCTCCCGGACCGATGTCGATCACGTGATCTGCTTGCCGGATGACATCCAGGTCATGCTCGACGATGACGACCGTGTTTCCTTGATCTCGCAAATCCAACAGCGTCTTCAGCAGGCGATTCGTGTCACGCGGATGCAGCCCGGCCGTCGGCTCATCAACGACGTAGCACGCTTCCGTCAATTGGCTTCCCAAACTGGCGGCCAGTCGTACCCGCTGGAACTCTCCCGCCGAAAGTGAATCCCCCGCGCGGTCCAGCGTCAAATAGTCCAGTCCCACTTCAACGAGGAACCGCAGGCGTGAAGCGACCTCGGGCAAGATGTGCCGCATGGCGAGTTGCTCTGCCGTGTCCTGCTGATAATCAGGTGAGCCTGAGTAGCGTGTTAGAGGCGATGCCTCGCCAGAAATTGTGTTAGACCTCGCGCAGTCATTGATGGAACCTCTGAGCGGGGCGGCGTCAGCCCCCCGGTTCTTGGGCGTCAGCCCGTTTTCAAAGCACCGGGGGGCTGACGCCGCCCCGCTCGGAAACGTCTCACTTTGTGCCGCGTGAGGTATAGCCCGTCTTCTCAGTCGGCTCTGATCGTGTTCGAGAAGCCGGTGCGAGGGGGATGACTTCGCACTGACGCACGCCGGGATTTCACTCGATCCCGAGATGCTGCTTGAGGAACAGAATCTCAACAGCGCGTTGATAGTCGCTGTTGTCCTTTTTGGCGAAGCCGTGGCCTTCGTTGTTGGCGAACAGCGTCCAGACCGGCTTGCCGCTGGCTCGAACTTTCGCCGCGATCTGTTCGGCCTCGAAGAATGGGACGCGCGGGTCGTTGCGACCGTGAACGACCATCAGGGCGGACCGAATCTTGTCGGCGTTGTTCAGCGGGCTGATGCGATCGAAGACCGACTTCATGGTGGGATCGCGTTCGTCACCGTACTCGGCCCGACGGAGATCGACGCGGTACGGAGCGGTGCGTTCGAGGAACGTCACGAAGTTGGCGATGCCGACGATGTCGATCCCCGCCTTGATCCGGTCGCCGAAGTGAGTCAGCGACGCCAGCACCATGTAGCCCCCATACGATCCGCCCGAGACGACGACGCGCGACGAGTCCAACTCCGGTTGCTGGGCGATCCAATCGAGCAACGCGCCGATGTCCTTTACGCTGTCTTCGCGTTTCTCGGCGTTGTCGAGTGCGAGATACGTCTTGCCGTAGCCGCTCGATCCGCGCACGTTCGGGCAGATCACCGCGATCCCCAACTCGTTCAAGTGGTACTGAATGATCGGCGAGAAGAACGGCTGGTACTGCGACTCCGGCCCGCCGTGGATGCTGATGAAGACGGGGACTTTCTTCGACGATGAAGCGACGCGCGGGCGGAAGTAATAGGCCGGGATCATCCGGTCATCGAACGACTTGAACTGGATGCGGCTCGGTGCGATGAACGATTCGGGGTTGAGGCCGCCGACTTCGCTGAACGTCCAGCGCGTCAGTGCGCCCTCTGCGACCGTGAGCGAGTACGCATCGGGCGGTACGTCGGGGCGCGCCAATGTGAAACCGAGTCGCTTCCCATCCGGCGAAAACTCCAACCCGGAGACGATGCCGAGCGGCAGCTTCAAGGCGCGGCGCGATCCGTCCACTGGCGACAGCAGGTAAAGGCGACTCGCGCCGTCCTCGTTCACGACGAACGCCACTTGTTCCGAAGTCTGTTCGACCGCGATGTCGCTCACGTCCCACGGGATGTCGTCCGTCAGCCACGTGTACTGCTGCGATGCGAGGTCGAGCCGTGCGAGGCGACTGAACTCACCACCGGCATCGCTGGCGATCAGGATCGACTTCCCATCGACTGCAAACGCCATCGGCCCGAACGCCGCCTTGTCCTTCGTCGGTCGAGGCAACTCAGTCCGCTGGCCGCTCGCCACGTCGAGCAGCGCCGGGTAAGACTCGTTCGCCGAGACATACCGATTCAGCAGCAGCGACTTGCCATCGCGCGACCAGTCGTGCGCATTCCACGTTTGTTGATCGACCTGCATCAACAGCGTCATCGAACCGGGCTGACGCGGATCAGCGAGATAGAGGTCCACGTCGCGGCCATTTCGCTGGTTGCTTGTCACGACAATCTGCGAACCATCCGGTCGCACGGCCCCGAGCTTGTTGCGCGACTTCCCATCGGTCAGTCGCGTCGTCGCGAACTGCTGTCGGTCGAGCAGATAGACCTGATCGTTCTCGTTGCCGCCCGAGTCCATCAGCATCAGGATCGCGCCGTCAGTCGCCTTGGGCAGGAAGCCACCGGAGACCGGTTCGTCGAAGAACGTGATCTGTTCGCGTCGCCCTCCCGGTTCATAGACTCGATGCAACTGCGACGAGTTACCGAACCGCGTGCCGATCAGGATGCCAGTCCCGTCGGGAGCGAACCCGCGAAAACTGGCCCCACGCACGCTCTGGTACTGAGCCAGCTTGGCCACGAGTTCAGGAGGCACGACGGGAACCTCACGCGCTTCAATCGCTGCGGGCCGACGCGGATCGGCTTCTTCCGCGCGTCCGATCGCTGCGTCGCGGAACGCGATGCTGAACGCAATGACCAACAGTGTTCGTCCCGCTTGATGCAGATTCGTCATGCCTAGGTTGCCCTCTCTGGAACGAATGTCCCAGTTCATCGTACTACTCGGTCTCGTAATGTTGCCGGGCCGCGTGTATTTGGCTCGCCTGAAAGTAGCCTTCATCGCTCCGCGTGAAGGAAGCCGTGCGCGAACTCAACATGAAATGGCATCTTCATTGCTCATCCTCAATCGGCTTCCTTCACGCGGAGCGATGAAGGCTACTTTGGCTGCGGCTACGCCGCGTCGTTTAACCGCGTGGGCAACGCCCGCGCGTCGATGGACGAACAGGCCCAATGTCACCGCGACGCGCGGGGCGTTGCCCACGCGGTTAAAC
>JAYSQC010000320.1:0-1527 GCA_043721755.1 Schlesneria sp.
CTTCCTAGCGCGATCTAGTCCGACAACATGAGATTGCGGGGTTGACCTCGTTTAACCGCGTGGGCAACGCCCCGCGCGTTGATGGGGAACAGACTCGAACGTCGCTCGACGTGCGGGGCGTTGCCCCCGCGGTTAAACAACGCAACCGAACAACTTAAAATTGGCGAACCACTAGTGGTCGAACACCTTTGTCTTGAGGGGTTCCTCACTCGCCCGACGCGCAAGCGAGGGCTTCACTTTCGACAACGGTTTGCTCTCGCTTGCGCGTCGGGCTCGTTGTGGAACAACCCCGCAATCTCAAGTTGTCCGACCACGAGGACACGACAGGCACTCTCGGACGTAAAAAATGCACAGCCCTAAGGAACGAGTCCGTGTCTCACAGAACCTCGAACCGCGACCGCTCTATTCGCTCGTGGAACTCCCTCTTGTCACGATTTTGGGGTGCCGCTACTGTCCCGCCGCGCTGAGACGGCATTGGCGTCCGGCGTTCCCCCATTCCCATCTGACCCAATTCAAATTCTCTTCTGCGGAACCGACGCATGTGGTGCCCTACGTGCCGTGCCGACGTGGCGGCCGAGTTGTTCTCGGACAACCGGCGCTATTGTTGCGCGCGGTGCCAGACCGAATTGGGCATTGCCGCCGGTGCTGTCGATCGGATCGTCTCTCCACCGCGTTTGCTGGACACCGAACGGAACGCCCGCGAACTGTTGGCGCGCTGGTCCACGCAAAACCTGCTCGAACCAGCAGCCTCGTCGCAGATGATGCCGACTCCGCCCGAAGCGCGTTCCGCGGGAACGGAAGCGGCCGCGATCTCGCCCCGCTCCGGACATCGCGTCGATGCCGCTCATCCTGCGATGCCCGCTCCGAAAGGAATGCTGGAGCGGGGTGTGCCTCAAGAATCGAACGAGCCCACCGAACGCAAGCCGCGCCGTAAAAAACTGCGTCGTCCGGAATTGGCCGCCTCGCCCGAAGAAGCCCTCCCCACAACAGCTTCGCGCCATGATGAACTGGTGCGAACGGCCATCGCCGAACCTCAACCCGCCCGGACCAACTGGACTTCGATGGCGGGGCAGTTGTGCGCCTACGGAGGCGTCGGACTGCTGACGTGCGGCACGGTCCTCGTCCTGTCGGGCTACTTCGGCGGGCCGACTCATTACGCACCGACCGGTTGGCTGATCGCCGCAGTCGGTCAGATGCTGCTGTTCTTGGGAGTCGTCACGCTGGTCTCCGGTGGCATGGAGCAGACCGTCGATGAAGTCGCTTGGCGCATCGACTACCTCGCCGAACGGATCGTGCATCTCGAACACATGGTTCAAGAACGCGAGCTGCGCGATCAACGCCGACTGCGTCCGCCACGGCGATCCCGTGACGACGAGGACCGCCGCGCCGACGCGGCGTGATTCAGCTCGCTCAAACCTCGTGGGGCAGACTCTCCAGGGCCAATGCCTTGTTCAAATCGGGCCAGATGTAGGGTGGGTCGAGTCTTCGAGGCCCACCGTAAGTCGTTTGGTAGTCGGTGGGCCTCGA
>JAYSQC010000321.1:0-2308 GCA_043721755.1 Schlesneria sp.
CACCGGCAGGAGAATCACTGTTCCAGCGAAGGTGCGTTCCGAAGACTCCACGCACCCTACGTTGCAAACTCGGACGTAGTAAATGCACAGCCCCTTAGGAACGGGTCCGCAATAACTTCCCGATCTGTCCGGTTTTTCTCCCTCCCCCCGGCGGGGAGGGCCGGGGAGGGGGGAGGAACAAGTGGGCGACCGCTTGGTCAATCCTCCCCGCCGAGGGGAGGGAACAAACAGGAACCTCGGGAAGTTATTGCGGACCCGTTCCTTAGCTCGACTTTTGCCACCTTTGGAGTGCGGGGATTCATCACCGCTTTCTGTTCTCTGTCTTCGGTCCGATTTTTGGAAGCCCACCCTTTCACGGTGCTATTCAGAAAGTCCGAACAAATCCAGAAAGGAAAGCGGCAATGAATTGCCGCACTCCAAATGACTTGGCAAAAGTCGAACTCACTTTGTGACGGAAGGGACCAGCGGGAATTTCAAATGGACTCTCGGCCTCCTTCCGTCGCGTAACGGCTTCGTCTCGGTCGTCCCGGTAGAACGGGCACCGCCCGCGCGAAAGGCCGGAACTCTGTGACACTCCAGAATCGCTCGTTGACCACAGTCCGAGCACCGCGCAATGATTCGACTCGTGCAATTTCACTCTTTGTTGCAGGCCTGTCATGCGTTGCTTCTCTTTCCTTTTGATCGTGGTTGCGCTGGGAACCGCCGGGCCAGTCCCGGCGCAGCAGTTACCCGCCTCATCCCCCGCTCAGGTCGTGGAGTACCAGTATCAACTCCATTACCAGCGCCCCTGGCAGGGTTACCCGGGACCGGGCTTGTCGCTCGGCGGGACATTGCCGGAGCAGGGCGGCGACGGCATTTCATCGCTGTACGGTTTGCCGTTCCCGTGGCCACTCGGTTATGGCGTCTACCGCAACCCGCCTTCTTTCATGCAACCTTCCGCCGTGCAGCCCCTGTGGCTCGAGGCTCGACCGATGCTGTTGCCTCCTCCCATTCCAACCCTCGACTCCCCGTGGGATGCAGCTCAGTCCCGCCGCAATCCGCGAGTTCGCGCAGCAGGTCATGCTTCCCGCGGGGCGTCACGTTCGCCCAGCCCCGCAACAATCAGCCCCGCCGCTGAGATCGTCGCCGCCCCGGCGATCTCAAGTCCCGAGTCGAGGCAACTCAGCCTCGAACAACAAGCTGCTGGCGATGCGAAGCTGCAAGCGGGGCACTGGCCTCAAGCCTGCCTCAACTATCGGAACGCGGTTGATGCGGCAGAAGAACGAGCCGAGGCGCACCTGCGACTCGGTTTCGCGCACACGGCACTCCAACGATTCCCGATGGCCGTGCGCGAGTTCAAGCGGGCGTTAGCGCTCGATCCCGCCGCCGCCGCTTCGGGAGAACGCCTCGCCATGTTGTTCGGATCGGACAGCGAAGCGGCGAGGAAGTCGATTCAACGGCGGATCAGTGGCTGGGTGCGTGAAGACCTTCACGACGCGGATCGTCTGTTTTTGCTGGGACTCTGGCTGCACTTCGATGACGACGCCCGCGCCCCCGCCATCTTGGACGCCGCACTTCGGTTCGCCGATCAAGACCAGCACATCGTCGCGCTACTGGCCCCCACGAGGGGTGTCGTCCCGGTTATTGACCAGCCAAATTCGACAGAGGTGACTCAGTTGCCGGGCTTGAATTCGGTCCCGGTCCCCGTTGGTGAGTCTCCGGGAGCGTTGCCACTCCCACCGTCGCCTGTACCTGACGACACTTCAGAGGGCGTGCCAGACCGCGACAGCGAAGGGCAACTCCTGCCACCGCTCCCAATCGAGTAGCTGGCGTTCGCGAGGCGACCGGCAAGAGAAAGTAGACCCGTCACTCCGTGGCGGGAACGGTTCGTGTCACGGAGTGACACGTCTACTTTGGACCGGCGCATCAATTCCTGTCGGGATTGTGGTGAGCCGGGTGCCGTAAGGCCACGGATTCTTCGTCGAGGAATCCGGGGCCTTACGGCACCCGGTTCACCACAGTTAAACGAACAAACAAACCCCGACAGTTGTTGATGTGCCAGTCCCACGGAACGCGCGCCGTCAACGTTTCTGCCTCTTGAAACGGGTCGTAGTCGTGAGGCTGCAGTCGTCAATTGGTGGTCCCCCAACGAAACACTGCTGGGCAAGTGATTCGTGGAAGGTAGCCCTGTCGCTCCGCGACAGGAAGCGCGATCAGCAAGGGGACGTTGATCTGCCGAGTCACCTCGGATCAACGGCAAACGCCACTCGTGTGTTCTCGCTTCCTGTCGCGGAGCGACAGGGCTACCACCAATTGGCGACTGCACCCG
>JAYSQC010000322.1:0-4765 GCA_043721755.1 Schlesneria sp.
AGGGCGATGACAAGAGGCGTTTCCCTTTGTTTCCCTCGCTTACGCTGCGGGTTACTGGGGTAAAGTAAGTGCCATTGGGCTGACGCCACCCCGCTCAGATGTCTCGTCTACGACCGCGCGAGGTAGAAACACGTCCTTGCTCACGCGGCGGGTTGGTGTGGGCGTGACATTATGCAGGCTCAGGTCGCTTCACAAGCGACTGCGGGTCAGGGGAGGGACAGCCAGAAATGTTGCGTGTCAGGACTGACTTTGCTGATCGAGGACGATAGATTTCGCCCCGCCCCGCCGGAACCGAATCAGGCGCACCTCATTTTGGAAAGGCAGGAAGCCGCATGGCGAAGCAATCAGGGAAGAGTGTCTTTGCTCAGATGCAAGCCGCGTTTGCGGCCTTGGGCAATGCGGGAGTGAAACCCGGCGATGGCTTGACCGAATTGCAGATGCTGGAGTCGATGCTGTCGGGTTCCGATTTCGTGGATGCCGGACTGTTGGAAGTGAAGCCCGTTCCGTTGAAGTCCAAGTCCAACAACGCCCAGACTGCGGCGGACAAGTCGCCCTCGGTCCCGTTTGCCACCGCACTCACGACGTGGCGGAATGCCATTGCCCTGCTCGTCCGAGATCATGATTACGGATTGATCTCGAAGGGACGCTCCTATGTCAGTCGTGTGACGAATCTGGCGTACTCCGAGAAGCACGGCACGGTGATCTGTGAATGTCAGGGAAGTCAGCGCAAGCCGTATCAACTCTCGTTTTTGCTCGATACGACATCCGAGGGGGACACATTTCTCGACGCCATCTGCTCGTGCCCGTACTCGTCGGGTTACGACCTCTGCAAGCACACTTACGCGGCGTCCATGGTGCTGCAGACGGTGTTCAACAAAGGGGCCGAGTCACAGTTGGTGAAGGCGGTCTTGGGACAGCCTGAGCCGGAATGGAAGACGGCCCTCACGAAGCTCGATCAATTTCTCTCGAAGCCCGCCTCGGGTGGCGGTTCACTCATGGTAGTGCCGCCGAAGGCGCAGTCGCGCCTCGTGTGGCGCGTCGTCACGGACAGCAATCCCGGCTACTACAGCGTGCCGATCAAGGTCGAGCCGGTCGAGCAGACTCCCAGCAACAAGAAGGGCGGGGGCTGGAACAAGGGCCGCGTCTTGGGCTGGGAACAGCTCCAGCGTCGCACCGACATGGCGCTCAGTCCCGCCGACTTAGAGATCATGCGCGCCGGACAGCTCAAGTCGTACATGCGTGCGCCCGAGAACGACCAGTGGCCGAAGATTCTCGAAGCGCTCGTCGGGCATCCGCTCGTGTTCTATGGAGTGAACCCGCTGTCGGTGCGCCGCGCGACCATCGGGCTGTCGATCCAAGATGTGGATGGCGCGTGGCGGTTGACTCCGTCGCTCGATGGCCGGTCGATCAAGGACTTTGAGATCGTGGCCTGCGCCGACGAGAAGCTCTTCGTTGCGATCGACCTTGGCTCATTCGAGCTGGTTCTGGCGACGGCTGGTTCCGAACTGGCGTCGCTGGCGGTTTCGCTCTGGCAGCACCCGACCACGATTCCGGAGGAGGCTCAGCACGAGTTCCTCAAGCGTCTGCCTGCGCTCGAAGCGTTGGTGCCGGTCGCGCTCCCCGACTCGCTCAAGGGGGAGTTGATCGACGCCGACACGCGCGTCTCGCTGAGGATTCATCCCGCCGATCCGACCGGTGCGCGGATCGAGTTGCGGGTGACGCCCGCTCCCGAAGGAGCGACCTTCGTACCGGGGCAGGGACCACTCGAAGTCGCGAGTAAAGTGGGCGAGCAGCGGGTGCGCGTCGAACGCGAACTCGAAGACGAACGCTTGCGAGCCACCGCGCTGGCGAGCGAACTCTTCTTCCGCCGTTTCGCGTCTCCCGAGCCATTCACTTGGCAGATTGACCACGACGACGATGTGCTCGATCTGCTCGATTCGCTCCGCGCGCGGCCCGAGCACGATCCACTCGTGGTCTGGCCCGAAGATGCCAAAGTCCGCCGCATGACCGTGCTGGGTGAGATTGCTCCGTCGGCGATGAAGGTCGAGATCAAAGATCAGAACGATTGGTTCGGTCTCTCCGGTTCGATCGAACTCGGTGGCGAGAAGTTTCCGCTCGCGATGCTCCTCGCCGCACTGCGCGACGGGCGGCGCTATGTCTCGCTCGGCAAAGGCCAGTTCGCCACGATCTCGCAGCAGTTCCGTGAGCGGCTCGCGTCGGTGTCGGACATGGTTCACACCAACCGGGGCAAGCTGGAGTTCAACGCGACGGCCGCGCCGGTCATTGCCGAACTACTCGACGACCAGGTGACGCTGAAAGCCTGCAAGAATTGGAAGACGGCTCTGACGCGACTGAACCGCGCGACGGACCTCGATCCGCAAGTCCCGACGACGCTCACCGCCGATCTGCGCGACTATCAAGTGGACGGCTTCAAGTGGCTCCGCAAGTTGGCCGAGTGGGGTGTCGGCGGCATCCTCGCCGACGACATGGGTCTCGGTAAGACCGTGCAAGCGCTGGCGGTGTTGCTCGACCGGCGCGAGGTCGGGCCGGTGCTCGTCGTCGCGCCGGTGTCGGTTGGATTCAACTGGGTGCGCGAGACCAATCGCTTCGCGCCGACGCTCAATCCCGTCCTCTATCGCGACACCGATCGCAGCGAGTTCCTCAAGACGCTCGGTCCCGGCGACATGCTCATCACCAGCTACTACCTCATGCAGCAGCACGCTGAAGACCTCGCCGCCGTGAAGTGGGGCACGCTCGTGTTGGATGAGGCTCAGAACATCAAGAACAGCCAGACGAAGACGGCTCAGGTTGTGAGAACGCTCGACGCCGACTGGCGTCTCGCCCTGACCGGCACGCCGTGCGAGAACCATCTCGGCGACTTGTGGTCGGTCTTCCGAGGCGTCTCGCCCGGCCTGTTTGGAAGCTGGGAGCGGTTCCGCGATGTCTTTGCTGAGCCGATCGAAAAGGGCAAAGTCACGGAACGGAAGCAGGCTTTGTCGCGCGTCCTCCGCCCGTTCGTGCTGCGTCGCACCAAGAGCCAAGTTCTGACGGAACTGCCGCCGCGCACGGAAGTGCAGCTCACGGCGGAACTCTCCGCCGCCGAACGCAGCCGCTACGAAGACGCGCGTCTCGGTGCCGTCGCCCAACTGAGCGGGCTTGTCGATGAGACCGGCAAGGACCAGCGATTCCAAGTCCTCGCCGCGCTGACGAAGCTGCGTCAACTGGCGTGTCACCCGCGCCTCGTGGACAAAACGTGGGACAAGTCGTCCGCCAAGCTCGACCTCTTTTTAGAGACCATCGACGAACTGCGCGAGGGCAAGCACCGTGCCCTCGTCTTCAGTCAGTTCACCTCGCACCTCGCCCTCATCCGTGAGGCCCTCGACGAACGGCAGGTCACGTACCAGTACTTGGATGGCAAGACGCCCGCCAAGCAGCGTCAAGAAAAGGTTGATGCCTTCCAACGCGGTGAGGGCGACTTCTTCCTGATCTCACTCAAAGCAGGCGGCACGGGCCTGAACCTGACCGGAGCCGACTATGTGATCCACCTCGACCCGTGGTGGAACCCCGCCGTCGAAGACCAAGCCACTGACCGCGCCCACCGCATCGGCCAAACCCGTCCCGTCACGGTCTATCGCCTCGTCGCGAAGGACACGATCGAAGAACAAATCCTCAAGCTCCACGGAGCCAAGCGCGACCTCGTCGCGGGCATCCTCGAAGGCACCGACCAAGCCGCCAAACTCTCGACCCACGAACTGATCGACCTCATCAGGCTGGGCGGCCGGCAGACTTAGGAACGGGGGCGCAATCACTTCCCGAACAGCCGCAGGGCGCTAGCCCCGGTTTGGATGACTTCGGGAAGTGATTGCGCTCCCGCTCCTTAGCTCTGACACCTCAGGCTGTGATGAGTGTGCGCTTTCGGAGCGGGGCGGCGTCCCTCGTTCCCAAGCCCCGGCTTGGGAACGCACTCCCGCTTGGCGACAAGCACGCGACGCGGGATATCGCCCCACCCGCGAAGCGGAGCTTTGAAGACAGGCGTTCCCAAGCCGGAGCTTGGGAACGAGAAGTGGCACGTCCAGAGTCTTCGATGGGCGTGGTCCGAAGCGGATGCCAAAACTCGCACCGTGCGCTTCAAAAGGCTTCAGGGTGCGACTCCCAGCCGGATGGAGATCTACGATCACCGCCCGAGCCGTGCGGCTGTTAGATTCGGAGAGCGTAGTCGGTTCCCACTGACCTGACCGTTTCGAGAAATCCCTGACAGGTTAACACGCGGATTATTCAGGCAGTGGCGCACATCTTCAGGCGAAGCGATGTCACCTACTCGTGGGGGGGGAGGCAATGTCATTCCTGCTGCAACGATCGGAATGGCCTCCAGTCTTGTAAACTCAACCATGTCGCCGTCCCGAATAAACATATTTCCGATTGATTGTATCCGTTGATCTATGATCAACTCAGCCACCAATTTTGTACTTCCCTTCGCCTGAGGCAACGCAACCGGCAAGATTACGGTGTCAATCATATTGTTGACTGACCGATTCACAACAACAACATTCGGACGTAGCTCAGTCCCTAAATAATCAGCGTATTTTTCCGCAATTCCGTTGATCGTATCCGTGTTGCGCGTTGTTTCATCCTTGCCAAGCAGGCGCAATGTGAATTGCCCATTCGGCCAGGGCCTCCGCATCTTATTTGTCGGTAATTTGAGCGAGGAGCGATTCGAGGTAGGTGTCGTTCCAGCCGGCTTGCTTTCTTTTGGAGCGGAGGCTTC
>JAYSQC010000323.1:0-2973 GCA_043721755.1 Schlesneria sp.
GAAGCCTCCGCTCCAAAAGAAAGCAAGCCGGCTGGAACGACACCTACCTCGAATCGCTCCTCGCTCAAATTACCGACAAATAAGATGCGGAGGCCCTGACTCACCATCCTGTTGATTATGTTCGCGATTGGAATGCTGGCCCAAGGCGTTTCAGCTATTGAGGTGGCAGCCGCGTGTGGATTGGTACTGGTCTTCAATTGGGTGAGTCCTCGATTGGATCGTTGGGTTGAACTCCGTACCGGACGTACTTCAATGAATCCCTCTGACCGCTACCAAGCTGTCAGCTTCGTGGTGATGATGCTCATCGTCTTGCCGCCAATCTATTTTCTGCCCGGTCTACCCTTGCTCGCATTTTCCTTCATTTTCGTAATTGGAATGGTTGTTAGCAGCGTTGTTGCTCAAGCGTATCTCGGCAATCGTGCCACGTAATTTCAACGTCTTCTTGGAGAGTCTTGTTCCATGCCTGCACCCACATTTCCCCTGACTTGGGATCTCGTTTCACTGTCTCCCGCGCCGACGACGGCGGGCTTTCGGGAGGAGCTGGATCGGTTCAAGACGAAGCTGGCGCAGTTTGCGGCCACGACGAATGAGCTGCCGGGGGTGGACACTCAAGGGGAGAACGTCTCGCGCTGGGTGACGCTCATCGCTGAGTACGAGCGGCTCGACGCCCAGGCGACGGATCTCAAGGCACTCGTCGAGTGCTACATGGCGGCCGACGCCGAGTGCAAAGCGTACCACCAGTTGCAGGCGGAACTCAGCACGCTGACGCCGCATCGCGAGCAGATCGCGACGAACATCGAGTTCGCGTTGAAGGAGGCGACCGATGCCGACTTCCTCGCGCTGCTGGCGGCGTCTCCGGAGCTGAAGCGGAACGAATACTTCCTCGTCACGCGCCGGAAGAACGCGGCGTTGCGATTGCCCAAGTCGCAGGAGTTGCTCGCGGCCGACTTGGCCGTCGATGGCATTCACGCTTGGGGGCGGCTGTTCGATCGGTTGTCGGGGGCGCTCAAAATCCAAGTGCAGGAGCAGGGAAAGATCGTCTCGCGGTCGCCCGGTCAGGTCCAGTTCGATTCGCCACAGCGAACGATTCGCGAGAACAATTTTCTGGCTGCCGATGGAGCTTGGGCGACGATCGCCGATTCGTGTGCCGAGGCGATCAATCACATCGCGGGGACGCGACTCACGACGTATCGCCACGTCGGGCTGAGCGATCACCTGGAAGCTCCGCTGCGACATAACCGCATGACGCGCGAGACGCTCGACTCAATGTGGTCCACAATCACGGCGGGCAAAGGCGTGTTGAAGGACTACTTCGCAGCGAAGGCCAAGCTGTTGGGAGTTGATCGGCTGGCGTGGTTCGATCTGACGGCACCGCTGCCGCAATTACCGGGAGCGACCGCGTCGGACGAGATCAGTTATCCAGACGCTTGCTCGCAGATTATCGACGCCTTTCACGCCTTCAGTCCCGACTTCGGCGACTTCGCAAAGATGGCTTTGACGCAGGGCTGGATCGAGGCTGAGAACCGCCCCGGCAAGCATCAGGGCGGGTTCTGCACCGGCTTCCCCACGGCAAAGCAGTCGCGCATCTTCATGACGTATACAAACAGCGCCGACAGCATGAGCACGCTCGCGCACGAACTCGGTCACGCCTATCACTCGTGGGTGCTGCGCGACCAGCCGGTCTTCTTGCAGGACTACCCGATGAACCTCGCCGAGACGGCCTCGACATTCGCCGAGGCCGTGCTGGGAGAGCGGCGACTGCAACAAGCTCGCTCCGATTATGAGCGACTCCAAATGCTCGACGGCATGTTGGGAGATGCGGTCGCGTTTCTGATGAACATCCACGCCCGGTTCATTTTTGAAGACAACTTTCACAAGCAGCGCGCCAAGGGAGAACTGACCGCCGACCAACTCAACGCACTGATGGAGGCGGCTCAGAAAACGGCGTACCTCGACGTGCTGGCCGATGGCGGCTGGAACCCGCGCTTCTGGACCTCGAAGCTCCATTTCTACATCACCGGATTGCCGTTCTATAACTTCCCGTACACGTTCGGCTATTTGCTCTCGATGGGCGTGTACGCGGTCGGGCAGGACGCGGGCAGCGAGTTCTCCGAGACGTACCGCAAGCTATTGATCGCCACCGGCTGCAAGGATGCCGAGGAGGCGGTGAAGTCCACGCTCGGCTTCGATTTGAGCAAACCCGACTTCTGGGTGAAGAGCCTCGGCATCGTTTCCGATCGAGTCCGGCAGTACGTGGCGTTGACGGATTCGATCCTGACCAAAACGGGATCACTCTGACCGAGCGACTTATACCGCTCGCGGCCCGCAGTGACACATTTGTCACTGCGACATACTAACGAGGCACGGCCTCAGACCGACGAGTTGAGCTGCTCGCAAACCAGATTGCCGTCTTTCATTCGCGTTCCCCTCCATTCGCGCGGAAGTTCATCCGCGCGAATGGAGGGGAACGCGAATGAAAGACGAAAACAGCGTGTGATTGACGTTGCTTCCCAGCTTGAACCGAGCCGTGATTGGAAAGCTTCTCCAAACTTGACTCATTCACATCCACTTTCAAAGACCAAGCGTTCTAGCCCGACGCGCAAATCCAGGGCGGACATTCGATGACGGTGAAGCCTTGGCTTGTGAGTTTTGAAGTTGCGCTCTTTGAGTCATGCAGAGAAACTCAAAACCAGAGTCGTCTGTTTTGGCTTTCATCCGCGTTCCGGCTTTGCCATCCGCGCTAGTCCGATGGCGAGTGGACTAGCGCGGATGAAGCAACCAGAAACACCATGCTCGCTCGACTCATTCAAGAATCGTGTACTCGAATAGCGCAACTTCAAAACTGGCGCGTCGGGCTGATTTTCCGAGGCCAAAACAGGGGCTCTCCGCCATTCCTGTTGAAAATGGTGTCCCGTGAGCGGCATGGCGCTAGCCGCCGGTCGTTTTCGCCTACACCGGCGGCTAGCGCCATGC
>JAYSQC010000324.1:0-3894 GCA_043721755.1 Schlesneria sp.
GCACTCACTTTGCCCGCAAAGTAGCAGGCACATTCCATGTGCCGTCCGCAATTTGCAGGTTACGGCACATGGAATGTGCCTACTACTTTCCAAAGTGAGAACCATTGGGCTGACGCCGCCCCGCTCGGAAACCTCTCACTTATTGCCGCGTGAGTCTCGCTTGCCTCCGTGCTGACCTACCTCTCCATGAGCGGAAGTTATTCGATGAGCCAGTCGATCCTTCGGGCGTGTTGTTGGCTGAAACTGATCGCGGCGATGAGCGAGCCGCTCGCGCTGCAGGCTGCGGAGCCGATGGTCGTGCCGCGTGTCGAATTCAACCGCGACATTCGACCGATCCTGTCGGACAAGTGCTTCACCTGTCACGGTCCCGATTCCGCCCGGCGGCAGGCCGGACTGCGACTCGACGTGCGCGAGTCGGCTGTGGCGGAACGTGATGGCGGAGCGCGGGCCTTCGCTCCCGGCAGCAGCTCCACCAGCGAGTCCCTGCGCCGCGTGATGTCAGCCGATCCGGACGAGGTCATGCCGCCACCGAACAGCGGCAGGAAGCTCTCACCGCGCGAGATCGACCTACTCAAGAGATGGCTCGACGACGGGGCGGTTTATCAGCCTCACTGGTCCTTCATCGCCCCCCGAGCAACGGTCCCGCCGACAACGGAACAGTCGGCAGCGGCGCGCGGTCCGGTCGATCAATTCATCCGCGCGCAGCTTGATCGAGAGCGGTTGATCGCGGCCCCGGAAGCAGACAGATCCACACTGCTGCGTCGCGCGTCGTTCGATCTCATCGGCCTGCCACCTTCACCCGACGAGGTCGATGCGTTCACGGCCGACTCGTCGCCGGACGCCTTTGAGAAACAGATCGACCGGCTGTTGGCGTCGCCTCGCTACGGGGAACGCATGGCCACGATCTGGCTCGACGCCGCCCGCTATGCCGACACGAACGGCTACCAAACCGACGGGCCTCGGTTCATGTGGCGCTACCGGAACTGGGTGATCAACGCCTTCAATCGCAACCCACCATTCGATGAGTTCACGGTCGAGCAACTGGCGGGCGACTTGCTGCCGCGTGGTTCTTCTCCGGTCCCCTCGCCCCCGTCCTCGGGGGAGAGGGCTAGGGTGAGGGGGCCGGATGGCGAGAACGCTCCCCCTTTCAAAAACGGCGCACCACCGATTTTTCCACCGCAGAAAGAGGGGACAAGTGAAGACGAAAGAACCCCTCACCCTAACCCTCTCCCCTCCAAGGCGAGGGGCGAGGGGACAGGACAAGAAACGTCGAACTCATTGCCCATCATCGCCGACGACCGCCTCATCGCGACCGGCTTCAACCGCAACCATCGCGGCAACGCCGAAGGGGGGATCATCCCCGAGGAGTTTCGCGTCGAGTATGTCGTCGATCGTGTTGAGACCACCTCGACCGTGTGGCTCGGCCTGACGATCGGCTGCGCCCGTTGTCACGATCACAAGTACGACCCGATCAGCCAGCGCGAGTTCTACCAACTGTTCGCGTTCTTCAATCAAGTTCCCGAGCCGGGCAAGTACATCCGCAACGGCAACTCAATGCCGTACCTGCCCGCTCCAACGGCCGACCAACAACTCAAACTGACGGCCTTGGAACGCGAGGCCGATACGGCGCGAGCCACATGGGACGCGATGGCTCCGGCCGTGAAGAGTGGGATGATGCGATTGGCCACCGAGATCGCCAGCGGCGGGAAGCCGGTGGACTGGAGCTTGGACTTGGGATTGGACTCCGTCATCCCGTTCGATGGCGACAGTCATGTGTCGCGACAAGTGCAGCCGCCGGTTGCCTCTGAGAAAGCCAACGTCGCGGGCATTGATGTTCACTCTTTCAAAACGAGCGACGCGACATGGCATGACGGCCCAGCAAAATTCACCGGCGGACGCATCGGCCAAGCGGCGGAGTTCGATGGCAAACGGTGGCTTGATGCGGGCGATGTCGGAGACTTCGGCGAGGACGAATCGTTTGCGATCTCATGCTGGGTGAAGCCGAGCGGGAACAAGGCGATGACGATCCTCGCCCGCATGGACCACGAGAATGCCTCGCGCGGGTACGAACTCCGTATTGAAGAGTCCGGGCGGTTGCAGGCCGTTTTCGCCGGACGCATCCTCGACGACGTGATCCGAGTCGAAACGAAAGAGCCGCTCGCCACCGACCGCTGGTCGCATCTGTTCGTCTCCTACGATGGATCGAGTGCCGCGCGCGGCGTTTCGATTCGCATGAATGGCGCACGCGCGGGACTCACGGTCATCATCGACCTGCTCAGCAATCCGATCCGCGTGAAGTTGCCGCTTCTCATCGGAGCGGGCGGCAGCGCGGGGCCGTTCGTGGGAGCGATCGACGAACTGCGGCTCTATCGTGGCCGATTGACCGACGAGGTCGCGCTGTCGCTCGCAGCGGGAGACTCGATCTCGCAGATCGCCTCCGGCAAACTCGGCAACAGCGCGTCGCCCGCACACCTCGCCAAGCTAAGCGAGTTCTATCTGAGGCAACACGCCCCGGAAGCCGAACGCCGTGCGAGGCAACTCGTACTCGACACCCGCTCGCGCTACGAGGCGTATCTCGCGACGATCCCCACGACGATGGTGATGCAGGACGTGCCGGGATTGCGTGAGACGCGCATTCTGACTCGCGGCGAATACAACAAACCGGGGGAAGCCGTGCAGCCGGGGTTGCCTGCGGTGTTGATGGCCAAGGCACCGACAGATCGGTCGGATCGGACAGTTCAGTCCGATCCGCTCCTGAATCGCGTGGCCCTTGCGCAATGGCTCGTCGCGTCCGAGAACCCACTCACAGCGCGCGTCACCGTGAACCGCCTTTGGCAGATGCTGTTCGGCAACGGTCTCGTGAAGACCTCGGAAGACTTCGGCGTTCAAGGCGATTTGCCGAGCCACCCCGAGTTGCTCGACTGGCTGGCGGTGGAATTCGGGGGAAATGCGGATTGGGACATCAAGCGGACGCTCCGCCAACTCGTCACCTCGGCCACGTACCGGCAGTCGTCTTCGATCGACAACCGATTGCTCGCACGAGACCCCGGCAACGTGTGGCTCGCACGCGGGCCGCGTTTTCGACTTTCGGCCGAGATGATCCGCGATGCGGCCTTGGCGTCGAGTGGCCTGCTGGTCGAGTCGCTCGGTGGCCCCAGCGTGAAGCCGTACCAGCCGGCGGGTCTGTGGGAAGAACTCAGCGCGGAGACGGTCCCCGGCCCGATGTCCGTTTACGTGCAGGATCACGGCGCGAGCCTCTATCGCCGCAGCCTCTACACCTATCAGAAGCGAACCGTCACCACGCCGGGCCTCGCCCTCTTCGATGCTTCCAGCCGCGACTTCTGTCGCGTCAAACTCCCACGCACGAACACGCCACTGCAAGCCCTCAACCTGATGAACGACGTGACGTACCTCGAAGCGGCCCGAGTTCTCGCCGAACGCGCGCTGCAAGACGGCGGCGCGTCGGCCGCGTCACGCATCACTTGGGCCTTCCGCCGCGTGCTGTCTCGCTCGCCGAGCGACACCGAATTGTCCGTGCTGGTCCGCGGATTCGACCGACGGCGCAAGGAACTTCAGCAACAACCGACCGCCGCTCTCCAAGTTCTGCGAGCGGGCGAGAGCACCGTCAATCCCCGCTTCGCGCCGGACGAGTTGGCGGCTCTGACTGCCACGATCGGCGTCCTCTTCAACGTCGATGAATTCGTGGAACGGCCCTGACACGCGCAGGGAGCGGTGCCGCACACGACACCGCTCGCGGCCGTGAGTGACACGGATTCCCAAGGTGTCTCTCGCACGAGTGGTCGAACAACTTTGTCTTGCGGGGTTCATCACTAGCCCGACGCGCAAGCGAGGGCTTCACTTTCGACAACGGTTTGCCCTCGCTTGCGCGTCGGG
>JAYSQC010000325.1:0-2560 GCA_043721755.1 Schlesneria sp.
TCGCGGCAGAGTGGCCACGAGTTCGTCATAGATCGGACGCAGTAACGAGGTGATCTCGGTCTGCAATTTGACGACCCAACTGGCAGATGCGGGGATGCCAAAGAACGAACTCAACGCTTCAGCGGTCAGTTGCCTGGAGCCACGAAAGCGACTCAGAAGCATCGCCGTTGTGGCGAGTAACTTGGGTCCTGCGGTCGAGGTCGGAACATCAGCGGGCAGCGTCCCAGTCGTTGTCTCTTTGCACTTCTCACAGAGCAGCCGTTTGCTGCGATACTCGATGACAATGGGCTCGTCGAGGGGAATTTCCCACACCTGATGCCGTAACGGATCGAACTGGCATTGATGCTGATCCAACGGCTCACCGCATCGTCGGCAGACTTCGGGAACGAGTTCGATGACCTCGTCACATTGTTCGATCGGCAACAATTTGCGAGCGTGCTTGGGATGTCCCGGCTGTCCGCCCCGAGCCTTGCCAGTCGGCAGCCGACTGGACTTGGGCTTGGCATGAGGATGCTGTGTGCTGGGCGGCACCGAAGAATTGCGCGGCGTCTTGCGAGGTTGCTTGAGTTTTTGGTTCTCGGACTTCAAAGCCAGAATGGTCTGATTGAGCGTCGCGATGGTCTTCCACAAATCGCCAATGTCCCCAAGCAATTGTTGCACGAAAGCCATGACGACCACCCAGAGGTGGCGCGTCTGGGGCGGCTGCCGCTCGATCATCTCTTGATCGAGCAATATCAATTCGGCGGGTGTTTCAATCGTCGAAGCGTCCATGCCGGAGATATCGCAGCTCTCTCAATTCCTGCCCAGACCAGTTCCCGACCCGTGAACGGCTACCTGAGTATCCAGCACCGTAAACGCCTCGACCGAATCCAGCAGCAACGCGCGCTGTCGTGCGTCGAGCTTTAGCTTTTCGACTCGCTGTAACGCCTCGCCTTTGATCCTCGCTCGATCCGCATGCGACACATTCATCAGCCCCGTCAGAGCGAGTGCGATCGGATTCGACGTCTCGGCGTAGCGAACGCCATCTAGGCCCGGCAGGCCAGCCCTGTGAACATATCAATTGTTCATATGGATTTGGCCTTTCGCCGTTTGCTTGAAAATGAAATCGTCCCGAGTCTGACGGTTGGCTTTCTTAACTCGGTCTTTGGCATGAAAGGCGACAAGGATGTTGCTCAGTGCGAGGTTTCAGGCATTTATTGAACAGAGTCCGGTGAGTGTCATGATGGCCGGTCTCGTAGAACGGATCTTTCACGCGGAACGCCTCGATCAGGTGTTCGCGGAGAATGCCGTGCAAGGCTACACACGGGACTTGCCGTTTCACACGGTGGCCGAAGTACTCTCGGAGGTCGTCTTCACCATCGCCCCGACGGTGGGCGCAGCGTTGCAGGCTCGCGAAAACAAATTGCCCGTCAGTCGCAAGGCATTCTACGGCAAGCTGAATCGGATCGAACCGGTCGTCGGTGCGGCGTTGGTCCGCGACTCGGCCCAGCAACTCGCGCCGGTCATCTACGCCTTGAATGTTCGCCGGAAGCCATTGCTCAAGGGATATCACACACGAGTTCTGGATGGCAATCACTTCGCGGCCACGGAACATCGCTTGGATGTCTTGCGGTTCGACACGGCGGCTCCGTTGCCCGGTCAAGCGCTGGCGGTGTTGGACGCCGATCAGCGATTGGCGATCGATGTGTTTCCTTGCGCGGACGCCCATGCTCAGGAACGATCGCTGCTGCACTTGGTGTTGCCGACGATCCAGAAACGCGAACTCTGGCTGGCTGATCGCAACTTCTGTGTGCGGTCCTTCTTGTTCGGAATCTGGCGGCGGAAAGCGAAGTTCAACATTCGCCATCATGCGAACATGCCGTATGAAGTCGTCGGGAAGCGGGTGTCGAAAGGCCGCACGGACACCGGGCAAGTCTTCGAGGAACCGGTCACCATTCACGATCCCGACACCGGAACGACGTTGCGTTTGCGGCTGGTCACGTTGGTTCTTGATAAGCCGACGCGCGACAAAGAGACCGAAATTCGGCTGCTCACCAATCTGCCGACGAGCGACGCGGATGCACGGAAAGTGGCCGAACTGTATCGCCAGCGATGGACGATCGAGTCGATGTTCCAAGAGCTGACTCAGCATCTGAGATGTGAGATTCGCACGTTGGCGTATCCGCAGGCGGCGATCTTTGCGTTCTGCTTGGCGCTGACGGCATGGAATCTGGTCTCGACGATCAAGGCATCCTTGGCCGCAGTGCATGGTGAGGAGCATGTGGATGACAACGTCTCCGGGTTCTACCTCTCGCTGGAGATCTCCCAAACCACTCCGGGGATGATGATCGCGATTCCGCCAAAACACTGGCGTGTGTTTCGGACGTTGGAAGCGGAGCCACTCGCGAAGTTGTTGAAGGAGTTGGCGAGCCATGCGAATCTGACGAAGTACCAATCGCACCCGCGCGGCCCCAAGCTGCCGAAACCGGAACGGAAACACTCTGGAAACGGACAGCATGTCGCCACCGCCCGACTCCTCTGCCGGCGGACGTGACAAATGCTATGTTCACAGGGCTGGCCC
>JAYSQC010000326.1:0-2204 GCA_043721755.1 Schlesneria sp.
GTTCAAGCTGTTCCACGACATCGTCGCGGCCGGGCCGAGTTACGTCTGCCGACTGCGCGACAACAGCGTCTACGAGATCATCGCAGACAAACCGCTCACCGCGGCGGACCGCGCGGCGAACGTACTGTCGGACCAGATCGCCCTGTCTTCAGAAAACAAAGACCGGTTCGGAAAGTCCGGCAACAAAGCCACCGATCAACCGAACCACACGCTGCGACTGGTCCTCGTGAAGATCAAGCCGCACGTCTCGAAGGGGAAGCGGTGTTCATTGGAGGGAAAGACAGGGGGTGGCTCATCCGGCGTCGATCGCGACGGCGTCCTGCGGATTGCCACGAACCTGCTCGATGTCCCCGCCGAAATCATCGCACTCCTCGATGCCACCGTTGGACCATCGAGATCTTTTATCAACCGCCCGCGGCGGCTTCCGCCAGTTCCAACATCTTTGGGGCTGCCGCCACCTGCTGAGCCACAACCAGAACGGCATCGAGATTCAACTCTACTGCGCGATCATCGCCTGCCTGGTGATCGCCCTCGGGACGGGCCGCCAGCCGACGAAGCGCACGCATGAGATGCTCTGCTTCCACAGGCTCGGCTGAGCCACAACCGACGCGGTGGAAGCTCACTTGGCGAAGCTGAAACTCGCCGACGAACAGGCCGCGAAAAAACGCGGATGGGCCGCCGCGCTCGATCGCATCCCGCGCGATCCGAGCCGCTTCACGCTGCGCACTCGACAACCCGCAGCCCCTCTTCCCCCGCCGGGACACCGGTTCGCACGGCTCGAAGTTCCGACCGCGCCCACCCACCGCGACTCAATCCGCCCGTGACCACGACGATGGTCAGCCGAAGCAACCCGAGTGCCGAACAGTGTTGAGACAGGTCTCAAGTCGGACGCCCCGGACACCACTCAGCCGCCAGCGGTGTCGAGTCTGGAGTGCGAGCCGCTTGCCGCCAGGGAATGCCGTGCGAGCCTCGCACCGCAGGATGAGCGTCTCAGAGTCGACATCGATGGACATGGGATAGCATCTCTACACTTGTGTGACGGTGTGGACCAGTCATGGACGAGTGAGAGGCTATCCGAAGTCCTTCGCCGGGATTCGGCCGTACAGTTCGCGGAGTACTTTGATTGCCGAGCGGTAGCAGTGGACCTCGGATGTCGGCTTGCCGTTCTTGACGTAGTGCTGTTCGGCGTGCCGCCAGAACGCGAGACAGAGTTCACTGACAGTCGGGCCGTGATCGACCTCGCCAGCGTCTACTGCCGGAGCGCGACGTTCGGCGAAGGGATCGACGGCTCCCCCCCCGCCAACTTGGCAATCAGAGTCCCGTAGCGGACACGGGACTCATCAGAGCCGAACGGGCCAAGATAGTGATCTTTCCCGTTGATGCGGACGCGAGCGAGTCCGGTGGCTTTGTGGTGAAGGCAGCTCTGCAGAACCTATTTTCGACGTGTCATTATGTGCGGTTCCCGTGAAAAGTGGTATCGACTACCACATGTTTTCAAGGTTTTCAGCCGCACTGACGAACGTCGTCAGGTAACGTAACTTGTTTCGGTTGTTCGTCTTCTGATCTAGTCGGGGCGACAGGATTCGAACCTGCGACTTCCTGGTCCCAAACCAGCAAGTCTAGGGTTCCAAGTGATAATCTGTCAGAAGTTACGGCGACGGATTCCGGCGCTTGTACCGCTGCTTGTACCAGCGAACCGCCGAAACGACGAAAACGGGGGGCGGATGTCGCTTCGGGGGGTGGTGTTGAGACCCCCACCGAAGTGAGAAGCCTGAAGCCGGTCGAGACGGACTTCGCCGCCGTACTCAAGATGCTCGCCCTGCTGCCGATCTCGGATAAGGAGCGGGCCGAAGCGGTGCGACGGCTGCTAACGGATGTGAATTCGGGAGTGGCGGGTATGAAGTCGGGAGAAAAGCAATGAACATTGTGGGGCCAGGCTGGTCGGTTTCTTCTGAGGCACTCGATGCAGTTCGTTGGCGGATGCAGGCGATTGTTGACAATCTACAAACATCGAGTCGGCTGCGCAAATCGGCTTTGAGGCTGCTCGCTAAATTGGAAACGGGAACGGGCGTTAGAAAAGGGGAACAAGCATGATTGTTCGACCACCAGAAGCTGACGATTTGCAACACATCACGCCGCGACAAGAGGCCGCAATTGAGTTGCTGTTGGCTGGAAGTACCGACACGTCGGCAGCGGCGGCGCTC
>JAYSQC010000327.1:0-8004 GCA_043721755.1 Schlesneria sp.
CCGCTCGCGCGACTGTTGCACGGCAGGCAACAGCAGCGCGATCAGGACGGCGATGATCGCGATCACGATCAACAGTTCGATCAGCGTGAAGCCACGCGGGCGGCGGACGGAGCTTGTTGAAAAAGTCACAGTGCCGGGCATGGTCTGTCCTGGGAGTGAGTAGTCCGGGTGTCAGCAGTCAGTTGCGTCGTTTAACCGCGTGGGCAACGCCCCGCGCGTTGAGCGGCGTGGAGAGCTGTTTCGCCTTCGACGCGCGGGGCGTTGCCCACGCGGTTAAACGACAGTGCGTCCATTTCGGTTGCGCGAGGTATCAGCCCGACTTCTGCCGTTGCGAGTACCGATCGGCAACCGGCCAATTCCTTTCACCCGAGGCGGCTGCTACCATCCCGCCCGCCGTTTTACTGGCTCACTCGATTCATGGAAGGAGTCGCACTCGATGCCACGCCGTTTGTTTTTTTTGCCGTCGGTCCTGCGGATCGCGCCCCTGTTCACAGCCGTCGCGCTGATGACCGGTCTCTCGCTCAACCCCACATTTTCTCTGTCGCTCACGACGGAACTCCACGCAGCGGAAGCGTCCAAACCCATGAAGATCACCACCATCGAAGGGATCAGCGAACATCGGCTCGACAACGGCCTCAAGGTGCTGCTGTTCCCCGATCCGTCGAAGCCGACCGTCACCGTGAACTGCACCATTTTCGTTGGCTCGCGCCACGAAGGTTATGGCGAAGCGGGGATGGCTCACCTGCTCGAACACATGGTTTTCAAGGGGACGCCCGATCATCCGTCCGTGCCGAAACTGCTTCAGGCGCGCGGTGCCCAGTTCAACGGGACGACCTGGCTCGACCGGACCAACTACTACGAGACGCTCCCCGCCAACGATGACAACCTCGAGTTCGCGATTCGGCTCGAAGCGGACCGGATGATGAACAGCTTCATTAAGGCGGAGGACCTGGCGTCCGAGATGACCGTCGTGCGGAACGAGTTCGAGCGGGGCGAGAACTCGCCGCACGCGATCCTCGGTCAACGCATGACTAGCGCGGCGTTCAACTGGCACAACTACGGCAAATCGACGATCGGCAACCGAGCCGACATCGAGAAGGTTCCCGTCGAAAATCTGCGGGCCTTCTACAGAAAGTACTATCAGCCGGACAACGCGATGATCGTCGTGGCCGGTCGGTTTGAAGAGGCCAAGGCGCTCGAGTTCATCGGTAAGCACTTCGGCACCATTCCCAAGCCGACGCGCAAGTTGGAGGCGACCTACACCGAGGAGCCAGCCCAAGATGGTGAGCGAATGGTGACGCTGCGCCGGGTCGGTGAAGTCGGTGTCGTCGGTGCCCTCTACCACATTCCTTCGGGCGGTCATCCCGACTTTGTGCCGGTCGATGTGTTGGAGTCGATCCTCACAATGGCTCCGTCGGGGCGGCTCTACAAAGCACTCGTCGAACAAAAGAAAGCGGCTGATATTTCCGGGGCCTGCTTCTCACTGCACGATCCCGGCATCATGCGGTTCATGGCCGAAGTCGCCTCCGGCAACACGCCCGAAGCGGTGTTGGACACGTTGCTCGACACCATCGACGTGGTCGTCGAACAGGGCGTGAAGGACGAAGAAGTCGAACGTGCCCGCCAGCGATTGCTCAAGCAGCGCGAACAGGAGGCATCGAGCAGCTCTCAAATCGCCGTCGGCCTCAGTGAGTGGGCGGCTCAAGGTGACTGGCGGCTCTACTTCCTGTACCGCGACCGGCTGGAACAAGTCACCGCCAAGGACGTGAACCGCGTGGCGCGCGCCTATCTGCCAGCCAGCAACCGTACGGTTGGTCTCTACTTCCCCACGAAGGAAGCCCAGCGCACGCCGATCCCCGCCAAGCCCGATCTCGCCGCGATGATCGGTGACTACAAAGGTCGCGAAGACGCGGCCGTCGGTGAGGCCTTCGATGTCGCGCCGATGCAGATCGAAGAACGAACCAAGCGGACGAAGATCGAAGGTCTGAACGTCGCCCTGCTCTCGAAGAAGACGCGCGGCAAGACGGTCGTGCTGCGGCTGACGCTCCGTTACGGGACGGACAAGACGCTGTTCGGTTTGGACAAGGTCGCGTCGTTCCTGCCGTCGCTGATGACAAAGGGAACGAAGCAACTCACGCGACAGCAGCTTCAAGATCAGCTCGATCAGAATCTCGCATCAATGGGGGCGAGCGGTTCGGCGGGAGAAGCGACGTTTGCGATTCAGACCAAGCGCGACAAGTTGCCCGCAGTCCTCGAACTGCTGCGACAAGTGTTGCGCGAGCCGGTCTTCCCGCAGTCGGAGTTGGACATCCTCAAGCAGGGTCACCGCGCGGACCTCGAACAGGCGCTGACCGATCCACAGCAGTTGGCTCTCAAGGCCGTGCGTCGCGTGCTGAACCCGTATCCCGTCGGAGACGTGCGCTACTACCCGACGACGGAAGAAGAACTCAAGCTGACTGACGAAGTCGATGTCGCCACGATCAAGAAGCTGTACGGCGACTTCTTCGGCGCGCAGCAGGGTCAGTTGGTCGTCGTCGGCGACTTCGATGAAGAGGCGACCGTGGCGTCGATCTCGACGATGCTCAAGGGCTGGAAGTCGAAGGAAGCTTACGAACGGATCACGCGCCGCGGCGATGTGGAGGTGAAGTCGGACCTCGTGAAGATCGCCACGCCCGACAAGGCCAATGCGTTCCTGTTCGCCGGTGGCGTGATGCCGCTCCGCGACGATGACCCCGACTACCCGGCGCTCATCATCGGTAACTACGTCTTCGGCGCGGGAGCCTTGTCCTCGCGCCTCGGCGATCGCATCCGGCAAAAGGAAGGTCTGTCGTATGGCGTGGGATCGTCCCTCGTGGCGAGTTCCCTCGATTCGCGCGCGACCATCACGATGTACGCCATCTACAACCCGAGCAACCTCGGCAAACTGACGACGGCGCTCAATGAGGAACTCGCCAAGCTGCTCTCCGAAGGTGTCACGCAGAAGGAACTCGACGACGCGCGTCAGGGCTACCTGCAACGTCAGGAAGTCATGCGAACCGAGGACGGCAACCTGGCTCAAATCCTCGAAGCGACGCTCGTCACCGATCGGACGATGGAGTTCTACGCGAAGCAAGAGAAGGCGATCTCGAACCTCACCCCCGAACAGGTGCGTTACGCCTTCCAGAAGCACATCGACGCGAAGAAGATTCTGACCGTCGTCGCCGGAGACTGGGCCGCCGCTGCGAAGAAAGCTGCGGAGACACCCGAGAAAAAGTGACCTGTTGAATCCCTGACCGTCCAAAACAGACAGCCCGGAGATCGCGTGATCGCCGGGCTGTGTTGTTTTGTGGACGACGTAGGGCAAGCGTCTCGCTTGCCCGTTTTTTATCGGCATTGACGGGCAAGCGAGACGCTTACCCTACGTTTTTCAACGGGCTGCTCGGTGTTGGGAGGCTTACGAGAACAGCTCGTGGATCAGCTTGCCCCCTTCGACGAGCTTGAGCGGACGGTTGTCAGTCGTGCGGTACTCGTCGTCGGGTTTCATGCCCATGATGTGACACAGCGTGAGGCACAGGTCGGCGACGCCGATTGGCCGGTCGATCACGTCGATGCCGTCGGCGTCGGTCGCACCGATGACCTGCCCACCGCGAACGCCCGCGCCGGAAAAGATCATCGGCCAACCCTTCGAGTAGTGATCGCGACCGCCGTCCGGTTTGATTTTCGGCGTGCGACCGAACTCGCCCATCCAGATCACGAGCGTGTCGTTCAACATCCCGCGTTGATCGAGGTCTTGCAGGAGCGTCGAGTAGGCCGGATCGACTTCCGCCGCGAGGTAAGGAGTGTCGCGGAAGCCGTTGTTGTGCGTGTCCCATCCGGCGTCGTTGCGGTCGCCCGTACTGATGACCTCGACGAAACTGACACCGGTCTCGATGAGCCGTCTCGCCAGCAAACAACCTTGGCCAAAGTTCGTCCGGCCGTAAGCATCGCGCAGCGCCGCCGGTTCGCGATCCAGATCAAACGTCTCCAATCGTGGGCTGAGAACAAAGCGCGCCGTTCGGTCGTAGATCAACTTCTTGTCGGCGACCGCTTTCGCCGCTCCGGCCGCTGCGAACTGTGAGTCAAACTTGTCGGCGAGGGCCAACCGGCGACGGAGCGTGTCGGCCTCGACGACCGGTCGCACATTGGGAGGAAGCGATCCGGCCGTCTCCACGTTGAACGACGAGTACCTCACTCCAAGGACTCCCGCATCCACGTCGCGGTTCTTGATGCGCGGCTTGCCGATCCGCACAAACGCCGGGAGATCGAACGACAAATCTTCGCGGTCGCGCGCGACGAGCGATCCGAACGTCGGATACCTCAACGCGGGAGTCGGCGGGTAGCCGGTACGAACATGCGTGATGGCCCGGTCGTGCTCGGCCTCGGGAGTCCGCATCGAACGGACGAGCGCGAGCTTGTCCATCATCATCGCGGTCTGCGGCCAGAAGTCGGCGAATTCGATCCCCGCCACGCTGGTCGAAATCGCCCGCGCCGGCCCCTGATTCGGCGAGCCGACTTTCGGATTGAACGTGTCGAACTGACTCGGCCCACCATCCATCCACAACAGGATGATCGACTTCCCCTGCTTCCGCAGTTCCGCCGCCTGCGCAACGAGCATGTCGCGCCAACCGAGCGTCAACGCCCCGGCCGCAGCGCCCCCGGCAAGGTTCGCCATGAACTCGCGCCGTCCCAGATAGCCTTGCCGATTGACGGCGATGTCGAGCAGTGGTGTGAGCATGATTGTTGGGTCTCGGTCAAACTAAGGGGCGTACTTGATGGAGATGAACAGACGATGGGGACGAAAGTGACTTTTGATCTCACCGGAAATACACCCACATTCGATACCACAGATTGGCAAGATTGGCGGTGACAAAAAACGTGAACCAAATGTTGGGCGAGATGACGCTGGTCGGAATGATCCAATACAAGAATGCAGCCCCGGCCATCGTCCAAGCGAAGAGTCGCGCGACGACAACTTCCCACTTTCCCGTTCCAATCCGATAGACAGCATCAAAACGTCGAATCGAGTTTCTTGCTAACACGACCAAGGCACCCATCGTGATGAGATAAGCAACGGCAACGAAATTGAGAAACATGGGTGTACCTCACGACATCAAGGTTCATGATTGTTGTCGATGCCGTCGTCCAACAAGTTGATCGCCATTTATTCGCGAGATCGCAAGCTCGCCTCGTCAATGCAGCTTGGCTCGCGGCTTCTTCTGAGCAGCTTTGAGTGCCGCGTCGATTCGTTCGATGGACGCCACAGACGGGGTCACCTTGCCACTTTCGATGCGTGCCAGTGTGGCCACACTGACTTTGGCGAGGCTAGCCAACTCTTCACCTGTCAGCCCGAGCGTTGTCCGATCGCGGATGATGTCGCGGGCGATGCTGACTTGAGTGAACTCGACAGCCGGATAGTAGCCCCGATCATCGGCCTGTGAGAGGCTCGGCAACGCAGTTGCTTCGTCAGGGGTGGTGGATTGTTTCACGGCTAGTTGCGACCGCGTTTGACCGGCTTGGTTGTGGGAATGTCAAACTCGATCTCGGTCATCAGCAGCAGATCGAGAATGCTGAACGCATCGTTCCCGTACTGCACGATCACCGTGCGACCACTCGGCGAACGCGACAGAAACTCGGGATGCGCCACCGAAAATGTTCGACCGTCCGCCATCCGAATGGTGAAGGGTCGAAAGGGAGCGGCACAGTGTGCCAACTTCAATTGTTCGACGGTCATGCTTCTTTACCTTTCACTGGTTTTGAGTTGGTTCGTGCTATTGGCCGCCACATCAGTCACCGCTTCGTCGTGAACTCGGCCGAGTTGATGAGGCTCCAGAGGAGGTCTTCAAAGGACTCGCCACGACTCGTGCCGGTCGAGAGGTGTTCGAGGGCGATCTTCGATTCCATGTCATTCGGTTGGCGGGCGAGGACGAGTTGGAAGAGGTTTGACACCGCCTTCGCGTTGTCGGGTTCGGTCGCCACGAGTTTTGAGAGGGCGGTGTTGCTCTCAGGCTTCGCGCTGACTTGAGCTTGAAGCTGGTCGTTGTTCATCATCAGCATCGCTTGGCCGAGCGTGCGTGAGATGTCTTGAGGCCGCAGCGACGGATCGAAGCCGAACGCTTCTGAAACGAGGTCTTTCGTACTCTTCGGCGGGACAGGGAAGCGAATCTCTTTAGTTGGCGCTGTTTTCGGAGGGGTCACGTTGGGGAGGTTGATCGCTGTGACGAGCGACTGATAAACCTCGTCGCCACGCAACTTGGTGGTTCTCGCGTCGGCATACGGCTTGTCGTCGGTGGAAGCGGACGGATGCTCGGGGAGCCGCTGCTGGTACGCCTTGGAGTTGGCGATCGCGCGGAAGAGACTCTTCGCGTCGAAGCTCGAGGCGCGGAAATGATCGGTCAGTTCTTGATGGACTTCTGGCAGGAGCGGGACGTTGGCGACGCCCATGTCATCGACCGGTTCATAGAAACCGTGCCCCATCATCCGTGCCCAGACGCGGTTGACGTAAGCCTTCGCGAACCACGGGTTGTCTGTGGAGGTGACTACGGTGGCCAACTCGCGGCGGCGGTCGAGATCACTCTTGCCCGGCTCGGTCTTGTGCCCCGTGAAGAACGTCGGAGTCATCATGATCCCCTTTTTAGTCGGGTCGGCGACGTTGGGCATCTCGTACTCGCCCTTCCCTTTGTCCTTCACTTCGATCTCGCTGCTGTCATTCCACGGCATCTTGGCCGACGCGCGGACGAAGTACGCGGCCAGCTCGTGAAACTGCTGCCGCTTCCATTCGTCGAACGGATGATCGTGGCACTGGGCACACCCGATCTGCACGCTGAGGAACACGCGCGCGGTCTCGGCAGCGAGTCGCGTGGTGTCGGCCTCATGAAAACCAACGAACGTCGCAGCCGGTTGATCTTTGACCTTGCCCGTCGCGGTGAGAATCGTGCGGACGGTCTCATCCCACGGGGCGTTCTGATTGATGCGTTCGGCGAGCCACTTCTCGAACAGCGTGTAATCGAGGAACGTCAGTTCCGGTGGCGGGACGCGGTAGCCGATCACGTCGGACCAGTAGCCCGCCCAGTTGTCACCGAATTCGGTTGAGGCCAACAACCGCTCGACCGCCGCCGCACGCTTGCCCTTGGTTGTGTCGAGCCGATAGGCCGTGAATTCACCAGGAGTCGGCTGCCGCCCGATCAGATCGAGCGACACGCGCCGCAAGAACTGATCGTCGGAAATGACATCGGACAACTCGGCCTCATTGAACTGAGAGGCTGTCACAAGCAGCCGGTCCAATGTCTCGGAACCAAACGCCGCCGAGACCGCGCGCTGCGCATCGGCCGATTCCTCAGCGGGCAGTGCCGTTGACTCGGCCCTCAAATTCGCCGAGGTCGCGCCGAGCGAAGTCACCACGACCAGAGTCGTCATGAGCCACGAACCACATTGCCAACAGTTCAGTCGCTGCATGATTCGCCTTCTCCGCGAAACGGCCAAATACTCAAAGCGGGCACATGCTAAATCGACATCCGGGAGGGGTCAATCGGCATGGAAAGACGGTCTCGTCGGCGAGTTGCTCTGTTTGGAAATACTTGGCAGCACATGGTCAGTCGCGGCGGCGTCACAGTCGCGATAACCGAAACAATCGGGGAGACGCGGGAAAACGCCGACGGGGGATCTATCGCAGATGGCTGTCGTCGAGCATGGTTCGGCAATGTGTTCACATGGAAACCAACCCGATGATTGCGGTAATTGCTCGGATCAAATTGAGTTTCAATTCTGACTGGAGCGTCTCAAAGTCCACGGCCCGAACCGTCGATGTGAGTTCCGAGAACTCCGTGTTTGAGAATGGAGCGGGCGTCTATACTTCACGCGGCCAAAACTGACACATTTGCGACCGCTGACACTAGTGCTTCGTCAACACTAAGTTTGGGGGTTGGTGGTCGGGTGGCCGGGGTTGGAGCGTCTTCGCGAAACCCCGGGGCTTCCTTCGCAAAGCCTCAG
>JAYSQC010000328.1:0-3547 GCA_043721755.1 Schlesneria sp.
GTTTCGCTGCCAACGAGTATGGAGTGGTGGGCCGGCGCTCGAAGCGAGCTGGTCCCACCCTACGACGCGACCGACTGCTCACTCTCGGACGTAAATGAGGCACAGCTCCTTAGGGCATCGTGTCTGGCGAATTGAAAATCAAGTGAGCTGCCGGAACTGGCCCCCTGTTTGGCAGAGAGCATTCCACGCTCTGAGAAAAAGGAATCGAGTCCAGCCCCTTAAAGTGGATCATTGTGTCCGGTATTGCCGACGATACAATCCAACAATTGTAGACAGATGAGTCCTGTTTAAGTCGCGGTTGGTTTGTCACCAATTCCCGTCTCATGAAACTTCTTCATGAAACACCTTGGTGAACCTCGCGTGGAGTGAAACTTGGTCCGGTGATTGGCAGAACTCCTTGAGTTCTCAGGCTTGGCCAACAGGATGTCCCTTGGGGAGAGAATGATGTTTGGAAACCTCGGTTCTCGGTGGAAACGATTGCTCGCGGTGCTCGCCTTGAGTTTGGTGTGCGGCTGGGCCAGCGGGCAGGATTTTGAGCGTGAGCCGATCAACTACGAGACGGCTCGCGCGGATAATCCCGTCTCGCAATTGCAGGTTCGGCTCGACAACGGCAAGACGAAGCTCACGTTTGATGACCGCGTGGGCTATTTGAAAGCGGTGCTGCACGAGTTGGGGGTTTCTGAATCCTCACAAATGCTGGTCTTCTCGAAGACCAGCCTCCAACGGCAACGCATCGCGCCGAAAACTCCCCGCGCGATCTACTTCAACGACGACCTGTACGTTGGCTTCTGCCAAGACGGTGACGTGGCCGAGTTTTCGGCGGTCGATCCACAGCTCGGCACCGTCTTCTACACCTTGGATCAGGAGCAGACTGACAAACCCCGATTCACACGGCAAAACGACAACTGCCTGCTCTGTCACGCCTCGGCACAAACGCGCAGCGTTCCGGGGCATTTGGTGAGGTCGGTGTACGTCGATCCGGCCGGCTTCCCGGTCTTCGCCATGGGAACTCACCGCATCGATCACACCAGTCCCCTCGCCAAACGCTGGGGCGGTTGGTACGTCACCGGCACGCACGGCGAGCAGACGCATCTCGGCAATCTGATCGTGTCGGACAAACAGGTCCGCGAACCGGTCGATAACACGTCCGGCCACAACGTGACCGATTTGAGTTCGCGGCTAAAAACATCGGCCTATCTCACACCACACAGCGATCTCGTGGCGTTGATGGTCCTCGAACATCAGGCGGAGACTCACAACCTGATCACGCGCGCGAACTTCACGACGCGAGAGGCCCTCCATGCGGAGTCGCGGCTGAATAAAGACCTCAACGAACCCGAAGGCCATCGCTGGCAAAGCACAACCACTCGCATTCAGAGTTCCGGGAATGAACTGGTGAAGTTCCTGCTGTTCAGCGGAGAAGCCCCGCTCACGGCGAAGCTGCACGGAACATCCTCCTTTGCCGACGAGTTCGCCGCGCGCGGACCGCGCGATACGCAGCAACGGTCTCTGCGCGACTTTGACCTTGAGCGGCGGCTGTTCCAGTATCCGTGCAGCTACCTGATCTATTCCCGTTCGTTCGACGCATTGCCGCGCGAGTCGAAGGACTTCGTCTACCGTCGTCTCTGGGAAGTGTTGAGCGGAGCCGATCAAACCCAAGACTTCGCTCATCTCTCCCTCACCGACCGAACGGCAATCCGCGAGATCCTCACCGCCACGAAGCCTGGTCTGCCGGACTATTGGACATCTTCACCGACGACCGCGCGACCGCGATAATTCCAGTTTAATCAAGCGACATCCTCAGATTCATCCGATGTTTCAGAGAAGTCTCATCTCGTCGTGATATGAGTGGAGTTATTCGATACTCCGCACGATGCCGAGAGTGAGACGTTTCTGAGCGGGGCGGCGTCAGCCCAAGCACTCACTTTGTAACCCGCAGCGTCAGCTACCAGGTTCTAAGAACTTGTCCAAAATCAACTCCGTGTTTTGTGGAGTCGGAAAACTAGCCCGACGCGCGAGCGAGGGCACGACGTTTGATGAGTACGAAGCCCTCGCTCGCGCGTCGGGCTAGTTGTGAAATGCGGACTAATACTTCGACAGGTTCTTAGAATAAGAGTGGCCATTCAGAACATCTCAACGTGATGTACGAAGGGATAGACGAGCATTCCGAGGACCGCCGCACCGAGTACGACGATCGGCTCCGGCAGCTTCTTGAACTTGAGTAGCAGAGCCACGGTGGCGAGCAGCAGCACGACTTTGGGCCACTCGGGATTCCAGCCGCTTTCAAAAATGGTGCGGCGGCCGAGAACCAGCACCGCGCCCGCGATGGCTCCGATGGCGGCGGCCGTCACGCCATCGACGAACGCCACGATCCCCGGCTGCTTGCCATACTTTTTGAAGTACGGCGCGGGAATGATCGTCAGCAGATAACACGGCAAGAATGTGGCGACAGCCGCGACGGTCGCACCCTCAAACCCGGCGACCAGAAACCCGATGAAGCCGACCGTGATGACGACCGGTCCCGGCGTGATCATCGCCACCGCGACGGCATCCAAGAACTGTCGGTCATCGAGCCAACCGTACTCCTTCACCACGCCGCTATAAAGAAACGGCACGATGGCCAAACCGCTGCCAAACACGAACGCCCCGGCCTTGGTGAAGAAGAGAAAAATCTGCCCCAGCACGGCGGGCGTCGCCTCGGGAACACCGGGCCATCCCGACCAGAACGGGATCACCGCCGCGACCGTTGTCGGTGAGGGTGGCCTGCGCAAGAATCGCGGCGGCGTTTTGACGAGCCACACCAACAGGCCCGCTCCGAGAAAGAACTCGATCCGCTCGGTCTCAGTGACGACCGTGGCGACAGCGCTGATGAGATAGATCGACCACAGCAGCCAGTCTCGGCCGATCGTCTTGAGTGTCAGCTTGTACGCGCTGATCGTGATGATGCCGATCACGCTGGCCCCCACGCCGTAAAACACCGACTGCATCCAACTTAATCCGCCGTAAAGTTGATAAGCCCAGCCGAGCGCCACGACCATGCAGAACGAGGGAAACACGAAGCCGATCCCGACCAGCGTCGCTCCGAGAATCCGGTAGTGAACGTAGCCGAGATAGATCGCCAACTGAGCGGCCAACGGGCCGGGCATCAACTGCGCGAGCGTCAGCCCCTCCTTGTAGTCGGACTCAGTGATCCACTTCCGCCCCTCGACGAGATCGCGGTGCATGTACCCGACCAACGCCACCGGCCCACCAAATCCCAGCGTCCCCAGCCTCAAGAAATAGGCCGTGATTTGCCACAGCGAGTAGGCGGGACCGTCAGCCGATTGCCCCGTGGAGACCGGCCCCTCATTCGCATTTGTCATTCGTATCCACCTCCCTAACCTGGATGATTTACCACGAAAAACACGAAAGACTCGAAAGTGAAGCAGAGCCAAGAGAGCTGATCCCCAGTGACCGCAATGGCACGACGCACGCTGTCTTGAGAGGCTCTGACCGCAATGCTCTTCCCTTTCGTGCTACTCACATTTTGTTTCTTCGCGTGCCGCGA
>JAYSQC010000329.1:0-3305 GCA_043721755.1 Schlesneria sp.
AGCGTAAGCGAGGGCGATGACAAGAGGCGTTTCCCTTTGTTTCCCTCGCTTACGCTGCGGGTTACTGGGGTAAAGTAAGTGCCATTGGGCTAGCGCCCAATGGCACTCATTTTGTCAGAAACGCCAAGTAACCCGCCGCGTCAGCAAGGGAGTTCCTCTTGTTTCACGGCGTGTTTGACTCCCTCGCTGACGCGGCGGGTTACAAAGTGAGTGCCATTGGGCTAGCGCCATGCCGCTCACAAGCTCAAATCGCATGTCGGGAAGTTTTGCGGGCCGATTCCCTAAGGCGATGTTTGCTGGTGAGCAGGATTGGTGGGTCCAAGTCATTCCGTCGGCAGATCGTATCTGGTCAAGTAGACTGGGCGCAGATTTGAAACTCATACGCGCGCGGCTCGTCGGTAGAGAGTCCAGATGAATCGGGACACCACGTTGAATGTGGAAAGCCGTAGGGTAAGCGTCTCGCTTGCCCGTGATTGCCGTTGGGAAAAGGGCAAGCGAGACGCTTACTCTACGACGATCAACGGGCGATTAGACCTCGCGCAAAAACAATGTTGTCTTTCGCTCCACGAAAGAACGCCCTTTCGCGGAGCGAAAGGCGACAAACGGCGGGGCCATTCTTGAACAGGTTCTTACCGCCCCGACTCACCAGTGCCTCAATGTTGGCCGCGAAGGGCATCAATTCACGTCGAATAATTTTGTATTATTTTTAATAATCAGCGATCGCCACCGGTTAACGCAATGAATAAATCCTCGCTACCGTCACGCCCGCTTCAGACATATATGCAGCAGCTCTTCGCTGCGTCCTACGTTCAGCAGTTGAGTATCGAACGTCCCCCTCGCGTATTTGCGGATTCGTCGCCCTGATATTGCGACGGTGCTTGGGCCATCAAGGAAATGATGGCCGTAACCCTTCGGCGTGATCGCCAGCCCGGTTGTCCCTGCTCTTCCTGTTTGGAATGGGATCAACCGGTTCATCGGGCAGGGCCAGCGCGCACACTGGGTGGCTATGGCGAGCTGGGCTGCTAGCGCGCTGTTGATTTACTTTGTAATAGAGTCGTCCGTGTCGTCCGGTTGATCTCCGCGAGCAGGGAGGCTGTATTGTGAATGAGTTGATGTGTGTGCGTCTGGAGCGAGATCGGTTGTTGGAAGTGGTTCAGCATTTCGAGGGGTTAGAGGATCCGCGATCGTCAGTAAATGGACATCATCCGTTAGTCAGTGTGATGGTGTTGGCGTTGAGGGGAATTCTGGCGGGGGCGAGTGGTCCGACGGGGATCGCCGAGTGGGCGTTCCTCAATCGAGTTCGACTGGGGGAGGTCATGGACTTGCCGTACGGTGTGCCTCGGAAAGATGTTTTTCGGCGTGTGTTATCGACGTTGAACCCCGGTGCGTTTCCAGCCTGCTTCGTGAGTGGGTTGCAGGCCCTGCAGACGCGTGCGGCGGCGGCCACGGGAGTGACTCAACCGATCTACGCGGTGGATGGCAAGACGCTGCGGCGGAGTCCTGATCGGGCCAAAGGTTTGGGAACGCTGCACTCGGTCAGCCTGTGGGCGGCAGACGAGGGACTGACGCTCGGACAGGTCGCGACTGCCGAGAAATCGAACGAAATCACGGCCATTCCCGAGTTGTTGAAGCGGGGCGAGATCCAGGGGGCGATCGTCACCATCGACGCGATGGGAACACAGACGGCCATCGCCAAGGAGATCGTTGCGGGCGCGGCCGACGAGGTCTTGCCACTCAACGGAAACCCAGAAAGGCTCTCTCAAGCGGTCGTCGCGCACGTCGATCAACACCTGCCCACCGACTTCGCCAACTGCGGTGCCGAACGGTTCGTAGTTTCCGAGATCAGCCACGGTCGTCCCGAGCCACGGATCGTCATCCAGATGCCCGCCCCCAAAACACGGCCGGGCTTTGAACGATGGTCGAGCTTAAAGACCATCGCCGTCGTGAGGCTGTTCTCACAACGTGACGGAAAAGAGACTGATGCCTCGCGGTACTTTATCAGCCGCCTCGCTCTGGATGTCAGGCGACTGGCTCATGCCGTCCGCCGCCATTGGAGTATTGAAAACACCTGCCACTGGTCCCTCGAGATCACCGATCGAGAAGACGAGTCCCGCATCCGCGAAGCGAAGTTGCGCGAGAACTTCGCAGGGCTCAATCGCGTTTCATTGTCATTATTAAAACAACATTCCGAAGGCAAAAGCCTCGCCATGCAACGCCGACGCTGCGGCTGGAACTTCGACACCCTCCTCAATGTCCTTTACGCCCAAAGGACTTAGGCTTTGTTTTGAAAGTCATCCACTGAGTTCTGCGAGGTAGAGTCTGATGCAGGCCGCGTGGATCATTCCCAGAGAGTTGACGGCGGTTTTCTCAAAGCGGCCGAAGAGGCGTCGAAACTCCTGGAGTCGTCCGAAGAGTCGTTCGACGACGTTGCGGCGACGATCGGCTTCTCGGTCAAAGTGGGGATGATCGACATCATTGGCCTTCTTTCCTTTTTCGGGGATCACAGGTTGAACGCCTTCCCAATCCCACGGATCAATGATCTTCGCCGAGCGGTAGGCTTTGTCCCCCGCCAACGCCTCCGGTTGGATGAAGTGCTTCCACTCCGGGTCGGTCACTTCCGTCGTGTTCCACAGGTCTTCCAAGAGTTGCGTCTCGGGGGTTTGTCCGGGGCTAAGTTCCGCGTTCAGCGGGCGACCCTCGCCGTCGCAGATCACCGGGATTTTCGGCGAGAATCCCCCACGAGAGCGGCCCAACGCATGGTCTGCGGGTTCGTTCGGATCTTTTTTTTCCACCCCCACCGGCACAGCGGTGCGCACGGACAATGCTGCCATCAATCGACCACAGACGGTGGTCGAACCGGTCTTCCGCACGGAAACGCGACTTCAAACGGGCGACTGCGGCGGCCAGCGTGCCGTCCGAGGTCCACCGATTGAAATGGGCAAACACCGTTTCCCACGGCCCGAGTTCCTTGGGCAGGTCACGCCACGGCGCACCCGCCCGCAAAATCCAGCAGATGCCATCCCTCGCGGCACGCGCCGCCCTCGGTGGCCGCCCCGTCGCCTTGGGCGGAGGGAAGATGTCTTCGATCACCAACCATTCTGCATCCGACAATCCCTGTCGCGCCAGGACCGTGCCTCCTTGCACAAGAGAATCACACGATCATTGCCGACGCTCGAAAATCGAACAAGACCAGTTTCAAAACAAAGCCTAGTGCTTCGTCAACACTAAGTTTGGGGGTTGGTGGTAGGGTGGCCGGGGTTGGAGCGTCTTCGCGAAACCCCGGGGCTTCCTTCGCAAAGCCTCAG
>JAYSQC010000330.1:0-3453 GCA_043721755.1 Schlesneria sp.
ACATTTGAGGCCGCAGCACACTAACCCGAAGCGTAAGCGAGGATGTGAGTTCCGTCCTCGTTTACACTTCGGGTTAGTGTCAGTTTCGGCCGCGCGGAGGATATCGCTTCATCAACCTGGGGGCAGGTAATACCACACGCGACCCCTCGACGAACCCTCACTTCACCAGGAACCGCAGCGAGTAACTCGCCTGCTTGCCGCTGAGGTCATCGACGACGGTCAGCTTGAGCGTGTGCGCGCCGAGTGGCAGGCGGTCGGGGATCGTGAACTGGTAGTTGTGGAAGTAGTCGCGGCGCGGGTTGCGGCAGCGGTCTTCGGTCGCGGCAAACGTCTTGTGCCAGCGGGTCTGACCGTTCGCACCGATGATGTCAATGACGGATCGGAGCAGAGTCCGATGTTCGCCATCGGGCGTTTGCTCGGTGTTGAAGTTCTCGATCTCGGCGTACAGCAGCACTTCCTGACCGGGCGTGAATTCGTCGCGGGCAAACTTCTGGTAGTTGCCGAAGTACGAAATCTGTTCGCAGAAGGCGGTGTTCTTGATCGACAAGTCCGCCTGTTCGCGCAGCCGTCGCAAAGCCGTGTTGAGCGGCGCGATCGCCTGTGAAGCGCGATCACGCGGGAGCGGGAACTGTTCCGCATCGAGCGAGTTCGACGCGGCCCAACAAAGTTGCTGCCAATACTCCTGCTCGGCCGCCTCCAGACCAGGGATCGCCGTCAAAGCCTGCTCGGGCCGTTGAGCGACCAAATACAACAGCCGCAGATGAACTTGACGACGACGGTACTCGGCCTGCGCCGCGACACTCGATCCCGGCGACATGTCCTTCAACTCACCTTCCGCGCGCGCGATGAGCTGATTCACTTCCGACTGCCACGGACTGGACGGCAGCGGCGGCGCGACCTGAGAGCTGACGGGCTGCACTCGCGGCGCGGGACCACGCAGCGCGGGACCGTGCGTGTCTCCCGTTGACGTGGGAAACACTTCACCGGGCGACAGGCTATGGAAGCCCCCCGGCGTGTTGCTCGCGTGCCGGCTGGGCAGTGCGCCGCCGTATTCAATTGGCGGACTGAGTTGAGCTGATGATCCTGTCGCGCCGGGGCGGCTACTCCACGGAGGCGGTTCGTTGTCCTGTGAAGTCCGGCTTTCCGAAAAGCCGGACTTCGCGTTTTCAGAAGCGGACGGTGCGATCGCCTCAAAGCCCTGCAACTCGACCGGATTGTCGGAGGCATCCTGATCGGAGCGGTAGTTCGCCGTGCGGAGTCCCGAACCAGCGGCCTGATCCGACCGCTGTTCTTCCGTCCACGCGACCGCCTGCGTGACGGGCGATTGCGTGCCGCTCTCCATCTCACTGAATTGTTGATCGGAGGAATGACCACCGAACAGCGGGGTCGCGCGGTCCTCGTCGCGCGGTGAAAGACCGGCGGCAATGACCGGCCCGCCCGGCACAGAGCGTTCATCCAGGGGCGATTCATGCAGAGATGATTCTGGGCGTGTCGGTGAGCGGAACGAGACCACTCCTCGCGACTCAGGCGAAGAACGTGTCTCCCGCAATTCCACCTCATTGTGCGAGGTCTTGCCCCGCACGGCCGGCGTTCCCGCCGCCGCTCGTTCGTCCAGCCGTGACATCCGTGTCTCAATGCTGCCCGCAGGATTCGGCGCGGACAGAGCGCAGCCCGAAGCTGTACACAGCCCCAGTCCAAGCCACAGCAGCGGACCGACACGGCGAATCATGAACGGACTCAACACGAGAGGAGTAGACGTTGACGGGGAGAGCGCTCAAATGCCGCCGACTTCGCGGCGCGCGTGCCTTCAGAACGGCAGAACGCTGCCGGACGACAATCATCGAATTGAAAAGGGGGGACAGAGGCGGGAACCTAGTAGAAGAGATCAAATGCGACAAGATCATCCGCGCAGGGATGTCGCGCGCGGTTGAAATGAGTCTGCCCTCAGCAGACATGTAGAGAAAGTCGGGCAGGTGAGCTAGGCGGCGTCAGCCCACTGGCACTCACTTTGTCAAAAGCGCCAAGTAACCCGCAGCGTCAGCGAGGGAGTTCCTCTTGTTTCACGGCGTGTTTGACTCCCTCGCTGACGCTACGGGTTACAAAGTGAGTGCCAGTGGGCTGACGCCACCCGGCTTACCAAAGTCGCTGTTCAACGATCTCCCCGCTGCCGGACAGGCGTCACTTTGACTCGGCCGGTTTCAGCTCAAACCCGACATCGGCGGGGCGGCCTTGTTCGGCTTCGATGGCGCCGTCGTTGTCGGTGCCGTCTTCGCCGACGCTCCAGACGAGGGCCTTGGTGGGTGAGTCACGTCGGTAGAGGAGTCGTCCGCCGTTGCGATCGCACGGGTCGAGCGGGACCGCTTTCAAATACTCCGGCACCAGTGCGTCGAGGCTCTCGGGGAACTCGCCCTTGTCGCGGCGATAAGTCTGCGCGGCGAGCAACACTTCCAGCGTGGCCTGTCGTCCGAGGAATCGCAGATAGGCGTTATCGACCTGCTTAGTCGCAGGCAAGAGCATCTTGCTGACGATCGAGAGCTTCACCACGCGGTCAATCTGGGTCGCGTCGAGTTCACCCGGTGCGCGAGCCACGGTCGGGTCGGTGTCGAACAGCATCGCGAAGCCGGAGCCGACCAGCTTGCGGCGCACGGTCAGCGGTTTGTCGATCTCGCGAATCTGGTTGGCGATGATTTGATGGTACAGGCGGGTGGTCAGCTCAGGTTCGCCGACCATCCAGAAGAACCCGAGTTGGACGCGCGTGGGAATCTCATTCACTTGGCCACGCACGGGACCAAGGTTATTCATCCAACCGGGAATCCTCAGCGAATTCCGCAGCGCGAGGTACTCGGTTTTGAGCAGGTTCGATTGAGACTCGTACAGCGCGAAGTCGGCTTTGATCTGTGCGACGCCCGCTCGCAATTGATCGGCCGTCACAGCGGGATGCTCGGCCCACCGCTGCATCCCACCGGCTGACATGGCATGGAGCGCGATGCCGACCAACCCGGCGATTATTGGTCCTCGGCGCGACGCATGACCGCCGCTGCGGTGGCCCGCGCGTGCGAGCTTCCACGCCTCATCGACATCGCCTTCGTGTAGGCACCGCATCTGATCGACCAGCGCGAGCCGGACAAAACTGCGCAGTTCTTGAGCCGCCGCCAACTGCGTGGAGAACGTCATCGTGGCGGGAGACGCATCGAGCGCTCGCTCCTTTTCCGATCCGCGCCTCCAGAGCGCCAAGGCCGGGCGATGCTCATCGACCCACGTCCGCATCGCTGCGTCAGCCGCCTCCCAACCTTGCTTGTAGACCTCGTCGTGATTGGCCGGTTCAACACCGGATCGCTGCCGCATGTTCTCCAACAACTGCAACCGCATCGTTGCTGCCGCGCGATACTCGGTGAAGGCGTTCTCTTCGGGAGGAATCGCGTCGCCGACAAACGCGGCCACGTCGAATGGCTC
>JAYSQC010000331.1:0-20843 GCA_043721755.1 Schlesneria sp.
GTGGAGTCTTCGGAACGCACCGCCAATAAGAAACAACACTTTTCCCCGGTGCGTTCCGAAGACTCCACGCACCCTACGGCTGACTCCTCATGACGCAAGTTTCCGAAACCCCGCTCGACGGACGATGCCCAACCGGTGACATCGCGACTCGGTGGGACCGCCACAAGTTCGACCTGAAGCTCGTCGCACCGCACAACAAGCGGAAGAACACGATCATCGTTGTCGGGACCGGGCTGGCCGGAGGCTCCGCCGCCGCGTCGCTCGCCGAGTTGGGCTACAACGTCCTGTCGTTCTGCATCCAAGACTCACCGCGTCGCGCCCACAGCATCGCCGCGCAGGGTGGCATCAACGCCGCGAAGAACTACACGAACGACGGCGACTCGGTCCGACGGCTCTTCTATGACACGGTGAAGGGGGGCGAGTGGCGGGCGCGCGAGAGCAACGTCTACCGGCTGGCGACGCTCAGCACGTCGATCATCGACCAGTGCGTGGCGCAGGGAGTACCGTTCGCACGCGAGTATGGCGGCTCGCTGGCCAACCGTTCGTTCGGCGGGGCACAGGTCTCACGAACCTTTTACTGTGCCGGTCAAACCGGGCAGCAGCTTCTGCTCGGTGCGTATCAGGCCATGATGCGGCAGGTTCATGCCGGGCGAATCAAAGTCTTCGCGCGACGCGAGATGCTGGATGTCGTCGTCGTCGATGGAGTCGCGCGCGGAATCGTGACCCGTGACTTGGTGACGGGGAAGTTCGAGACTTTTTCCGGTGACGCAGTCGTCCTCTGCACGGGAGGATATGGCAACGCCTACTACCTCTCGACGATGGCCAAGACCTGCAACGTGACCGCCGCGTGGCGTGCCCATAAGCGCGGGGCCTACTTCGCCAACCCGTGCTACACGCAGATCCATCCGACCTGCATTCCCGTGAGCGGAACTCATCAGAGCAAGCTGACCTTGATGAGCGAATCGCTCCGCAACGACGGTCGTGTGTGGGTGCCGCTCACGAAGGGCGACACTCGCTCACCCGATCAGATTCCCGAGGCCGAACGAGACTATTACCTCGAACGTCGTTACCCCGCGTATGGCAACCTCGCTCCACGCGACATCTCGTCCCGCGCGGCGAAGGAGCGCTGCGATGCGGGCTTTGGAGTCGGACCATCGGGGTTGTCGGTCTATCTCGATTTTGCCGCCGCCATCAAACGGGATGGCGAAGATGTGGTGCGAGGCAAGTACGGCAACCTCTTTCACATGTACGAGAAGATCACCGCCGAGAACCCGTACAAAGTCCCGATGCGAATCTACCCGGCGGTCCACTACACAATGGGCGGCCTGTGGGTGGACTACAACCTGCAAAGCAACCTGCCCGGTTTGTATGTCCTCGGTGAAGCCAACTTCTCAGACCACGGAGCCAACCGTCTCGGGGCGAGCGCCCTGATGCAGGGCCTCGCCGACGGCTACTTCGTCATCCCGTACACGGTCGGCGACCACATCGCGACGAAGAAGTTGAAGCCCGTCTCAACCGAGGCCCCCGAGTTCGGCGAGGCCCTCGCGTCATCCAAGACGCGCGTCGAGGCAATTCTCAAAGTGAACGGCAAACGCAGCGCCGAGCAGTTCCATCGGGCACTCGGCCACATCATGTGGGACAACGTCGGAATGGGCCGCAACGAGAAGGGTCTCATCAAGGCCATCGACTCGATCCAGCAGCTTCGCGACGAGTTCTGGTCCGACGTGAAAGTCCTTGGCAGTGGTGAAACGCTCAACCAAAACCTCGAACACGCTGGGCGAGTCGCCGACTTCTTGGAGTTCTCCGAACTGCTCGCGCGCGACGCGCTGCATCGCGATGAATCGTGCGGCGGCCACTTCCGTGAAGAGCATCAGACGAGCGAAGGCGAGTGCGCCCGCAACGACGACAAATTCTGCTACGCCGCCGCGTGGGAGTTCCAAGGCGTCGGTGGCGACTCGATCCTGCACAAGGAACCGCTGACGTTCCACGACTGCCCGCTGGGGACGAGAAGCTACAAATAAGTCTCTCTGTAGGATGGGCACTCCTGCCCGTCCTCTACCGAAATAAGGACGGGCAGGAGTGCCCATCCTACGAAGGCCGTTGGACATGTCGCAGACCGCATCGAAGACTCTGAACCTCAACCTCCAAATCTGGCGACAGGCCGGGCCGGACCAGCCGGGGGCGCTGAAGAGCTACCAGCTCAGCGGCATCTCGACCGACATGTCGTTTCTGGAAATGCTCGACATCCTGAACGAGCAGCTCATCACGCAGGGTGAGGAGCCGGTCGCGTTCGACCACGACTGCCGCGAGGGGATCTGCGGGACGTGCGGAGTCATGATCAATGGCCAGGCGCACGGCCCCGACAACGCCACGACGACCTGCCAGCTTCACATGCGCCGCTTCCATGACGGCGACACGCTGGTGATCGAGCCGTGGCGCGCGGCGGCCTTTCCCATCGTGCGCGATCTGGTCGTGAACCGTTCGGCGTTCGACCGCATCATCCAGTCGGGCGGCTACGTTTCGGTGAACACCGGCGGCGCACCCGACGCCAACGCGATCCCTGTTCCCGGCCACAAGCAGCAGGAGGCGATGGCCGCCGCCGCCTGCATCGGCTGCGGCGCGTGCGTGGCCTCGTGCAAGAACGCCTCGGCCATGCTGTTCGTGTCCGCGAAGGTCTCGCATCTCGCCAGCCTGCCTCAAGGCCAGACCGAACGAGCCAAGCGAGTCGTCAGCATGGTCGCCACGATGGACCAAGAACAGTTCGGCAACTGCACGAACACGGGCGAATGCGAAGCCGCCTGCCCCGCCGGAATCAAGCTCACCAACATCGCCCAACTCAACCGCGAGTACATGAAAGCGGTGCTGTTTTCGGGTGAGTGACATGGGGCGAAAGGAACCGTGCGGTGGACAGACCCACGTTGGACGACTTCGCGGCTGATCTTGATGCCATGGTGCGCGACCCCGAAATTCAGCGCGAATTGGCAATCATCGAACGCGAGTTTCGAGCGACTGATGGCGACGGTTTATATCTCGACCCAAGCCTCTTCTCCGACATCGAACTCTGTACCAACGAGTTCCCAGGAATCAGCCATGAATGAAACCGGTACACAACTTCTCCGCACGCCCCTCTACGACTGGCACGCTTCGCACAACGGTCGCATCGTCGAGTTCGGCGGCTGGGAGATGCCGGTCCAGTACACGAGCATCGTCGAAGAACACCATGCCGTGCGGAAAGCGGCCGGGTTGTTCGATATCTCGCACATGGGGCGGCTGACGTTCAGCGGCCTCGACGCCGAGCCATTGATGTCGCAGCTGCTGACCTGCCGCGTGGACAACCTGATCGACGGACAGATTCGTTACGGACTGGTCTGCAATGAGGCGGGCGGCGTACTCGACGACGTGCTCGTGAATCGGCTCAACGACATGAATTTCGGCCTCGTGGTGAATGCCAGCAACCGCGAGAAGATCGTCGCTTGGTTGCAGCCGCTGATCCAAGAGATCGACCACGAACATCGCGCCCGCGACTTGGACTTCGATGACCAGACGTTGGAGACCGCGATGATTGCCATTCAGGGGCCAAAGGCTCTGTCGATCTTGTCGCGACTGACGACAAGCGATGTCCCGCTCGGATCGCTCAAGTATTACTCGGGCTGCCCGGCCGAAGTCGCCGGCTGCGAAGCCTTCGTCAGCCGTACCGGCTATACGGGCGAAGACGGTTTTGAAATCATCGTCGCTCAAGAGACCCCCGAGACCATCGCGCTCTGGCAACGCCTGTTGGACGAAGGACAGGGCGAGGGCCTGTTGCCCTGCGGACTGGGCTGCCGCGACACGCTCAGGCTCGAAGCGGCGATGCCCCTCTACGGACATGAGCTTTCCGAAACGGTGGACCCACTCACAGCGGGACTGGCGTTCGCGGTGAAGCTCGACAAGCCGGACTTCCTCGGACGCGAGGCACTGCTCAAGATCAAAGACCAGCCGAATCGACCCGTGCGTGTTGGCCTGCAACTCGGTTCAAAACGAATCGCGCGAGAACACAGTGAAGTCTTCTTCGGCCCCAAGCCGATCGGTCTGGTCTCGTCGGGAACCTACTCGCCGACGCTGGAACAGTCGATCGCGATGGCCTACGTTTCCGCCGAGCATTCGGCCATCGGATCGACACTCGAAGTGGACATTCGCGGCAAGCGAGAATCGGCCACCGTCGTGCCGCTGCCGTTCTACAAACGCGTTCAGGCGTAGGATGGGCACTCCTGCCCGTCCGTCTTTCATTTGAATGTCATCAACAATCCAAGCAGGACGGGCAGGAGTGCCCATCCTACGAATCGTTGTCACCGAAGGACGCCCCATGGCCCAACGCGACTTGTCGAGATACCAAGAAAAAATCGTCAAGCGGTACTACGAGAACCGCCCCGCGCTGGATGCGGAACGTCTCAGCGAACTCGTCGCCGAGCTGTACCTTGCCAGCGACAAGAAGAAGCCCAAGCTGTGGGAGACAGCCAAGGACATCATGCTCCGGCTCGGCACGCCGCAGTCGCGCGTCGATCACGTTCTGAAGACCGCCGACCCCGTGATCCTCGCCGAAGTCGTGAAGGACGTGCAGTCGGGCAAGATTCGCCCGAAGCCGCCCGAGAAGAAGATCGACAAGCCCGCCGAGTGACGCGCTAAGTCAGCGGTGTGAACCATGAAATACACGAAAGAAGACGGGGGAGTTACAGCAGCCAGTTCACAAGCATGTAGGACGGGCACTCCTGCCCGTCCGTCCCATGAAAGCCAGACTCGTGTTCCATGAAAGCGAGGACGGGCAAGAGTGCCCGTCCTACGTTCTCAATTGGCACTCACTTCCTTTTCGTGCCTTTCGCGTATTTCGTGGTTCAACTCGTCTTGCCTTCTACTTCGCCGGGGCCTGCGCTTTGATGAACGCGATGAGGTCCGCAAGAGCTTGTTTGTCGATGTCTTTCTCCAAGCCTTCGGGCATCAGCGACTGACCCGTTGAGATCAGTTCGTCGAGCGTTTCGCGGAGGACAACATCCTCTTTGGCTTCGGCCCGCTTGAGCGTCAGGCTGGCGGCGGTTTCGGCGGAGATCATTCCCGTGTGGATGCGGCCCTGCAACGTGACGGCCGTGTAGGTTTGAAAGCTCGGTTGAGCTTCGCGGTTCGGGTCCATGATCGCCACGAGCAAATCAGACGGCGACTTGTTCTGGACGCTCGCGAGGTCCGGGCCAACCTGATGACCGGCCGTTCCCGCGCGATGACATTGGACGCACGTCTTGCCGTACAGCATCTGGCCTCGCGCGGCATCGCCCGTCAGGTCGAGTGTCGCCTGATAATCGGCGACGACCTGCTTGCGATTGCTCGGCGGCTCGGCGAGTACTTTTCGCGCGGCCTCCTTCACCGCTCCGTTGGGATGATTGAGGAGCAGTTGCCGCTTGTCTCGTTCGATCTCACCAATCTTGATCGACCCCGTTTCGACCGCCTTCACCAGCGCGGTCGCTCCTCCCGCCGACGAGACCAGTTGATCGACCACTTCGCGCCGCGTGGCTGGTCCGAACGTCTTCCACGGGGCGAGCAGCAACTCGACCGACTTCGCCGAACCCTGCGACGCGAGAGCCTTCACCGCCGCCTGCTGCAACGCAGGCGAAGTCTGCGGCGTGAAGACGGTCGGCAGCGCAGTCTCGGCCAACTGTGCATCGGCCAGCGCGAGTAAATAAATCGCCGCCAGCCGCGCCGCCTCGTTCGAGGCCGCATCAGCCACGACACCGCTCGCCTGTTGAAAGACCTTGCTCAGCGAGTCACCAATCGCCGCGTCGGCCTTCGTCTCGGCCAGCACCTTGGCAATCGAAGTCCCTCGCCGCCGCAGCCCTTCGCCTAGGGCAACGAGTACTGGCAATCGTGTTGTCGTCGGAATTCCTTCGGAGGTGACTCCATATAGGACCGTAACGACATCGTCACTCTTGGGCGCTGAACCAATGAGGCGTGCCAGTTCAATCAGCAATGGCTTGACCGGCTCAGCCTCACTACTCATCAATTCGCCGAATATCTTGCCCATGTGCGGATAGACCGACGAGAGCCATGCTGTGCGAAGGTCTGCGTCTTTCGCGGCGGCTGGAGCGAGTCGCCGCAGTTCTTTGATGGCAACGTCGGGAGGAAACTGTCCGAGAGTGAATGCCCATTGCCAGCGAACTCGCGGTGAAGCATCCACAGGGAGCTGCGACATGGTTGTCGCGACGGCAGATTGCGCAGCGGGGACTCGCTCTGCCAGAAGGAGTGCCTGCTCGTGCAGCCGTTGGTTGTAGTCGTAGAACAAGCCAACCACATCGCTCAGGTCGGCCTGCTTGAGTCCGTGCAGTGCCCATGCCGCATGCAGCCGTTCAAAGGAACTGACGCCGTTGTTGCGTCGCGATCCTGATGTGGTCAGCCGATGCAACGGTTCGATCGACAGTGAGTCTTGCCGCTGGACAAGGAGCCGCTGCGCCGTGTCGCGCGCCCAGCCGCTGGTCGAACCGAGTTGTGCAACGAGTTCCTTTGCCGTCGCCTTACGGAGATCGGTCGGTGTGACTCGCTTCATTCCCGGTGCGACCAGCCGCCAGATGCGGCCTTTGTCGTGGCCGCTTTCCAGATCGCAGAGGGCTTTGATGTCTTCGGGGATCGAGGCGGGGTGTTCGATCGTTTCGCGGTACATGTCGAGCATGTAGAGCGTCCCGTCGGGGGCGTTCACGAAATTGGTCGGGCGGAACCAGTTGTCGGTCGAGGTGAGGAACTCGCAGTCTTTCTCGGTCCGCTCGGCGGTGAAGCTGATGCCGTCGGGAGTCAGTTTCTTGCGGTGGACGAGGTTCGCTCCAACGTCACCGATGAAAACGTTGCCGTGGAATTCGGGCGGATACGCGCCGCCGCGATAGACCGTAATGCCCGTCGCCGACGTGAAGAAGCCGATCGGAACCAGCTCTGATTCGGGCAGCTTCTTCCGCATCTCGGGGTCCGCTGCGCGACGGGCCGTGCGGACGAGTCGCCACGGTTCGGCACCGCTCGTGCGATAGACAACGGCGGCGGCTCCCTCTTTCGCGATCGAGCGGGTCGTGCTCGGAATCGTCAGTTGCGGGTTGCGTTCGAGGTATTCCAGCGGCCACACCACATGCACGATGTGATTGCTGTTCGAGCAGATGAACCGGTTGCCCCAGTCGTCGATGGTGTGGCCGAACTGCTGGCCTCCCGAAACCATCGTCAACTCGTTCGTGGCGGGGTCGAGCCGCAGATCGCGCCGGCCCGGCGTGAATTTTCGTTCCGGCTTACCGTCAAGCGCGGGGACGGTCAGCTCGCCACCAGCCAATCCCGACGAGAAGTAGATCGCGTTGTCTCGCCCCCATTCGAGACCGTTCGCCAGCGCCTGCACGTTGGCGTGACTGAAGCCGGTACAGAGAACATCCCTCACGTCGGCTACGTCATCGCCGTCGGTGTCCTTCATGAAGAAGAGGCTGCCCGACGCGAGGACGTACACGCCTCCCTTCGAGCAACAGACCGACTGAGCCCACCGCAGCTTGTCGGCAAACACGACGCTGTGATCCATTCGGCCGTCACCGTCTTTGTCCGTGAGCAGCCGCACGCGCGACCACGATTCCGCACGCTGGTCCTTGTACTTCTGAACCCGCTGCTCGGGGAGGAACGGATAGTCGGACATCTCGACGACGTACATCCGGCCCCGCTCATCGAAGGCCGCGTCGATCGGATCGACCACGTCCGGCTCGGCCGCGACGAGTTCGAGCGTGAACCCGTGCTGCAGCTTGAAGGTTTTGAGTTCCTCGTCCGGAGTCTTGGCCGGAATGCGCGTCATCGCCTCGACCAGCGGCTTCTCTTGAGCGAGCGGTTTCTCCTGCGCAACGAGGGACGATGTGACGAACAACCCGCTCAACACAACGGTCGCAGCAAGGCAGAACGATCGAACCACGGAATGAGCCAGCATGAGGTGTCTCCCACAAGTTGGAGTCGGACGGAGGGACTTCGAGCAGAGGCAGCACGGTATCGGGGAGGCTCGGAGACTTGAAGCGGCTCGAACCCATTTCGTAGGCCGTCCCCCTTGGTCAGGCCGCAGGATCAGGGGTCAGGTGGTTCAAAGTTCATTTTTCGCCGCGAAAAATGAACTTTGAACCACCTGACCCCCGCTTTTAGACGCGCGCGTCACAGTCGCGTGATCCGGTAGCCGGGGTGTGCGGGCGTGAACAGTTCGGGCAGCAGGCGAACGCCCAAGCCGGGACGCGTTGGCAGCGGCAGGTGGCCATTGGTCACAGTCACGGTGTCGTCGATGAGGAGCGGATAGAGCGTCTTCAAGTGGGCGCGGACGGTTTCTTGATAGGTCACGTTCGCACAAGACGCCGCGACATGCAGGCCCGCGAAGAGCGTGAGTGGTCCGGTGCAATCGTGCATCAGAGTGGGGACGTTGAAGGCTTGAGCCAGCTCCGCCGCGCGGCGCGTCTCACTGATGCCGCCGACCCAAGTCGGATCGATCATCGTGTAGTCGGCCGCGCGCTGTTGCAGGACTTGGCGGTACTCCTCGCGACTCACCAACATCTCACTGACGGCGATGGGGACTCCTGCCCGATCGCGGAAGTCGGCGATCGTGTCCACGCAGTCGGGGCGGATCACGTCTTCCAGCCACAGCGGTTGGATCGGTCGCATCGCCTCAGCAATGCGGAGCGCGGCGGGGAGCGAAAAGAAGCCGTGTCCGTCGAGCATCAGTTCCATTTTCAAACCGACTCGTTCGCGGATCTCGTGCAGCGGACGCAGGGCTTGTTCGAGATCGGGCCACGAGACGCGGTGTCCGCCCGACTGACGATAAATCTGATCGAGCGACCACGTTTTCATCGCGGTGTATCCGGCGGCGAGCAATTCCTCGGCGAGGTCTCCGGCGTGATGCACGCTGTTGTAGTTGTCTTCGAGCGGACCCGGTTGCCCGAGATCGCCATGTCCCGGCCAGCCCTGCGCGTCGGGAGCGTCTTTCGGGCGACGGCCATACGTCGGGCCACCGCAACTGTTGTAGACCGGGATCGCGTCTCGAACTGGCCCGCCCAACAGCTTCCACACCGGCCGCTCGGTCAACTGGCCGAGGATGTCCCACAGCGCGAGGTCGATGGCGGAGATCGCTCGCAACTCGCAGCCTCGCACCCCGAAGGCCGTTCCGCGTTCGTAAAGGAACCGCCAATGACTTTCGATCGCCGTGGCATCGGCTCCGAGCAATCGCCGCGACATCCAATCGTGCAACGTCGCCGCGACGGCGTGAGGAATGTAGTACGTCTCACCGTGTCCGATCACCGGCTCGCCGCCGACGGTCCCGGCGTCGGTGTGAATCCGCAGCAGCATGATCCCGGCCATGATGTCGTGCGGGATCAACGTCTCGATGGCGACGATCCGCGGCCCGTGGCGAAACGCATGTTCTTGTGTGGGACTTGAAGCACGGGAGAGGAAATCGGCGGGGAGTGAGTTCATTGGAGTGGTGCCCAGAGGTTTCGAGGTGAGTCGTCGTTTGGTGTGCGGGAGTTTTCGTGCAGCGAGGTTTCATCTTTCTGTCGGATCGACCGCATTTCGATTGGCGATTTTCGAGCGTCAGCTCGTTCCACTGACTTTCGGAGCGGGGCGGCGTCAGCCCCCTGGTTCTTCGTCTTTGCCTTGGGCGTCAGCCCCTTCTTCAATCGACGCGGAACCAGGGGGCTGACGCCGCCCCGCTCCGAAAGACACAAGCGGGCTTACGCCCAAGAATCAGATGCGAAGTGCGGATCGACACGTTGTCATCGTCCAGCTAGTTCCTCCGCGCCGAGCAACCGCTTGATCTCGGCGAACGAAGCCATGCGATCGGACAGGCCATCGACGCGGCCGTCGTCGAGCATCGCGCGGGCCAGTTGATCGACGGCAAAGGCGGTGATTGCGAGCGACTCGACCGGCGAGACCACGATCTTGAAGCCAAGCCGTTCCAATTCATCGGCCGAGACGATCGGAGTCACTCCGCCGACGAGCATGTTCGCCAGTTGAGGTTTTTTGATTTCGCGGGCGATGCGCGTCAGTTCGGCCACTGATTGCGGGGCCTCAACGAAGATCAGGTCGGCCCCGATCGCGGCGTACCGGTGGGCGCGGTCGAGGGCAGCATCGAGTCCCTCCACCGCACGGGCGTCTGTCCGCGCGATGAGGACGAAATTGGGATCGAGACGCGCATCGAGCGCCGCCTTGAGCTTCGTCTCCATCTCCTCGACCGGGATCACCTGCTTCCCCGCGAAGTGACCGCAGCGTTTAGGGAAGACCTGATCCTCGATGAGCATCCCCGCCGCACCGGCGCGCTCAAACTCACGCACCGTGCGGATGACGTTCGGCACCGAGCCGTACCCGGTATCACCATCGACGATCACGGGAACGCTCACCGCACCGGTCATGCGTCGCGCCGCATCAGCCATCTCGGCCAGACCGAGCAGCCCCAGATCGGGCAATCCAAAACCACTGGCCGACGCGCCGAAGCCGCCGAGAAACAACAGCGGCAGCCCCGCTCGTTCCATCACCTTCGCGGTGAAGACATCGTGCGGAGCCAGACTACGCACGATGCCGGGGCGCGCCAGCAGCGCTCGGAGAGATTGAGTCGGTGTCATGCGGTTCCTCCGAGGGCGGGCGAGACAACAAGGGCTGCGAGAGACCATAACGGCCACCGACTTTCTCGACCACGACGCGACCGCCAATCGGCTCGAAGTCCGGCTTTTCTGAAAGCCGGACTTCGTCATGGGAAGGCGATCGGAAAGAGTTGCCTGTCCCACACCAACCCGAAGTGTGAACGAGGGCGTCGATCGACTTCGCCCTCGTTCACGCTTCGGGTGGGTGTGTTCGGGTCAATCAGTTCTTGCCTGTCGTCTCAACTCGCTTCAAAAGGAAGTCCGGCTGACAAAGCTAAGCTGGACTTCGACAACGTAGGGTAAGCGTCTCGCTTGCCCGTGAGTGCCGTTGAAGAATGGGCAAGCGAGACGCTTACCCTACGTTGTTCAACAGGCTGCTCAAGCCGGACTTCGGCAACGCGACCTGCGGCGGTTGCGAATACGACGGACGTTATGCTCCAATGCCGCCCCGCGCGAGGTGGCCTTTTGATACCTCGGCGAATCGTAGCCGTGACTGACCAAACGAGATTCAACAGGAGACGACGATGCGGTTCAGGATGCGAGTGGCAACGTGGATGATGAGCCTGGTGGCGATCTGCTCTTTCGGAGCGATGGTTCATGCTCAGGACGACGGCTGGGTTTCGATCTTCGATGGCAAGACGCTCGACAAGTGGGACGGCAATCCCGAACTCTGGACGGTCGAGGACGGGACGATCACCGGGCAGACGACGGCCGACAAGCCGACCAAGGGGAACACGTTCATCATCTGGCGCGGCGGCGAGACGGCCGACTTTGAACTCAAGCTCGAATACAAGATCGTCGGCGGCAACAGCGGGATTCAGTACCGCAGCTTTGAAGTGCCGAACGAGAAGTGGGTGATCGGCGGCTACCAAGCCGACTTTGAAGCGGGTGAGACCTACAGCGGCATCAACTATGGAGAACGCTTCCGCGGCATCCTCGCTCTGCGCGGACAAGAGACTGAAATCGGAGCCGATCACAAGCCGAAGCTCATCAAAGAAATTGGCGACACCAAAGAGATTCAAACGAAGATTAAGAAAGAGGACTGGAACACCTACCACGTCACGGCGAAGGGTTTTCGGTTCGAGCACCGCATCAACGATGTCGTGACCTCGATCGTGAATGACGAAGACAAGGAGCAACGTCGCGACAAGGGTGTTCTCGCACTCCAACTTCACGCTGGTCCGCCGATGAAGGTCCAGTTCCGGAACGTCAAGCTCAAGCAAGTGAAGGCCGCCGCGAAGACATCGGCTGTGCCCGCTTCCAGCAGCGGCAAGAAGAAGGCGCTGCTACTGGCGGGAAACCCGAGTCACGGGTTCGGCGCTCACGATCACCTCGCAGGCTGCTCGCTGCTGGCGAAACTCATCAACGAAAGTGGCTTGCCGGTGGAAGCCGAAGTTCACTCACTCCAAAAGCAGGGCTGGCCGTCGCCCGAGAAGCTGGCTTCAGCGAACTCGATCACGATTTACTCGGACGGTGGCGGCGGGCATCCCTTCAACGGGCATCTCGACGAGTTGCAGGCTCTGACCAAGAAGGGCGTCGGCATCGTCTGCATTCACTACGGTGTTGAGACGACCATCGGCAAGCCGGGCCAAGCCTTCATCGACTGGACCGGCGGGTACTTCGAGCCAAACTACTCGGTCAACCCACACTGGGACGCGAACTACACAAAGTTTCCAGTTCATCCGACGACTCGCGGTGTGAAGCCTTTCAAGACGAACGACGAGTGGTACTACCACATGCGGTTTCGTGAGGGGATGGAGGGCGTGACGCCCATCCTGACCGACCTGCCTCCCGCCACGACGCTGGTCGTGTTGGACAAGGACGGCAAGGTCGTGATGGAAGAGAAAGACGGCAAGCAGGTCCCCAAGCTCAGCCGCCCCGAGAACGCTCACAACAACAACCCGCACGCCCGCAAGGCGATTCTGGAAGACAAGGCCCCGCAGCACATGGCTTGGGCGACTCAACGCCCCGACGGCGGACGTGGCTTCGGTTGCTCGGGCGGACACGTCCATTGGAACTGGGGCAACGATCAATTCCGCAAACTGATGCTGAACGCCATCGTCTGGACCTCGGGCACCGATGTCCCCGCCGGTGGAGTCAACGTGGGCAAAGTGGCCGTCGATGACCTCCTGACGAACCACGACGAAGCGATCCCCGCCGACTTCAACAAGGCCCGCATCCAGGCCATGCTCGACGAATGGAACAACGAGAAGCCCGTCGGCAAACGCGCGGCCGAGTGACGTGTCGCCGCAAAGTCATTAGCGAAATGTAGGATGGGCACTCTTGCCCGTCCTCATGTTTGGCTCGCAGTGTTTAGCGACGAAATCCGGACGGGCAAGAGTGCCCATCCTACATTTCTCGCCAATGCCGCTCACACAACGGAGGCCACAACATGCCATCCCCCTTTCCCGGCATGGACCCGTTCATCGAATCGCAGAAGTGGGAGGACTTTCACCACACGGCGATCTCGGTGATGCGCGAGCTGCTCGCTCCACAAGTGGCCGACCGGTACGTCGTGAACGTGCAGGAGCGGATTTACTGGCAGGAGATCGCAGGAGATGAACGTCTCATCATCCCTGATGTTTCTGTCTCGGCGACCGAGCCGTCGTGGTCGGAACGCTCTTCATTTTCATCGGGAGCCAACGCGACGGCTCTTGCCCCCGTCGAATGCCTGCTGCCGAAGACCGAACCGCACGAAGAGGGCTTTCTGGAGATTCGAACCATCGGCGACGACCGCCTCGTAACGGTCATCGAACTCCTCTCCCCCAGCAACAAACAGCGCGGAACCAAGGGGGCGAGGAAGTACCTCTCCAAACGGAAGGCTCTGTTGCAGACGACTGCCAACCTCGTGGAGATTGACTTGCTGCGAGGTGGTCGAAGACTCCCCATGTCCTCGCCCCTTCCGCCGGGCGACTACTTCGCGTTCGTCAGCCGTGGGCGATCGCGGCCCAAGTCGAGTGTTTACAGTTGGCGGTTGCCGGAACGGATGCCAACCGTTCCCATCCCGCTCGCACTGGGACACGAAGAGCCACCGCTCAACCTTCAGATCGTCCTCGACCTCGTTTACGATCGCGCTCTGTACCAGCTCTCGATGAAATATGACCGTCCACTTGATCCTCCGGCGACGGTGGGAGAAGAGTGGTGGCTCAAGACCATCAGGGATGCTCGTGATACCCCCAGTCCTCAATGACGATTTTGCTCGCCACTTTGATCCGCTTATGGAGTCCTGCTCAATGCCCCAGCGTTCACTTGCCTTACTCGCCGCGTTGGCTTTGCTCGGCGCGAGTGGTTTCTGTTTCGCTCAAGAACCCCAGTTTCAGTCAAAGGTCATCGACACGCAGACGCCCGGTCATGCGGTTGAGATCGATGTCGATGTCACCGGCGCGAAGGAGTTGTTCCTTGTCGTGCGTGACGGAGGGAACGGCTTCACCGCCGATTGGGCCGACTGGGCCGAGCCGCGACTCGTGACGGCCACGGGTGAGAAGAAGCTGACCGAGTTGAAGTGGAAGTCGGCGGGAGCCGAATGGGGAAACGTGGCCGTCGGCAAGAATGCCGGTGGTGACCCGCTCAAGATCGCCGGGAAGCCGGTGGAGTACGGGTTCGGCACTCACGCCAATTCGGTCATCGCGTTCGATCTGCCGGCCGGGACGACCCGCTTCAAGGCGCGCGGAGGCATCGACAACGGTGGCTCGGACCAGGGCGGCAGCAGCTCGGTGCAGTTCCTGGTCTACACGCAGAAGCCTCCGATTCAGGTCGCACAAGCCGCACCCGCCGGTGGCGCGGGGAGTCGCGATCCCAAAGACGCGGTCAGCGGGCTGGATGTCGCCGACGGGCTGGAGGCCACGCTCTTCGCATCCGAAGCGTCCAACCCCGCGATGCTCAACCCGACGAGTATTGACATCGATCATCTTGGCCGAGTCTGGGTCTGCGAGGTCGTGAACTACCGCCACCGCAACGGCGAGCGAAAAGAGGGCGACCGCATCCTGATCCTCGAAGACACGAATGGCGATGGTGTCGCTGACAAGCAGAGCGTGTTTCATCAGGGTAAGGATGTCGATTCGGCGCATGGCATCTGCGTCCTGCCGACTCCCTCGGGCAAGGGGACGAAGATCATCGTCTCGGCCAATGACAACGTCTTCTTCCTGCACGACGACGACGGCGATTTGAAGTCCGACCGCAAGGAGATGTTCTTCACGGGCATCAGCGGCACGCAGCACGATCACGGCATCCACGCCTTCCACTTCGGGCCGGACGGCAAGCTGTATTTCAACTTCGGCAACGAAGGCAAGCAGATCAAGGACAAAGACGGCAAGCCGATCGTGGACATGGCGGGCAACGAAGTCAACGCGAGCCGCAAGCCGTATCAGGAAGGCATGGTCTTCCGCTGCAACATGGACGGCAGCGAGTTCGAGACGCTCGGCTGGAATTTTCGTAATAACTGGGAGATCGCGGTCGACAGCTTCGGGACGCTGTGGCAGTCGGACAACGACGACGACGGCAACAAGGGTGTTCGCATCAACTTCGTGATGGAGTTCGGAGACTACGGCTACAAGGATCAGATGACCGGCGCGGGCTGGCAGTCGCCGCGTACGAACATGGAAACCGAAATCCCGCTCAAACACTGGCATCTCAACGATCCCGGCACCGTGCCGAACCTGTTGCAAACGGGAGCCGGTTCGCCGACAGGGATCTGCGTCTACGAGGGCGATCTGCTCCCCGAGGTCTTCCGCAATCAGGTCATTCACTGCGACGCCGGTCCGAACGTGGTGCGAGCCTACCCGGTGAAGAAGTCGGGCGCGGGCTACACCGCCGAGACGGTCAACATCCTGACGGGAGCGCGCGACAACTGGTTCCGCCCGTCGGACGTGTGCGTCGCGCCCGACGGTTCGCTGATCGTGGCCGACTGGTACGACCCCGGCGTGGGAGGCCACCGCATGGGCGACGCCGACCGAGGCCGCCTGTTCCGCTTGGCTCCTCCCAAGACTCCGTACAAGACACCCAAGGTTGATGTCAGCACCGTCGAAGGAGCCATCGCCGCCCTCAAGAGTCCGAACGAAGCGACGCGGTATCTGGCTTGGACCTCGCTGCACGTAATGGGCGACAAGGCTGTGCCGGCACTGAGCAAAGTCTTCGAGAGTGACGCCAATCCACGACAGCGTGCGAGGGCGCTATGGCTGCTTGCCATGCAGGGGGGTGAGAAAGGGCTGGAGGCAATTCGTGCGTCCGGCGCAATGCGGCCAAACGAAGATCCAGACATCAAAATCACGGCCTTGCGAGCAGTCCGTCGAATTGCAGACGGCGCGAAGTCGCAAAAGGAAAGACTGTCCCCCATTCTGTTCGTAGCCGAAGCGTTGTCTCATGACGAGTCGCCTGAAGTGCGCCGAGAATGCGCAATCGCACTCAGGCATATTCCCACTGTAACGCCCGAGGTTCCGACAGATGACGCATCAACACCGGTGGCACGACGAACAGGAAAGCCGCTGTCCAAGGCGGCAATCTGGTCGTGGCTCGCGCTCCAGCATGACGGGACTGATCGGTGGTATCTCGAAGCTTTGGGGATCGGAGCGGGTAATGATTGGGAAGTCTGCCTCGGTGCTTACGCGGCAATGCCCCTTCCGACGGCTCTGGTAGGTCAGACGCCTGATCGGCTCAAACGCACTTCGAGTGAAATGAACGATCTGGTTTGGCGATCACGCTCGCCGAAGACACCTTCACTACTCGCCAAGATCATCGCCGATTCGTCGATCACTGCCGAGGAATGCCCGCGCTATCTGCGGGCGTTCGACTTCCTCGCCGGACCAGAAAAGGACGATGCCCTCATCCAGCTTGCCTTTGGCAATTTTGGGGACGAGGCGAAAACGAAGTTCATCAACACGGAAGCGATCTCGCGGTTGAAGGGGTTTGATGTCTCGAAGAACGCTGAACAGAAGGCGGCTTTGAATCGAGTCCTCGATGGACTGAAGGGGCAGCCGCAGTTCGTGACGCTCGTCGAAAAGTTCAACGTGACGGAGCGGTTCACCGAACTGCTGGCCCTCGCGCAGGCGAAGCCCGACGACCAGATCGGCATCGACGCTGTGAAGCTGCTGCTCGACAAGCAGGCGAACGAGCTTCTCTCGGCGGCGCTGGCGTCCGACAAGGACAAGGGCCGCGTCGCACTGGCCACCGCCACCGCGCTGTCGAACTCGGGCGATGGCAATGCGTCGCCGCTGCTGCTGCCCATCGTGAAAAATGACAAAGCCCCGGCCGATCTCCGCCGTCAGGCCATCAAGGGAGCCGCTCGAACCAAAGTCGGAGCCGCCGAGGTTTTGAAGCTCGCCGAGTCAGTACCAAAAACCTTCGACGACACGTTTGCTCCCGCGCTGTCGGCCGCGCTGCAAGCCGCTCCGCTTGACGATGGGCAGAAGCAACTCGTCGCGAAGCTCTTCCCGGCTCCGGCTGGCAAAGACTCGAAGCCACTCCCGCCGCTGGGCGAACTCGCCAAGCTGAAGGGGAACGTCGGCAACGGCCAGAAACTTTACGCGACGACCGGCAAGTGCGCCACCTGCCACGTCGTCAACGGCGAGGGGAAGGAAGTCGGTCCGAACCTCTCCGAGATCGGAGCCAAGCTCGCCAAGCAGGCGTTGTTTGAGTCGATCGTGTTTCCCAGCGCGGGGATCAGCCACAACTACGAAGCGTGGACGATCGTTCTCAACAACGGCACGACTCAAACAGGCCTCCTCGTCAGCGAAGACGGTGAAAAACTGAGCCTCAAGGGAAACGATGCCCTCGTCCGCACGATCACGATCAAGGACATCGACGAACGGCAGAAGAACGCGATTTCCCTGATGCCCGCCGACCTCGCCAAGCTGCTCTCGCAGGAGGAAATGGCCGACGTGGTCGAGTACCTGATGACGCTCAAGAAGGCGAAGAAGTAGCCCCGCTGATGCGGCTCGCTCGGCGACCGAAGAGCGACCCGGACGTTTGAAACGTCCGGGTCGCTGGACCTCGAAGTCCGGCTTTTCCGAAAGCCGGACTTCACTTTTGGGGACATCCTCACCGCGAGAAGTCCGGCTAACAAAGCTCAGGATTCGGTGTCAAATCACTTCCCGGCTTGCGCCTTGTTCCCTCCCCTCGGCGGGGAGGGTTAGGGAGGGGGGACGAGTGGCAAATCGACTCGACCATCCTCCCCCCTCCCCGGCCCTCCCCGGCCCTCCCCGCCGAGGGGAGGAAGGAAAGGCCTAGAAAGCGGGAAGTTGTTTCGAGCCGGTTCCTAAGCCGGACTTCGTTTTACTCGATGCGTTGAGTCTCGTTCCAACTGCTTGTTCCTCGCGCGGCGGTGGCCTACGATGCCGCGCGATTTGCTGACACACTTGTCATTCGTGGAGAGACTGATGCCCGCTGAACCGACCAACAAAACGATCCTCATCATTGACGATGACCGTGAAATTGCCGCGATGTTGATGGGAGTTCTCCAGAGCAACGGCCACCGCGTCGTTCACGCACAGAACGGCGTGGAAGGGCAGCGACAGATTGAGACGCTCAAACCCGATCTCGTCATCACCGACATGATGATGCCGCGCATGGGAGGCTTCCCGGTGTTGGAGTTCCTCAAGACGCTGGAGTCTCCCCCGGCGGTCATCATGATCACGGCCAACGAAGGGGGACGGCACAAAGCCTATGCCGAGATGCTGGGCGTGGCCGACTATTTGAGGAAGCCGTTCCCCATGGAAGTGCTGCTCGAATCGGTGCGTCGCATCTTCGCGACCAAGAATGGATCGGAAGAGCAGGCCACGCCACTCAAGCGAGCTGTTCGCAAGCGAGCGGTGAAAGTGGAAGCCGATGACGACGAGGATTAGCCGTGCGATCGCACCTGTAGGATGGGCACTCCTGTCCGTCCGCTCTTCAACGCGAAAGCCGGACGGGCAGAAGTGCCCATCCTACTTCAGTTAAAGCCCATGTTGCGGTTGATGTCGCGGGCCTGATCGGACCACAGAATCTTGTCGAGCGGGTCTTCCCCCTCGGCGCGACGATTGCCGCGACCGATCTTGCCCGCGTCGGAGCGCCAGTCGGATTTGGGTTCGTCGGAATCCGGTTCCCACTGCTCGCTCTTGGCGAACGGCTTGGATTTTCCCAAGCCAATTCCCGATGAAGAGCAACCCAGCGTCGCTATCGAAACGGCGATCAACAGGGCGAACAGAGCGGCTGGACGAAGCAACATCGAAAACTCCCGCGTGCAAAAAGGGTCGATCCCGGCCAATGGTCTTGATGCCGGAGACGGTCGAACCGCGCGGGCTTATCTCAGAATGGTCGAAATGTGTCGATATGGTTTCGGACTGCGGAGCGCCTCGTAAAGCGACCGGAAAGAGTTGTCTGACCCACACTAACCCGCAGCGTGAGCGAGGACATCGATCGACTTCGTCCTCGCTCACGCTGCGGGTGGGTGTGTCGGGTAAACCGTTTCTTGCCGCCCGCCTGATGACCTGTTCGGCTTCCTCGTTTCACAATCCTCGTTGAGTCTGCTTCGATGACACCTCTCACTGCTCCGCTCGATGTGCTGGTGGTCGCGCCTCATCCCGACGATGCCGAGATCGGTGTGGGTGGAACGCTCATTCGTTGTCAGCGCGAGGGACTGCGAACCGGCGTTGTGGACCTGACCACGGGTGAGCCGACGCCGCACGGTTCGCTCGAAATCCGCGCGAGAGAAACGGCTGCCGCAACGAAGGTTCTTGGTCTTAACTGGCGACACAATCTCGGGCTGCCCAATCGGTCACTGGAACCGACGCTTGAAGCACGTCGCGCACTGGCCACGGTCTTCCGGATCACGCGACCGAAGCTGATCCTCGCGCCGTACTGGGAGGACAGTCACCCGGACCACATCGCCGCGTCGAGTCTCGTCGATGCCGCCCGCTTCTGGGCCAAGCTGTCGCGCAGCGACATGCCCGGCGAGCCGTTCTTGCCGCCGCGAGTTCTCTACTACTTCAGCATCCACCTACGAATTCATCCGCAGCCCGCGTTCGTGTTCGACATCAGCGACGCGATCGACGCAAAGCTGGAGGCGATTCGCTGCTTCGAGAGTCAGCTCATCACCGGCCGTTCGACAGAATTCCCGACCGCACTCAATGACATTCGTGATCGGGCGCGCTACTGGGGCTGGAGCATCCACGCGAAGTACGGCGAGCCGTTCGCCAGCCGCGAGACGCTGCGCGTGACCAGCTTGCGGGAGCTACCGTAGTCCCGTCGCTCTCCAGAAGGGACTCTCATCTGTAGAGCTGTCCGACTTTCCAGAGGGTGGGCTGTGCCCATCACAACCTATTGCGATTTGGTGGGCACAGCCCACCCTACATTTGGATGAGCCGGACAGTAGAACTACGCGGCGGCCTTTTGCTTGGTGTTGGCCTGCTTGTTGCCGTTGTTCTTCGGTTGGCCGTTTCCTTGTGCGTTCGGCTGCGGGTAGGGAATGACGTGGGCACGCTGCGCCCACGCATCCCATTCGGCCGCGAGTTCTTTCACGCGATCGGGATGTTCTGCGGCGCGATTGTGCTGTTCGGTGCGGTCGGACTTGAGGTTGTACAACTCCCACGAGCCATCTCGGCCGAGGCGCACGAGCTTCCAATCTCCGACACGAATGGCCGCGTGCCCTTCGTGTTCCCCAAAGGATTCGGTGCGAAACAACTTCCCGCTTTCCTCCCTCCCCTCGGCGGGGAGGGCCGGGGAGGGGGGAGGAAGATCAAGTTGATTTGCCACTCGTCCCCCCTCCCTAACCCTCCCCGCCGAGGGAGGGAACCAGAAGGGAACTCGGGAAGTTGTTTTGAGCCAATTCCAAAGAGGGCTTCGCATTGGATCGGCTGTCCGGTGAAGGCGGGAACGAGACTGCGGCCTTCCAGTGGCTGAATCGGTTGCCCGTGGAACTCGGTCGGATACTTCGCACCGCTGACATCGACACAGGTGGCCATGATGTCAATGAGATGCCCCGGTTCGTGCGTGAGCCCAATGGCACTCACTTTAGTAACCCGCAGCGTCAGCGAGGGAGTCAAACACGCAGTGAAACTCGATGAACTCCCTCGCTGACGCTGCGGGTTACTTGGCATTTTAGGCAAAGTGAGTGCCAATAGGCTGACGCCGCCCGGCTCACCTGTTTTTGGCTCTCCGCCATTCCTGTTGAAAGTTGTACGACGTGAGCGGCAAGGCGCTAGCCGCCGGTGATTTCCTGCATGACCGGCGGCTAGCGCC
>JAYSQC010000332.1:0-10571 GCA_043721755.1 Schlesneria sp.
GCCGCATCCTCCGCGACGAACTCCTCCCCAAATGGAACGACCGAGCACTCCCCACACCACAAACCTAACTTCGGGAAGTAATCACGGCCCCGTTCCTTATCTCAGAACTGCATGATTATTTGGCCGACATCGGATCGGTGTCTCGCGGCATTTTTCTATTACCACTTCCAACCATTGTTCCAATTTGAGCGTGGTCTGATTCCCGACCACATGCAGGCGTCCTTCCGCATCGAAGACCTTTACGGTTATCGGATCGCCGTGCCGCCGATTGACGAACAGAAGCGAATTCGCGAATTTCTCGACCGTGAAACCTCGCGCTTCGACGCCCTGACCGCCGAAGCGGAGCGTGGGATCGAGCTGCTGCAAGAACGCCGGACCGCCCTGATTTCCGCCGCCGTCACCGGCAAGATCGACGTGCGCGGGTTGGTGATCCCATGAGCGGCACGGCGCTAGCCGCCGGTGTTTTCAGCGTTGGACGACGGACCGCAGAACCGGCGGCTAGCGCCGTGCCGCTCACGAATGCTGACCGCGGAAGCCGAGCGTGGGATCGAGCTGCTGCAAGAACGCCGGACCGCCCTGATTTCCGCTGCCGTCACCGGCAAGATCGACGTGCGCGGGTTGGCCGAATCGGAGGACGTATGACAAAAGTAGCAGGCACATTCCATGTGCCGTCCGCTCGTCCCAGCGACAGCGTTGAGAGCAATACTGGCCACGGCGGCCACGGCACATGGAATGTGCCTGCTACTTTGCGCGGGCTCGTCGAATCGGAGGCTGTATGAGTCTGCACAACGAAATCGAGTTGGAAAACGAAATCTGCGAACACCTCGCCGCGAACGGCTGGCTGTATTCGCCGAACGATGACGGGTACGACCGGGCGCGGGCGTTGTTTCCCGAAGATGTGCTGGCCTGGGTGCAGGTGACTCAGCCCAAAGCGTGGGACGCGATCGCCAAGAATCACGGCACGCACGCCGCCGACACGTTGCTGGATCGCTTGCGGGATTCGCTCGACCGACAAGGGACGCTGGCTGTGCTGCGGAAGGGCATCGACCTGCTCGGCCTGCGGCAGTCGCTGTTGCTTGCCGAATTCAAACCGGCGCTAACCATGAACCCCGACATCGTGGCTCGGTACAACGCCAACCGGCTGCGAGTTGTCCGGCAGGTGCATTACTCCCAGCACAACGAGAACAGCATCGACTTCGTGCTGTTCCCGAACGGCCTGCCAGTGGCGACGGTGGAACTCAAGACCGACTTCACGCAAAGCATCGGCGACGCCATTGACCAGCATCGTTTCGACCGTCATCCCAAACCCAAAGGCCAAGCCGCCGAACCGTTGCTCTCATTCCCCAACGGGGCCTTGGTCCATTTCGCCGTCAGCAACCGCGAAGTTCACATGACGACTCGGCTAGACGGCCCGGCCACCCAATTCCTGCCATTCAACCAAGGCGACCACGGAGCGGCAGGCAATCCCCTGAACCCTCACGGCGGACACCGAACCGCCTACTTGTGGGAACAAGTCTGGGAACGGCAAAGCTGGCTGGAGATTCTCGGCCGCTATCTGGTCGCTCAGAAGGACGACAAGAAACAAATCAAGACGATCATCTTCCCCCGATTTCACCAACTCGACGCCACTCGCAAGCTGCAAGGGTTAGAGTGAGGGGGCTTTTCATGAGCGACGTTTGAAGTCCGGCTTTTCCGAAAGCCGGACTTCTACACCAACCCGAAGCGTGAGCGAGGGCGCATATCGCTCGACTCTCGTCCTCGCTCACGCTTCGGGTTGGTGTCTTTCTTGGACAAGTCCTTTCACCGCGAAGTCCCGCTAGAAGACCAGCCGGACTTCGACCTCTCGCCTTCACCGCTTCATCAGCGGTCGCTCGAAGACCACGATGTGCTGGCGTGGCAGCTTGTCGATCGTCTCCTTCCACTTCAGGCCGAACTCGGGCAGTGAGATTTCCTTCTTCACCTGCGCCTCGGTCATCTTGTGGACGAGCTTGATCGGGACCTGCGGGTCTTCGCGCCGATACTCGACGAATGCAATGCGGCCTCCCGGTTTGAGAGCCTTCGCCAGTTCCAGCGTCATCTCATACGGGTACTCGAACTCGTGATAGACATCGACCATCAGGGCGAGGTCGATCGACGCCTCCTTCAACTTCGGCGACTTCTCCGTCCCGAGGACCAGTTCGACGTTCTTGATCTTGTGGTTCATGATCTTGTCGCCAAGCAGGTCGAGCATCTCCTGCTGGATGTCGATGGCCAGCACCTTGCCCTTCTCGCCGACCTTGTGAGCCATCATCAACGAGAACACGCCCGATCCGGCTCCGACATCCGCGACGACCATTCCCGGCTTCAGACCCAACTGCGCGACGAGCGTACTCAGCCGCTCTTCCTCTTCCCGTTCGGGCCGCTCCAACCACGGGGCACCATGAAACGACATGACCATCGCCAACTCACGCCCCATGTAAAACTTGCCCTGTCCGTTCGGATCGTGCTCCTTGCGGAACTCATACCGCCCGTCCTCGGACTTGGTGACATCGGGCTTGTCGGACTTGGCCTCCTTCCCCGTCTCAGCCTTCTGCGTGACGGGCTTCTCTTGAGCAACGGCCTCGCCCGTGAAGATGCCGCCCGACATGAGCAGCCACAGCAACCCGCTGATTAGCGCACAGAAGACGCAACACAATCGAACGGACGATGGCTTGCCGTGCTTGTGGGGGTTCATGTTTAGGCCGCGTCTTTCGTGTGACATAGTTGAGAGTCGTAGAGTGGTTGAGGACGGCAGAGCAGGATGAGCGTCAGGAGAGGTTCAAGATCACTTTCAAGGCCACATCGATCTCTTCGATTTGAATGTCCGTCAGTGTGCCCATTCGCGTTCGCAATCGCCGTTTGTCCACGACTCGAATCTGCTCACACAGAATGACCGCCTCTTCGGTTGTTCCACCATCTCCCTTGTGGAGTTGCACATGGCTTCGGAGCAGTTTGTGGCGAATCTTCGTGGTCAAAGGGACGATGATCGTGTGCGGGCTGGCGTTGTTGGCCTTGTCCATTTGAACGATCACAACAGGGCGAACACCGGATTGCTCCGTCCCTTGAGTCGGCGACAAATCCGCCCACCAAATTTCGCCGCGCACGATCACCATTGAATCGCCCCTTGCTGCAAGAGCTTTTCGTATTCCGATAGCGTTTCGTCGTAGTCGCCCACGTCGGCGAGTTCGTCCGCGTCGTCCTCTTCCATGATCGTCACCATCACGCGGATCGGGCGCAGTGGCAACTCCGACGCCGGCAACGTCAGATGGCTATCGGGATGAAGCACAGAGTCCAGCGTTCGATAAGCCATGTTCCTCTTCCTTTTCGTGTCTTTCGCGTATTTCGTGGTTCAACCTCTTCAGAACCCGCGAGCCACTTTGATGTCGTCGAAGTCGCGCAGTTTGTAGCCGATCTCCACGTAATCGAGCAGCCGGCAGAGCGACCTCACCGCGACACCCATTCCGTCCGGGCCGCTGAAGCCGCCGAACTGGCCGCCTCCCTTGAGATGCGGTTCGAGTTCCAGAAACACTCCCGGCGCACCGAGTTTTTTCATTTTCGCGTCGATCACCGGCAGATGCTCCTTCAAGTCGCGCAGGATCAGTTCGTGACCCGAATCGCCCACGTCACACGGCACGAAGTTCTTGAGCATCTCTTCGTTGACGACTCCCGTCCAAACGAGATTCGGATCGACGCGATAGTCCTTGATGTGCATCCAGCCGAACGAATCCCGCATCGCGCGGTACTCGGCCAGACACTCGAGCGGTGACAGATTCTGCGACGAGATGTTCCCGCCATCGAAGATGCAGACGAGGTTCGCCCGCCCGATCGCCTTCGCCAGTGCGGCGAGCATCCGTCCGTTCTGCCCGACCAGATTTGCCTCGACCTCCAATCCGTAGACCAACCCCGCCTGACCGCACAGATCGACGATCGGCCCCAGCCGGTCGGCCGCCTGCTGCACGTACTTCGCCGGGTCTTCCCCCTTCGGATGATAGAACGAGAACCCGCGAATCAGCTTCGCCCCCAGCGCCTGCGCCGAACGAATCGTCGCCGCCACGTCTCCCGCATGGTACGCCGCATCGGGGACAAACTTGTTGTGCGATCCATCGTCGATGTCGAGCAGCTTCACCTTGCCCAACCTCGCCCCGATGCTCGTCACCTTCATCCCGTAGTCGGCCTGCAACTTCGCCAACCGAGCCAGTTCTTCACTATCAAGCTCAGTCACATGCTTGACCTTCCCCGCCCCCGTCACGTCAACAAATCGCGGCGAGTAATACTGAAGCCCAATCGCCGCCAAAGCCGAAAACTGTTCGACGGCGGTCTTGGAATTGGCCGACTCATCGGCGAACGCGGAGAGGATGATGGCAGGCTTGGATGTCATGGAATCTCACTCGGGAAGACGATCAAACGGGTGGCTTGCTTTGCGCGGAAGTGTCGGCGATTCTTGACTCGTGCCACCGCAGATGCAAGCTCGCGTCGGCATCCGCAAGGTAGCTCTGTCGCTCTGCGACAGGAAGCGAGATCAACGTGAGGCGTCGTTCTGTCGAACACGCTGCGGAACGGCAGGCGCTTGCATCGCGCTCTCGCCTCCTGGCGCGGAGCGACAGGACTACCTTAAAACGACAGAGCTAATCCGGACTCGGCTTTCACCCTGAGGTTTCCTTTAATGAGTAACATGGCCACGTCCCAATCCCTCCGTGCTGGCATGGTCGGCATGGGGATGATCTTCGACGAAACTTACCGGCCGTTTTTTGAGCGGACTCACCGCGAGGGGCTTTATGACCGGCGGTTTGGTGACGTGAGCGTGCCGCTCGTGGCGGTGGCGACTCGCACGGGGTCGCGGGCTGAAGCGTACAAGTCCGCGGCGGGAGGCAACATCCATTCGTTTGTCTCTCATGCGGGAGTGGACTCGGTGGCGAAGATGCTCGCGGCGGGGGTCAATTTCGTTTGCGTGGCGACTCCCGACAACCGGCACTTCGAGGCGGCGAAGCAGATTCTCGAAGCGGGGGCTCACGTCCTGATCGAGAAGCCGTCGGTGCTGAAGCTGCAAGAACTCGATGAGCTGGTCGAGTTGGCTCGCAAGAAGAACCTGCTGGCCAAGGTGGTCTATCACAAGTTGCTCGACCCCGATCACAAGAAGCTGCGGACGCTGGTCCACGATCAGGTGTTGAAGCACGTCAACACGGGGTACTGCTCGCTGTTGGAGCCGAAGTCGATTTCGGGCGGCCAGTTCGCCGAGTGGATTGTCGGGCGCAATCCCGGCACCTACGTGGCTTGTCACTACATCAAGCTGATCGACTTCACGTTTGGCGGACGGTTGAAGACGGTCACGGCGACGGGGCAGCGCGGGCTGGTCGGGCCGAAGGACGGGCCGACGTGGGACAGCACTCAGATGCGAATGGTCTATGAGTACGACTCGGGCCGCGACGCCGCGTTCGACATCCATACGTCGTGGGTCACGCCCGACAACTTCCCCGGCTACGTCGAGCAGGAGGTTCAGTTCCGCTTCGACAACGGCGTCTGGAACGGCCACTCGCGCAAACGGGGCGTCGAACTGACGGTCGAGGGCGAGACGCCGCTCAAACGGAAGATCACCGTCAACAACCACTACAACGGCACGTTCCTCGAACCGTGGGGCGAGCGGTCTCAGCGAGGCTACGGCATCGAAGTCCTCGAACGGTTCGCGAGGGAACTCGCCTACGTGAAGTTTGCCGGGGCAGCGGCCGACAAATCGAAACGCCTCGCCGAAGTTCAGGCCCTCTCGTACAACGACCTCGCCGCCGACCGGCAATCGGTCGCGGCGGTCCAAGCCCTCGAAGCGATCCTCGAACGCCACGCGGCAGGCGAACCGGATTGCGTGGTCCGTGTCAACGACTCCCACGGCGGGCTGGTTCTCTACCGACCCGGCAAGGCGGAACCTGTTGTGTTGTACTCGGGGCGAGTTTAGGTTGGTGTCGATGTGCGTCGTGTTCGAGATGTTCGATGATGACTTCAAGGGAGCGAACCAATGTCCATCGCATTTCCACCCGAGTTGAAGAGCTTTGTCGATGCCGAGTTGTCCCAGGGTCGCTACCCGTCGGAAGGTGATTTGGTTTGTGACGCAGTGCGGTTGTTGCGTCAGAAACGAGTTCGCGGGTTGCGTGCTGAGATTGACTGCGGTCAGACGGAACTCGATACCGGTCTTGGGATCGAGGTCGATGACGCGGAATTGGATGCGTTCTTCGACGAGATTGAAGCGGAGTGCGATCAGGAGTTGGCTGCCGAGTCGAGGAATGCCTGATGTCCGGTTATGTCGTCTCACCGCTGGCGCGCGAGGACATCAAGGCGATTCTGAAGTACATCGCCAGAGACAATCGGGCCGCTGCTCGAAACGTGCGATTCCGCCTGACTGAGAAGTTCCGCATCGTTGGCCACAACCCGGAATTCGGCGAACCCTGTGATGAGATTCGACCAGGGCTTCGGTTCACGCTCGTCGGCAACTACGTCATCTACTACCGACTTGAGGCAAAGAAAGTCTTGATCGTGAGAGTCCTGCATGGGGCGCGAGACCGAGATCAATTTTTATGAACCACTTTCCAACAGAACGAATGAGAGAAAGCACAAACCACTCATGACCCAACCGATTCAGTTCGCCGGTGAAACGAAATCCAATGCCATCCGTCAGATCGTCGCCGAGCGGGAGCCGCTGGCGCTGCGGACCTTCACGCCGTCGCAGGCCGTGTTTGCCAAGTCGGCGGGTGTGTACCACTGGACTCCCGAGGGACGGAAACTGTTCGACTATTCGTCCGGTGTGCTGGTGGCGAATCTCGGGCACAACCCGCAGCGGTGGATGCGGCACTTCGCCAAGTCGATGGGCTGGTCACCCGAGTTGTTGTTCGAGTCGGCGGGCGACGACGAGTCCGCACGTAGGATGGGCACTCCTGCCCGTCCTGCTTTATCTTCCTCCGAGATGGCGACTCAAAGCGAAGACCGGACGGGCAGGAGTGCCCATCCTACAGAGGGCTATGTCCCCGCGATCACGATGACCGCGTACAACGGCATCACCGAGATCGAAACGCAGGCGGTGCAGCGGTTGCTCGCCAACATCAAACGGTCGAAGGGGAGCGAGCGGCTCGACACGATCGTCTGGGCGGCGTCGGGGTCCGAGGCGATTCAGAAGGCGCTGTGGGCGTGTCTCGCGCGGGACAAGACGCGCGACATGATCGTTGCCACGCGGTACGGCTTTCACGGCAAGAAGGGCCTCGCCAACGCCGTGACCGGTTCCGAGAAGGACTCCGAACGCGATCCGCGCGTGAAGTTCATCAGCTTCCCGATGGACGAGATCATCGACGCCGGGTACGAGCCGTCCGTCATCGACCTCGCCAAGTATCGCGCCGAACTGGACGACCTCTGGCGGCAGTTCGGTCGCAAACTGACGTGCCTCATCACCGAACCTTATCTCGGCGGCGGCGGCAGCTTTCATCCGTCGGCCGCGTACCACCAGATGCTCCAGCAGTTCTGTCGCGAGTACGACCTGCTCTTCATCTTCGATGAAGTGCAGGCCAACTTCGGCCGCACCGGTTCGATGTACGCCTTCGAGGAATACGGCGTCGAGCCGGACATGGTGGTGCTGGGAAAGGGCCTCGGTAATGGAGTCCCCGTCGCGGCGGTCGCCTCGCGCGGAGACATCTTCGCCGTGATGAAGTACGGCGAAGCCTCCGACACGTGGAGCGCGAACCCGCTGTCGTGCGCGGCGGTCCTCGCGACGCTCGATGAGTTTGAATCAACCGACGTTCTCAAGCACGTCCGCCAACTGACGCCGCTCTTTCTGAAGCGGTTGGAAGAGTTGAAGCTGACCGGCCTCGTCAGCCATGTGCGCGGCGAGGGCCTCGTCTTCGGCTTCGAGTGCGCCGCCGTCGGCTCACTCACACCGGGCGAAGTCGCCGCCAAGATCGTCGAAACGTGCTACCTCGGCCGCGACGGCGTCGGCATTCATTTGCTCGGCGCTCTCGCTGGCAAAGTCCTCCGCGTCAGCCCGCCGCTGACGATCACGCTCGATGAAGCGAACGCCTCGCTCGACCTGCTCAACGACCTCGTCGGTTCGCTCGCCGACAAGCTGAACGCGCGCGTGTTGATGGCCTGAATGACTCTCGATTTTTGGTGAGATGACCGGGTAAGATCAACCTCGCGGACTGCCCGCCAAGGATCACGACATGCTTGCGACGCCACTTAGACTCGACCCGACAGACCACGGGCGGACGATGAACCTCGAAGAGTTCCTCGACGCCGATTTCGCCGAGGGCTATCGGTATGAACTCAGCCGGGGGATGTTGATCGTGATTGAAATCGCCAACCCGCCGCACTTTCATCAGGTTCAGGCGATCTATGAACAACTTTTCGCCTACAAGGCGAGCCATTCCGGTGTGATTCAGTCGCTTGGCGGTGGTGGTGAAACGCGGTGTGACATTGAGGAGTTGGATTCCAGCCGTCACGCCGATGTCGTCGTGTACAAGACTCCCGCGCCGTCGAACAACCGCGATTGCTGGGCGATCTGGATTCCCGAGTTGGCGATTGAAGTTGTCTCACCCGATTCTCGAAAGCGCGACTACGACGAGAAGCCCGAGGAATACCTTCAGTTCGGCGTGCAGGAGTATTGGGTACTCGACGCCGACCGCGCCGAGATGCTCGTCCATCGGCGCGTTGGTGGCCGCTGGAAGAAACAGATCGTGAAGCCCCCCGAACTCCACTCCACCCACCTCCTGCCGGGCCTTCAGTTCTCTTGTGAGGCGGTGTTCGCTGCTGCGGCAAAGTAGTCGTGACGTAGCCGCCTGTTGAAAAACGTAGCTCGAACGCCGCGTCCGAGCGAATCCCAACTGGAAAACCACGGACGAGGCGTCCGTGCTACGGGTGTTTCAACGGGCTGCCAAGGCCGGATCGGCGAGTTGCGATCGTCCCGCGGCGAGTACTTACGGCGCCTGCTCCAGCAGCGGGATGGCGATCGTGATCGAGTAGTTCGCGGCACCGTTGGGGGAGTCGTTCAGGAACACACTGAAGCCGGTCTTGGTTGTCTCGATGGCGACGGTATCGCGGCCTTCGCGGCGGACGACCCAGGCGTGCGTGAGGTCGAGCTTGCCGCGATGAGCCTCCCAGTCCTCCGGCGACGTGGCGAGTTTCTGCCAGGGCTTGCCGTTGAACATCACATGCGCGGGGCGTCCCCAATGTTTGTGCTGGTACGTCAACGCCTCGTCGGTGAAGTGAAAGACGCCGCTGCCATCGACAGAGGCGGACAGAGTGACGGTCCACATCCGGGGTGAGTTGTCGCCGAGAGGCTCGCTGGGGTCTGCCGCCACCGCTGAAACCGCAACGAGACACAGGAGTACGCTGAGATGCGCGAGCATGTGATGCTCCTTTGGTTGGATGGTTCTGGGGTCGGGCGTTCAAATTTCAAAATTGGCCGCGAGCATGCTGCGAGGATTGAATGTCGGTTGCGTGGCCAATTTTGAAATTTGAACGCCCGACCCCAATTCGATGGCGGCTCAAAGCGTTACTTCTTCGCCTGCTCGTCGGCGACCTTCTTCTGAACATCGACCGTTTTCGCGTTGACGGTCTTGGCGACTTTCTCGGAGAGCTTCTTGGCGAGCAGACCACTCGGATCGCAGCCGGCGGCGACCGAGACGATCTTGCCTCCTTTTTCGATCAGGAAGTTGGTCGGCATCGTTTTGGTCTCGAAGGTGTTCCACGCCTCGCCCTTGGTATCGACGGTGTAGAGCATGTTGAGCTTTTTCTCTTTGACGTAGGCCGCGACCTTCGAGTCGGGTTCGCGGAAGACGGCGACCGAGGTCAGACCGAGGTCTTTGTAGCCTTCGTGCATCGCTTGGAAGTAGGCGAGTTCCTTGTCGCAGCCCGAACAGCCGCAGGTCAGCCGCACGAGGACCGGGCCTTTCGCGGTCAGCTCTGACAGGCTGATCTCTTTGCCGGTTGCATCCTTGAACTTGAAGTCGGGTGCCTGCGTCCCCACATCCACTTTCTTCGGAGCGTCCGCAGCCTTTTCGGCGGGCTTGGTCGCAGGCTTGGCCTCTTCGGCCCAAGCGACACTGGTGACCAGCAACAACGCCGACGCCATCGCCAGCAAACGTTTTTTGAATGACATGAAAGACTCCAAGTGAGAAACGGGGGTGGGAGGCACAGAATGCCAGTTGGCAGAGAGACGAAGCTTAATCCCGCGTCTCACATAAGCCAAATCCAAAGTGACTGACCCCTAACCCGGATTATTCATGAGGAACCACGGAAAACCCAGCGCGGCTCCGCCGCAACCGAAAGGAACAAGAAGATGGTGGACAAGAAGATGGGAGAAGAAGCGTCTGGACTGGATTTCATCTTCTTGTCCACCATTTTCTTGTTGATGTCTTCTGATCGCCTCTCGTTGATGAAGCGGGATTGTGACGAGCGGCCACGCGGGAGGGCATCACTTGTTGACAGTGCGGAAATCTTCTCGCCCGGCAAAGAAACAAAACGTGAGTAGTACGGAAACTCACGGAAGTTGAAGACTTGGAACAAGTCGCCGCCTGACACTGCGT
>JAYSQC010000333.1:0-1450 GCA_043721755.1 Schlesneria sp.
GCGCGAATGTGAAGGGCTCGCAAATTGGTCGAGCGGACACCGCTCTCATTGCGACGCAACACGAGATTCTCGGGAATTGATCCTGCACAGCCCCTTAGCCCGGAGGGCGGCAGGTTCTAGCCCACGGCGTGAGCCGTGGGGAACGGAGTACGCCAGCCGCCCAGCCCCCCAGGGGCGACACATTTGATCGACGTTTCACGCGGCATTCGCGAGAAAGTGTCGCCCCTTCAGGGCTGAAGAACTTTTTGTCTGACCGCTCACCCACGGCTCACGCCGTGGGCTAGAACCTGCCGCCCTCCGGGCTAAAAACAGAAAAGCTCGGTACGTTCCCGTCGCAAGTGACGGACCTCTCTGAAGAATGAAGATCAAAAACCTCAACCTCCCCGAAACACCGGCTGAGCCTCGTCCGTCCTACGTTTTTCAACAGCCTGCAAGGGGAACAAATCCTCCGCAGGCATTAAGTGGTTCATCCGAGGTTTTGGGGGGATCACAGTTTGGAGCAAAACAGAGGTCTGCCTGATTCTTCATCCTGAAGGGATGTCAGCCATTAGCCGGGGGTTGAGCGTCCGCGGCACCCCCGGTGTGGGGTGTCTGGAATTGGACTTTGCATCCTGAAGGGATGCGGGCAGGTTCCCGATCCCCGCCAGATGGAACCGTGCTGGCATCCCTTCAGGATGCAAAGATTTTGTCGGAACCCTTCCGGGGGTGTCGCTTCGCTCAACCCCCGGCTAATGGCTGACATCCCTTCAGGATGAAGACCGGCCTCCGTCGTTCATCGCTTCCAAATGAGTCCCCCCCAAAACATCCGATGAACCAAAAAGAAGTCCGGCTTTCGGAAAAGCCGGACTTCGCTTGCCGCTCGCCAGGAATCATCCGGGCCAACTTGGTGAGCCGGACTTCACGAGGGAGAATGAAAACTCACTTCTCGATCGGCAGTCCGGCCTCTTTCCAGCCTCGGTAGCCGCCGTCCAGGCTGATGACATTTGTGTAGCCCATCTTCTGAAGGTTGTCGGCGGCGAGTGCCGAACGGAAGCCGCCTCCGCAATAGAGGACCAGTTCCGTGTCGGGATCGGGAACGAGAGCTTCAATGTCTCGTTCGATAATCCCCTTGCCGAGCGACTTCGCGCCGGGCAGATGTCCGGCGGCAAACTCACTCTCCTCGCGCACGTCGAACAGGAGGAACTGCTCACCGCGCGCTTGTCGCTCTTGCACATCTCGAACGGTGCATTCACGGATGTTGACGCGGACAGCTTCCACGATTTGAAGAAAGCGGGGAGCGTGATGAGCCATGAACGGTCTCCAATTGCGGACGGGTGAGGTTGGTTCGCACGGGCGGCACTCGATGCCGTTCACCCTCTCGAAGTCCGGCTATACCTCTCGCGGCACAAAGTGAGAGGTTTCCGAGCGGGGCGGCGTCAGCCCCCCGGTTCATCCAAAGCGGGCTTACGCC
>JAYSQC010000334.1:0-4290 GCA_043721755.1 Schlesneria sp.
GGCGTAAGCCCCCCGGTTCTTGGGCGTAAGCCCTCTTGGGAAGAACCGGGGGGCTTACGCCGCCCCGCTCGGAAACCTCAGTTTGTGCCGCGTGGGGTATCGCAGTCGTGAAGCGGTCTGTCTCAAACACCAACCCGAAGCGTCAGCGAGGCTGTGTGTTGAGAGCGGACTGAGTGCAGATGTAGGGTGGGCTGTGCCCACCATTCCGCAACCGATTGTGGTGGGCACAGCCCACCCTACGAAAAGTCATACAGTCGAAGTTGAGAATGTGAGCGGTGGCGGTGTGTGTCCTCGCTGACGCTTCGGGTGGGTGGGTCACAGAAGGCTCGGAATTTCATGTCTGGTCCGCACAAAAAAGGTGGTCACGAAGAAGGCGGCGGTCACGCTCCCATGTGGATCGTGAGCTTCGCGGACATGGTGATTTTGCTGATGAGCTTCTTCGTGTTGATGCTGGTCAAAGGCGAACAGAAGACCACCTCCAACGAAGACATGCTGAAGGTCTTGGCGTCGGTGAAGTTGGGGTTCGGCTATGTGCCGAAACCGAATTCCAAGGATCCGATTGACCTCGCCGTGTTTCAGGTCATGGCCCAGAAGAACTCGGGCAAATTCCCCAATCACGGACAACGTTGGTTGGGAGCGGCGATTGAAGGCAAGGACAAGAAAGCCCCGGAACCGTTCGTCAAAGCCCAGTCCAACATCGGCAAGCCGATTCGCTTCGATCGCAATTCCGACGTGGTTGCTAAGTCGATGGCCAGCGATCTGGACCAGATCGCGGAAGTGATCCGGCACCACTATCGAGTCGTCTTGGTCCAAGGGCATTGTTCCCCCGAAGAGGCGACTCGCGACGGGATGCAGGGGCATGACCTGTCCTTTCGTCGCGCGGTGGCAGTCAAACATGCGTTGCAGTCGCGGGGAGTTGCCGCCGCACGAATGCGAATTACCTCCTGTGCCAACCATGAATCACCCAAGGATCTGAAAGCGAACAGCAGGCAACTCGTGGTGGTGACGATCGGCGAGTACCTCCTGCCTTCCGTGAACGAAATTTTGGAAGACGATCTTCCTCCACTCGAAACCAAGCCAGACAAGAAGTCCGGCTCACACGGCGGACACTAAGAACCTGTCCAAAATCAACTCTGTGTTTTGTAGAGTCGGAAAAACGAGCCCGACGCGCGAGCGAGGGCTTCGTACTGATCGAACGTTCAGCCCTCGCTCGCGCGTCGGGCTAGTTTTGAAATGCGGACTAATACTTCGACAGGTCTAAATCATGAGACACCACGGATGGGCTTCTCTCGCGTTCCTCGGATTCTCAGGGACGCTGTTGGCACAGCAAGAAGCAGCGCCACCGCAGTTGTTGCGAGTTCCGTCGGCACAAGCCTTGCGCGGTCCCGACACGCGTTCCGCAGAACCGGCACCGCTGCCGCTTCGCACCGTCGAGGCGGAATCCGGGCTGAGCCTGGAAGAGGAACTGACGCAGCTTCGTCGTGAGTTGCAGTCGTTTGATGTCGCACGTGATGAAGTGCTGCGCAGCACCAAGACGGTCGATGCGGAGAGTGATCGCGTGGCGATCCAGCAGCGTCAGGAATTGCTTGACGTGCTGACGAAGCTGGCGACGAAGGGGATCACGCGCCGATCCAAGCCGGTCGCATCGAGTACGCCGCAGGTCACCAGTGTGCCGCGTTCCACAAGTGTGAATGCCGTCGATCCCTTTGCGGAACCTGTCACGCCAGTGGTGACGCCGCCGATTGCGGCTCCCGTTGCTCCGAAGCCGGTCATCATTCCCGAGCCACCGGCATTCCCAATTCCAGACGACCCCGCCGATCCCTTTGCCCTCGGCAACGTGCTGTTTCGATCCGGCGATTATGCCTCCGCCGAGAAAGCCTTCGCCAAGGTCCAGCCGACGGATGAGAACCGGATGATGCTGAAGTTTCTGACGGCGACCTGCCTTCGCAAACGGTCGCAATGGAAGCCCGCGACCGATGCCTTTCGAGTCGTCGCGGGATCGAACCAAGACCCAGTGCTGCGCGATCTCGCCAAGTGGCAACTCGAAAACCTGGCGTGGTCTCAACAGACCGAATCGCAGCTCGATCAAATGCGCGCCGAGCGCGACAAACGGACTGCGACGGGGAAGACTCGCGCCGCTACGTCGGATGCCGCCAAGCCGTGAAGCGCGTCTGTAGGATGGACGCCTCGTCCGTCCGTTCATTGATTCATTCGTCTGTCCGTTCAGCGTTTCCGTGGTAACTCGGACGGACGAGGCGTCCATCCTACGCGCGAATCCGCGAACTCGTGTGGCTCGCCTTACGCCGGTTTGGCTTTGGAGCCTGCTGCGTTGCGGTCCATGCGGATTGAGACCGGTTCTTCGAGCCAAGCCTTGATCGTTGCAGCGACGGCGTTCAGGTCTGCGAGTTCATTGTCGGACTGCGCCGAGGTGCCAGTGGCCAGCGCGAGGCTGGCGACGGCCGGTACGGTCGCGGGGCGCCGACGGAACAGCAGTAGCCCGACGATTCCCGCCAGCACCATCCCTCCGACCACGAGCGAGGAGGTCTTGAGATTCGTCGCGTAGTTCAGCAACTGCTGAGCGGTGAAGACTTCCACCGCCGGTGGCACCACGGCTGCGGGCGCTGCGGGAACCTTGCCGATGCTGACCTGAATTTGATCGCGACCGTCCTTGTAGCCGACCGCCTGCTTGACCAATTCTTTGGCCTCTTCGGGTGTGATGCCGAGCGTCTCGGCCACCGGCGTACCGTCCGGTGTCGGCAGTGGGACCAGCATCACGGCAATGGTGAGGCGGTTGATCGTTCCCTGCCGTTCTTCCGATTGGAGGTTGGTTTTCGAGACGACGAATTCGCTCTCGATGGTCTCTTCGTTCTTGTTTGGTCCCGTTGCGCCGCCCGCGCCCGCCGCTGGTCCCGGCGGGATGTTGCTGACGGCACCGGCCGGACCACGCGGTCCCGTGGCGGAAGTTGTCTTCGAGGACATGATCGACTCGCGCGAGACAACCTTGCCATCGGGATCGAACTTCTCGCTGGTCTCTTTCACATGCCGAAAGCTCATGTCGGCGGTGACGCGCACGACCGCTCGGCCCGGGCCGAGCAACCGCGTCAATAACTCTTGAGCCTTCGCCGCCAAGTGCGATTCCACATCGCGCTGGTACGTGAGCTGGTCGGAAGAGGCGAGGCCGCGCGTCGAATCATGCTTCTCCGACAGCACGGTTCCGTCCGAATCGAGTACGGTGACGTTTTCGGGTGTCAGACCCTTCACGCTTCCGGCGACGAGGGCCACGATTCCGGCGGTGGCTTTCCGGCTGAGTGACGCGCCCGGTTTGGTCTTCAGGACGACGCTGGCCGTGACCGGTTGCTCATCGCGCACGAAGGGAGTCGGCTCGGGTTGCACGATGTGAACGCGGGCTTGAGCGACCGGTTCGAGCTGCATGATCGTGCGCGCCAATTCGCCTTGGATCGCGCGGACGTAGTTCATGTTCTGCACGAACGGCGTCGCGCCCATCGACATCTCGTCGAAGAGTTCAAACCCTTTGCCCGGTCCCTTTGTCAGGCCGGCCACGGCGAGAGTCATTCGTGTCTTTTGCACTTTGTCAGCGGCGACAAGAATTGTGGTTCCACCCGACGCGAGCTTGTACTCGGTTCGGTCCGCATCCAGCTTCTCCACGATCGCCGCCGCTTCCTCAGCGGGCAGCCCCGAGCAAAGGACTTGGTACTCGACCTTGGTGACCCAGTAGCCAACACCACTGACAGCGGCCACCGTGGCCACGAGGGCACCGGCGTAAACGACCTTGCCCATGGCGCTCTGCTTCTGCCAGAGCTGCTGAATCTGCTGCAAGAATTGCTGGAACCCGTTCATCGTCCGTCTTTCGCGAGAGTCGAAGCCATGCCCGATGCGAGCAAGGCGACTTCAAACGTATCGGTCGCGAAGACATTTCCGGTTGAACCGATTCGCCAGACAGGCAGAGATCGCCAGAAGAGGACTCACGCAGAAACCGCCGGGGTGTCACGGGAATGCCCACGCGGGAGACACGGTAGGAGTCGGTTTTACCCCCGCGCAGTCTGGATTGAGACATCTGAGCGGGGCGGCGTCAGCCCAATGGCACTCACTTTACTGAGCGACAGGGCGCTAGCCGTCGGTTCTTCGCTTGGAAATCCACCGGCGGCTAGCGCCTTGCCGCTCACAGAATCACAAAGTAGCAGGCACATTCCATGTGCCGTCCGCAATTTGCAGGTTACGGCACATGGAATGTGCCTACTACTTTCCCAAGTAAGAGCCAGGGGGCTGACG
>JAYSQC010000335.1:0-10955 GCA_043721755.1 Schlesneria sp.
GCGGGGCGGCGGCAGCCCCCCGGTTCTTGGAAAGCGGGCTGACGCCCCAGAACCGGGGGGCTGACGCCGCCCCGCTCAGAGATCTCACGTCAGACCGCGCGAGTTGTAACTCGATGCGTCTGCGTTGGCGAACGGGGGCGGCAACCTGTGGAACTCTTGCTTCAGCGCGGCGGATGCGTCACATCTTTCTGCATGGAACCAATTGACATACTCGCTCAGCATTTTCAGTTTGCTTCGTTTCGAGGCCCGCAGGAGGCGATCATTCGCCGCGTCTTGGCGGGAGGGCATGCGCTCGTCGTGATGCCGACCGGGGGAGGCAAGTCGCTGTGCTACCAAATTCCCGCGTTGATGCCGCAGGAACTGGTGGCGGCTCGGGACGCGAAGCCATTGAGACCTGACACTGCCAACCCTGTGGCATCTCCGAGCGGGGCGGCGGCAGCCCCCCGGTTCTTGGAAAGCGGGCTGACGCCCCAGAACCGGGGGGCTGACGCCGCCCCGCTCGGAAGTCGCACCAACGACAGCGCGGACAACTCGGGACGCGCGCCGATCACGCTGGTTCTCTCGCCTCTCATCGCGCTGATGAAGGATCAGGTCGATGCTCTACGGCGGCGTGGCATTGATGCGACGTTCATCAACTCGTCACTGTCACGCGAGGAACGTGTGAGACGCTATGCGAGCGTCGCTCAAGGGCGGCATCCGCTGCTGTACGTCACGCCGGAACGGTTTCGCAAGCCGGAGTTCGTCGAAGCGATTGGCCGTCGCGACGTGAGGCTGCTCGCCGTCGACGAGGCGCACTGCATCAGTGAGTGGGGCCACGACTTTCGCCCTGACTACACGCGACTCGGCGAGTTTCGGGCGTTGCTGGGCAACCCGACCACGATCGCACTGACCGCGACGGCCACGCCCGAAGTTCAAACCGACATCGTGCGGCAACTCGGCCTGCAACCGGAGGAGATCGTCCTTTATCACGAGGGGATCGACCGGCCCAACTTGCAACTCGCGGTCGAAGAGGTCTGGGGCGACGACGAGAAACTCGCGCAGATCGCCGCCGTGCGCGAACGGCATCCGGCCGGAACGGGGAGCGGGATCGTCTACTTCACGCTGATCCGCACGCTCGAACGCTTCAGCGAACTGTTGCGCAAACAAGGTGTGCCCCATGTGAACTATCACGGCGACCTCGACCGCCAGCAGCGACGACGCATTCAGAATGAGTTCATGCAGAGCCGCTGCCCGCTCGTGCTGGCGACGCCCGCGTTTGGCATGGGGATCGACAAGGAGGACATTCGCTTCGTCATCCACGCCGAAATCCCCGGCTCGATGGAAGCGTGGTATCAGGAGATCGGCCGTGCGGGGCGAGACGGCCTGCCAGCCGACTGCGTGCTGCTCTACGAAGAGGCGGATCTTTCGACGCAGATGGAGTTCATCCGTTGGTCGAACCCCGATCCGCTCTTCTACGAACGAGTCTATGACCTGCTCGTCCATGACACCGAACAGGTCGCGTCCTTCGGTCTCGAATGGATGCGCGAGAAGCTGCACGCGCGACAGAAGCACGACCGGCGGCTCGAAGCGGCCCTCGCGATGCTCGAACGCTACGGCGCGATTGAAGGAACCGTGAGAGAAGGAGATTGGGAGCCGATGCAGCTCCATGTCACCGGTGAGATCCCCGCCGAGCTGCTCGACGCGGAACGGCTCGCGGCGAAATTGAAGCGTGATCAAATGAAGCTGCTCGCGCTGGTCCAACTCGTCCGGCATGAAGGAGATCGGCGGCAGTTCATCCACGACTACTTCGGCGTGAAGCGGATCGTGGCGGACTGAGTCAGGCAGGCAGGCGGCAGAAGTTGTCATGCCAGCCATTGAAGCCTGACGCGCAAGCGAAGGGTCGGAGATCGAACGTCCTTCGCTTGCGCGTCAGGCTTCGATGGGTGCGCTTTTTCTTGCCGCTGCCCGACGAAGAACGGCCGATGCCGCCCCGCTCACCCGTTTGTCAGAAGCCCCGTGCGGCGAGTTGTGCCGGTATTGAGCGAGCAGCCCATTGAAAAACGTAGGGTAAGCCTCTGGCTCGCCACTTTTTCAACTGCTTTCACGGGCAAGCGAGACGCTTACCCTACGCTTTTCAACAGGCGGCGAGTTGTGCCGGTGTTGGGCGACCGATCGGCAAGAGAATGTTCCGTTCGCGGCCTGCATCCTGACCCTGACCTTAATTTGGAGCGACTGGGGAGAGTTTCTGGTCAAGTGCCTGTGAAGCCTTGCCGATAAATTCGATTACCATGATTGCGCTGGCGGTGCGTCGTGGTGAATCCCCCCTCAAGTTCGCACCTCACAGGCTCAGCATGGACGCATCCCTGCCTTCCAAAGATCGCGCGTCTCGAACAGATCGCAGCGTTCGACGCCCGATGACTCTGGCTATTCAGAGCCTTTCCGTGGCGACGGCCTCTTCGCTGCTGTTGTGGACGGCCGGAGGTGGCTTCGACATGCCCAGCGCGAAGCTCGCTTCCGCAGGGACGAAGATCGACAAGGCCTCGAAGCAGTCGGCGTCGGGCTTCTCGCCGGAAGTGCAGGAGAAGACGGTCAAGCTGAATTACTTCAGCGCGACGTGGGAGACGGTCTTCAAAGACGTCGCCGAAGCGACGGGATCGCAGCTCATCGCGGATCGCGTTCCCAAGGGCCGCTTCAGTCGCCGCGATGCCACCGAGTACTCGCGGCACGATGCCGTGCGGATCATCAACAAGGACATCGAACCGCTCGGTTTTCGGCTGATCGAGAAGGGCGACTTCTTAGTCGTACTCGACCTGCCTTCGCAGCGTCCGCGCTATCAGCCAATCACGATCACCAAGGACGACAGTGGCGAGAAGGTGATCGACCCGAACCGGATGTCACCGCAGTCCGCGCCATCGCCGTACGAACGCCGAATTGATGCCATTACCGTGCGCGACGATGCTCGGGAAGAGTTGGCTCGCGATGCCGCGCCGCGCCGCAGCGAGCGGCGGCCGGTCAGACAGGTTTCGCACGACGATGTATCTGCCGAGTCGAACGGCGACACGACGCGCCGTGTTTCAACTGCCGATGCCGTGGCCCCCGCGCGGCTCATCGAAGAACCGGTCGCCCGTGGATCGCAGCAAGAATCTCAGGTTGTCTTTCGACCGAAGCATCGCTCAGCGGTCGATCTGTCGAAGCAGGTCTATCGCACATTGAAGCCGCGTGCGCAGTTGGTCTCGCACGGCCCGAATGGTCTCCCCGCGTTCCGCATCGCGTCGGAAGTCGCTTCCAACCAAGACGACCTCAAGGCGGCCGGACGATTGTCCAACGGTGGCCCGAGCTTCACGATTGCTATCGACGAGGCGAGCGATGAGTTGCTGATCGTCGGCACCCGCGCCGAGAGCGATGCCACGCTGAAACTGCTCCGCACGCTGGATCGTCCGTTTGATGCCGAAGTTCCGGTTCAAGTCACCGCCACCACGAAATACGTTTGCCAGATTGCTCACCAACTGCCCGCCGAAATCGAGCGGCTTCGCGCCGCGAATCAGGGGGGTGAGAAACCGGCAGCGAAGCCGGCTCGCGAGGCGGAGCCAGCCGTTCCGCGTGGTGGTCGTCAGGTCATGCCTCCCGCTCTTGGCGATGCCATTGGCACGCTGAAAGGGGAAGTGGCCATCGAGTCGGTCAACGATCTCGGCGTGCTGATTATTCGCGGCAACGAGAAGGATGTGGAACAAGTCATGAAGGTCATTCGCGAGCTGGAAAAGCTCAGTGAAGCGACCGCACCGCAGGTCCATCTGCTCTACTTGAAGAACGTCGATGCCGAATCTCTGGCCGAATTGTTGACGACGGTTTACGAACGGCTGACCAAGTTTCCCGGCAAGGCGACTCAGCCCCGCCAGAGTGCGGCGATCCTGCCGATCACGAAGCCGAACTCACTGCTGATTGTCGCGCCGGAAGCGGACCTCAACGCGATCCTCGATCTGGCCGAAGAGCTGGATCGACCGGTCGATCCTGAAACCGAATTCCAAGTCTTCCACTTGAAGAGTGCGATCGCGCTGCAAGTGGAGGAACTCATCACGAAGTTCTACGAGGAACGGAAGAACCTCGGTGCAAAGGTACTGGTCACATCCGACTCACGCACGAACTCGGTCATCGTGCGAGCACAACCGCGTGACTTGGACGAGATCGAGGCGCTCATCAAGAAACTCGAACGCGATCCGACGGCCTCCAGCACGATAAAAATCTTTCCGCTGAAGAGCGCGCTGGCCACCGATTTGGCGCTCGTCATCAACGCCGCCATTCAAAGTGTGATCGCTCCTCCCACGTCGAGTTCCGGCGGCGGTGGCGGCGGGCAGGGAGCCTTGCAGGGGCTGAACGTCGGCCAAGTGGACGAGCAGTTCAAGAGCGTGAAATCGGCCGTGTTGAAGTTTCTCGTGACCGACAAGGCGGGTGACCGCGAGTTGCAATCCGGCGTCCTCTCCGACATCCGCATCACACCCGACGCGCGGGCTAACAGCCTGATCGTGTCCGCTTCCGAACAGAGCATGGCCCTGATCGAAGAACTCATTAAACAGCTCGACAAGCCAACCTCAACGGTCTCGGAAATCAAAGTCTTCACGCTGGCCAATGCCGACGCGGAACTGATGGTCACGCAGCTCAACGCGCTGTTCAACGGCCAAACCCAAACCGGCGGCGGCAATCAACGTCAACCCCAGGGCTTGGCCTTGGCCGGTGCCGACGATGCCAGCGCCAGCTTGGTGCCACTCAAATTCTCCGTTGATAAGCGGACGAACAGCATCATCGCCGCCGGTGCCGCCGATTCGCTGCGCGTCGTCGAGGCGATCCTGCTCCGTCTCGACGAGAGCGATGTGCGGGCACGCAAGACGCGGGTGCTGCGGTTGCAGAACAGCCCCGCCGCGCAGGTCGCCACCGAGATCACTCAGTTCTACACCTCACAGCGCGACCTCCAGCAGAACGATCCCAACCTGGTCAGTTCGGTGGAACAACTCGAACGCGAAGTCATCGTCGTCGCCGACACGGCCACCAACAGCCTGCTGGTCAGCGCGACGCCCCGTTACTTCGACGACATCGAATTGATGGTCAAGCAACTGGATACTCCGCCGCGTCAGGTCGTCATCCAAGCGTTGCTGGTCGAAGTGGAGCTGAGCAACACCGACGAGTTCGGCATCGAGTTGGGCTTCCAAGATTCGATCCTGTTCAACCGGAGTTTGAAGGATGCGCCAGCGGTTTTGACGACCACGACGACCGCACCCAATGGGACGCAAACGACGACGCAAAACATTTTGTCCCAGTCGGGACAACCGGGGTTCAACTTCAATAACCCAACGCTCCCGCTGGGCAACAACTTAGCGGCCAGTCCCACCAAAGTGGCCTCGCAGGGACTGAGTAATTTCTCACTCGGCCGCGTGAATGGAGACTTGGGATTTGGGGGACTGGTGTTGTCGGCCGGTTCGGAATCGGTCAATGCCTTGTTGCGTGCGCTCTCGGCCCATCGTCGGATTCAGATTCTGAGTCGCCCCCAAATCAGAGCGCTCGACAACCAACAGGCTGAAATTTTCAGTGGTCAAGAAATCCCCGTCGTCAGCGGATTCACTCAAGGCGGGATCGCAGGAGCCAACGTTCCCACAGTCGAACGTAAAAATGCGGGGATTCAACTGACCTGTATTCCGCGTGTCACTTCGGAAGGGCAAGTCTTCATGCAGGTCTATGCTCAACGCAGCCAATACCGCAATGAGGGTGTTCCACTTACCACAGACGCAGCCGGGCGAACAATCGAATCTCCGATCCTCGACATCAGCCGGGCCACCACCACCATCAGCGTGCAAACGGGGCAGACAGTCGTGATCGGTGGACTCATCAACACCCGCGATGAAGCGTTCACCAACAAGGTTCCCTTCCTTGGCGATCTTCCGTTGGTCGGGGCGGCGTTCCGCTATGACTCGCGCAGCACGCGACGAGTGGAGCTGCTGGTCTTCCTGACGCCGCGCGTCATCGGTGGACCGATGGATGAAGAGTCGATCAAAGATGTCGAGATGGGGCGACTGCACTACATCGAAAGCGAAGCGGAAAACATTCACGGCCCGCTGCGAGCGTTGCCCGGCCCCGACCAAGTCTTCGATGAGAACGGTTCACCTTGGTATGGACCGGATGGATCGGCTCCCGGCAGCCCCGCTCCCGCCAGTGGAACAACTGGCAGTGAGGTTCCGTCCGGATCGGCTGTTCCGGAAGTCCCACCGCCACCCATGCCGATGCCGGTGACGCGACGCAATGGCTCAAACCTGCCAATCATTCACGACCCGGCTGTCAGTCAGGCGAGTGCGTCACGGATGAGGTTCACCGAAGCAGACAACAGCCCGAATCGAGTTCAACAAGCCGGCGCAGAAAGCGTCTCTGACAACCCCGTGAAGAACACCGGCCGCACCCCGCCGACGACAAAGGCAAACTCCAGCGGCTGGGGCAGACGCAAGTGAACCGGCCAAGTCGCTCCGATGAGGCCCGACTTGAATCTCACCCCACCGGGCTGGCCCCGGTGGTCTCGACACAATTCTCAGCCCGGTACTCCGGCGAGAGTGGCAGAACGATGGGGGCAGAACGATGGAAGACAGGAATTGCTGTGTGAATCGGACTTCATCGTCCTGCCCCCATCGTTCTGCCATTCTTGTTTTGGCGAAAGGGCCGCAAATCTCTGACGATGGAATGGCTGATCCTGAATTGTGTCGAGACCATCCAGACAAGCTGGATGGGGTCTAGTCTTTTCCCAATCGCGGCACCAATTCGCTCGCCGTCTCGTTCACCATCCGCACGAGGCGGATGGGGTCCAAATCCAACACCTGCACTCCGGTAGGGTCAGAAGAGTTCGATCTCAAAACCGACGCTGTCGCTTGGTCGCGTTGGTTTGTTCGTTTCAGAGAGGCCCCGCTAGAATCCCGCCCTCTCAATTCGGTCTCTCCCTAGGAATCAGCAATATGGACTTCCCGGTTTGTCCCGCGTGCGGTCAGTCGGTCATTGATGATGATGTCGAAGACTGTCCTTTCTGCGGATCGTCGATGAAGTCGAAACCGGGAGCCAAGCCCGCCGCGCCGAAGCCTGTTGCGGGGACGAGTGGCAAACCGGGCGCTGTCGCCACGAAGCCGGGTGCCGCTCCTTTGAAACCGGGATCGCCCGCATCCAAGCTGGCTCCGGGCAAAGCGACTGCCGGTGCCAAGTCCGGTGGAGCGAAGGGAACATCCGACGATGACTTTCCCTTCGGCGACGATTTGCCGAGCGGCGCGTCGGCAATCCAAGCCATGCCGAACGCGACCAAGCAACGGTCGTTGGCCGTGGTCTGTCCGATGTGTGAGACCGTCGGCTACGTCCCTCCCGCAGCCGCCGGTTCCGAAGTGAAGTGTGCCAACTCGAAGTGCCTGGTGCCGGTCTTCAAAGCTCCCGTCCCTGTCGTCGAAGCACCGCCGCCACCGAAGCAGAAGAGCAACCTCATTCCGATTCTCGGCGTGACGGCGGCTGTCGCCGTGCTGGCGGGTGTCGGGTACTTCGTCCTGCCGGGACTGCTGGCCAGCAAGCCTAAGCCAGCGGGCATGTCGGACGAAGACAAGGCGATGCTGGCCGAGATGAGCAACTCGAAACCGGCCGTTCCCGCAGCAAAGGATCCTGCTGGCGGCACTTCCACCACGGACAAGAAAAACGGGAACGATCCCCAAGCGGCTCCCGAGGTGAAGACGACCGAGGCGGTCATCGCCGAAACACTCAAGCTCGTGAGCGAGTCGTGTTTGGTGGGGGATCGGCGTCAACGCAGCAAGCCGTTCTGTCGGCAACAGGCTGCTGAGGCAAATCTCCTCGCCGGGGATGTCGCGGCCGCGCGCGAACACCTCAATCAATTGGTCGTGGTGGGGCGAGACGTGCCGTACTACCGGATCGTTCCGAATCTCGAACTGTTCTGGATGGGACTGGCCGCCGGTGACAAAGCCGCAGCCACGAAGTCGCTCGATGCGGCGTTAGTCGATGCGCCGAAGATCCCGAAGGTGGGCCGCAATCAATTGGAGATTGCCGCACGACTCGCGGCAGCTCTCGCTGCGGAGGGTCGCATTCCTGCCGCGCTCTCGGCGCTGGAAGGACATCAATCTGCGGAAGGCGAAGGCCAACTGGCCGCGCGCGTGCAGATGGCCACCGACGGACGACTCGCGCGGCTGACGACGGTTCGAGCCATGTTGCCGTGGATCGCTCCTCAAGCCGTCGCGGCGACAGCATCACTCACCACGCGTGGCCAATTGGCAGCGGCCCGTGCTTGGGCGGAAGCACAGCCTCTCGAAGAGGCGCGAGCCGAATGCTTGGCCATCTGGGCGGAGGCGGTCGCACGCGGACAGGCTCAGCCCGGCGCGGCCGATTCCAACGCCGATCTCGTGGCCGCGGTGAAGGCACTCCCCCCGCAGTTGGCCGCGCGCGCGTGGGCACGCGCGGCGTGTGGGCGGTTCCTCGCGAAGGACGAAGCGGGAACGGCTGCGACATTGAAGATCGCGCGCGACTTGTTGGCGACCATCACCGCACCTGTCGAACCGAAGTTGCCCGACATCAAGTTGATGTTGAAGTACAGTTCGCCTGCCGCCACGCCACTCGTTCAAGCCGCGACGGCGGCCACCGAGATCGCGTTCGTGCAGTCTCTGTCGCCGAGTACGTTGAAGGACGCGGAAGCCACGCTCGATCAAGCCCTGCAATTCGCACGCGGGCTGGCACCCGGACTTCCAGCCGTCGCGCAACGTGCGAACGAAGCCGAACAGGCGGGAGCGGGCGGTTTGCTGAGCCTACTCAAGCGCGAGTTGGCTTTGAAATCGGATGATGAAGCACGGCTACGCGTGGGCGATTACCGCCGCAAATTGACGGACATCTTGTCCGCATCACGCCTGCGCTTCGAGTTGCAAACGGCCATTCTGTCGCGACTGATCGACGCCGGTTTGAAGGACAGGGCTTGGTTCTTGGTCAGTACGCGCAGTGCCGAATCGGACGCGAGTCTGCGTGACGATTTCCTCGATTCGCCACTCGTTGGGCAACTGCTGGAAGTGCATCGCGGCACCGACACCGAGAAAGCCATTCGCGGCGCACTTGCGGAGAACGCCGCTCCCCAACGCCCCGATGCCGTTGTGGCGCGCGAGCTATTGAACAAAGGTGACGCCACCGCTGCCGCCGAGTTCGTGTCGAGTCTCGAATCGAAGGGCGGTCTCCGCGATGGCTTGGCTCTGTCTCTGGCAACCGAACTGGCGACAACCGGCAAACTGGACCTAGCAATCCAATTCATCGGTCGCCTCGATGACATCGTGCTGCGTGAGGAAGCCTTTCGCCTGACAGCGGGCCTCGCGGCGCAGCGCGGTCAAACGGAGGCGATTCTCAAGCAGCTCGGCCTTGCCAGCCAAGCCACTGAAAAAGCCGCACTCGGCCGTGGATTGATCGGCGGCCTGAAAGCGACCGCTCCGACGAATGACCTGCCCGACCCCGCTGCACGGTGACCAACAACTCGTTTAGACCTCTCGCGGCCAAGAGTCAGGCATTTCTGAGCGGGGTGGCGTCAGCCCCCTGGTTCTTGGGCGTCAGCCCGTTGGCAAAGACCAGGGGGCTGACGCCCAATGGCACTTAACTTTAGAACCGATCGAGTAGCGGAGCGGCGCAAGCCGCCCGGTTTTGTCGAGTTTGCTCTCGCTTCAACCGGACGGCTCACGCCGTACCGCTACTAGGAACGGGAGCGCAATAACTTCCCGAAGTGCATCTGGCATTCTCCCTCCCCTCGGCGGGGAGGGAGGAAAGCGGGACGTTGTTTCGCTCCGAATCCTGAGAGTCACTCGCCTGTCGAAACTCTGTTGTGCCACTGTCTGTTCCGTTTTGGAATCAAAGTCTCCCCATGCCCGACTTCACTGTGCTGCAATGGATTCTCGTTTTGATTGCGGCTTTTTGTTCGGGCGTGTCGAAGGCGGGCTTGGCGGGAATGGGACTGCTCGGCGTGACGTTCATGGCGGCGGCTGTTCCGGGGCGAGCCTCCAGCGGCATCGTGTTGCCGCTGTTGATCTTCGCTGACGTGATCGCCGCTTCGACGTTTCGCGAGCATGTTCAATGGAGTCAGATTCGTCGGCTGGCTTGGCCCGTCGGCGTGGGGATTGTCGTCGGCTGGCTGTTGCTGATGATCATTCCGGACGCGGCTTTTCGACCCGTCATCGGCGGCATGGTGCTGGGGATGCTCGTGCTGCAAGTGGCGCGACAGCAGTTTCCTCGCTTCGATGCCCTGCTGCCTCACTCGACGATCTTCGCCTGGTTCACAGGCTTGCTCACGGGGATCGCCACGATGGTCGCGAACGCGGCGGGCCCGATCGCCTCGGCGTACCTCATCATCTTGTCGCTACCAAAGCACCAGTTCGTCCACACGATGGCGTGGCTGTTTCTCTTGGTGAACATCTCCAAGGTGCCGTTCAGCGTTCATCTCGGCCTCATCAATGTCGGCTCGTTGACGCTCAACGTCTGCTTGATTCCGGCCGTACTCGCGGGGTTGTGGTCCGGAAAGTGGCTGCTCGACCGAGTACCACAGCGCACCTTTCAGTCCCTCGTGCTGGGCTTGGCGACAGTCAGCGCCGTTTGGCTGATGGCCGATCTCTGGCGCTGATGCGCCGACCCACCAAAACTTGAAGGGTGTGGCGTGGTGTATTGCAAGGGGCGCCAGGGCCATCGCCTTGTTTGGCCTGCGCAATCTGTAGGGTGAGACCAGCGGCGTTTCGCCGCGCCGGCCCACCCTGATTTCTCGACGTTTCCTGATGGTGGGCCGGCGCTCGAAGCGAGCTGGTCCCACCCTACGTTGAAAAAGGTGATGGCCCTGCCCTGCCGCCCTGCGAGGATTCAGGGCGTGCCACCCAGCCGCCAGTTGTTATGAATGAATCCAGTTTTGGTTTCCGTCGGGCTTGTCCCGACGGGACCACAACGGCCTGGCT
>JAYSQC010000336.1:0-13772 GCA_043721755.1 Schlesneria sp.
CGTGAGCGGCAAGGCGCTAGCCGCCGGTCGTTTTCGCCTACACCGGCGGCTAGCGCCATGCCGCTCACTCAAGCATCCAACACAAATGGCGGAGAGCCCCAATTTTGAAATTTGAACGCCCGACCCTAAAACTCAGACGTGGATGGGCATGATCGTCGCCCTACACACAATCGGCTTCCTTCACGCGGAGCGATGAAGGCTACATTTGCGGCGACGCCGCGTCGTTATCACCGCGTGGGGCGACCCCTGAACTCGGAAACGTCAATCGGTGGTTTCGTCAGCCGCTTCGGGAACGGCGGAGACTTCGGCGGTCTTCATGAACTCGCGCAGTAGGACGGTCGCGTAGCTGCCGCTCGGAAGCGTGAAGCTGAACCGCAAGCCGTCGGCTTCGGGTTCGACAGTCAGGTTGCCGGGGCGAACGATGTAGGGACGGCGCGTGCCCGCCATGAGGTTCAGGAACTTGGTGAAGTGTTCGGGGAGCAGACCACTCAGCGCGAGAAGCTGTTGCTCGCGATCGAACGGTTGGCCGAACGGATCGCGCATCTTGGGACCGAACATCGGTCCAGTGACGGCGGTTTCGCCCGCGTCGTAACGCGGCTGCTCGGCGGCAAGGTCTTCCGCGATGAACTTGCCGCCCGACGCGACGACTTCCATCACGTCGCCCACGAGAACACGGTTCAGCAAGCCGTCGGTCAACCGCGCGGACAGGACGTGGTTGAAGAGATCGGACTGCACGGCCGAGAGTGACAACCGCCGCAAGAACCTGCGCTGCGGCTCGGGGATGTCACGCGAACGCCTGTGTCCCGACAGCAGGTCCAGCCCGAGTTGCAGTGTCTCGCCGTTGTAGCCGAAGCGTTGCTGGCCGTAGTAATTTGGAAAGCCCGATTGGCGGATGCGCTCCGCAATCGGAGCGGCGAGAGCGACCGCGTCTTCCACCACGTCACGAATCAGGATTGAGAACAGGTTGCCGCGCAGATGGCCGGTCTTGAGCTTGTTGCCGTGACGAGCCGACTTGAGAACGCGGATCGAATCGGTGTTCAGTTGCTCGATCCCGTCGGCGAACTTGGCGGGAACCGAGACGAACTGGCGCGTGACCGCGCGGCGATCCTTCATGCCCGCGACACCGATGTCGCCGGGCGGACACTTCAGAGTTCGGCCGACGTGGCGAACGAGATCGGCGGCGGCGACATCGCGCTTCTCGATCCACAAGAAGAGATGCTCGCCCGTACCGATCGGTTCGTAGGCGGGGATTTCCTCAACGAGGAAGTCTTCCGGGTTCTCCTTCCATTGCCCGCCCACACCGGGGAGTGCTGCGGTCAGAAAGGGAAGCACACGTTGCGGCTGGAGTGTGGGCAATCCAGCCGGTGGGAGGGCTGGCAATCCGGGTTCGGCCGGAGATTCGTCGCGGTCATCGGTCATCAAGTGCTTTCTGCGGTGTCAGTGTTTGTCGCGGAAGTGCTCGCGATGGTCTTCGTCATCCGTCCTTGAGGTCTCGCGCGGCACTACCTACGCTGTCCGCCCCCACACCCACCCGCAGCGTGAGCGAGGATGTCAAAACACAGTAGCGTGAGCGAGGATGTTAAAACGACAGTCCTCGCTCACGCTGCGGGTGGGTGGTGGGCAGACGGTTTTGCGGCTTGAAAATAGCGAGAGCGGTGACCGGCGTTACCTCATGGCGGGATATTGCGGATGCGAATCGTAGCGGGCGAGTTGAAGCGACGAAAGCTGCTGGTCAATCCGGGTGCTACGACGCGCCCGATCACCGATCGCGCGAAGGTGATGCTGTTCGACTACATCCGCGACTACATGCCTGATCAGCGCGTCTTGGATGTCTTTTCGGGGACCGGCTCGCTGGGGTTTGAGGCGCTCAGCCGCGGTGCGAAGAGCGTTGTCTTTTGCGAACAGGACCATCGCGCTCACAGCCTGCTCGTACAGAACGCCGCGCATTTGGGTGTCTCTGATCGAACACTGTGTTGGCGAACGAACTGCCTACGCTGCTCGTTCAAAGCGCAGGGCGAAGAGGCTTGGTATCCCTACGGCGTGATCTTCTTCGATCCCCCTTACGAGATGATCAAGGATCTCAAGGTTGGCTCGCCGCTGTTCAAGTCGCTGTCACGACTGACGCGCGATGAACTGTCGATCCCCAACACACTCCTCGTGCTGCGGACTCCGACCGAGAGTCAGTTCCACCTTCCCGACGCTTGGCAAACCGAGCGTGTCATCACGCTGGGCAGCATGGACATGCACCTGCTTCGCAAGCAGCACTCGCTTAATCAGGAACCGCTCGACGACGACCCGCTCAGTGAGTAGCAGCCTGTTGAAAACCGTAGGGTAAGCGTCTCGCTTGCCCGTCATCGCCGTTGGAGAGCGGACAGAGATGACGGCAGTAGGACGGGCAAGCGAGACGCTTACCCTACGGTTTTGAATGCGCTCGTAGCGGCGATGATCGCTCGTCCTTTCCGAATCGGCCCGACGACAGTTCAACCACGCGACCTGTGTTCGATCACTGGCGTCGGCAGGCTCGGCGATTATCATCTCGACCCGTTGCGGCTTGGTTCGCGACCGTTTGTTGTTGGCGAGACATCGAACTGACTCGCCTCGCCCTCCCGATTTCACCACGAAAGTGAACCGCCGTGCCCGCCAAATGGATTGCGTGGTCTCAAGTTGGCAGTTTGATTCAAGCCGACGACGCCGTGCGCGTGGTCGAATTGATCGAGCGACTGGTTGCCGCAGCCGTTGTTGCCACGTCTGCGAATGATTTCCTCCGACAGCAGCTTGCCGAAGTGGCGGGTGAGTTGGGAGTGAGTGGCGCTGGGGCGATGGACCGTCGCCCGGAATGGACTGTCCTTGGTCAATCGGGGCGTTGGAGCGGGACCGATGCGCCGAAGCACGTCTTCGCCGATGTGCTCGACAAGGACGCCGGGGTCATCGTGCCACTGGAGGGAACAGCGGGCGTCTCGATGGTGGCGGTGCCGATGCGGGCGCGATCGTTGACCGGAGCCGTACTGACTTTCACCGCCCGCAATCTTCCCGACGATGTGCTGCCGCTGGCGATGCTGATTGGTAAGGCGACGGGAGCATGCCTCGATGTCATCGCGGATCGAAACAGTTCGTCGCAGCAGATCGACCGCTTGCGCAGCATCCTCAAAATCTCTCGCACGCTCTCGACAGTGAAAGAGACCGAACCGCTGCTCGAATTGATCGCGCGCGAGGCGGTGCGGCTGTTGGACTGCGACCGCGCCAGCATCTTTCTGTGGGACCGCGAACATCAGGAAGTGATTGCGTGCCCGGCACTCGGCGTCGAAGGGAATTCGCTGCGACTCCCCGACAAGACGGGCATCGTGGGGGAAGTGATTCACACGGCGAAGACCCTGCGGATCGACGACGCTTATCAGGACTCACGCTTCAGTAAGAAGGTCGATCTGGCCAGTGGCTACAAGACCCGAAATTTGTTGTGCGCGCCGCTCTTTGATGGCGAACACAAGTTGCTCGGCGCGTTCGAGGTCATCAACAAAAATTCGGGAGCCTTCGCGGACGGAGACGAAGCGACGCTGCAAGACCTCGCGATTCAAGTCGGGATCGCGCTGCAAAACACGCGCGAACGCGAGTCCTTACTCAGGTCTCATCGCCAACTGACCGAGCAGGTGACGAAAGGCGTGTCGCTCATCGGGGAAAGCCCGGCGATGCAGGCGATGCGCAGCACGATCAGCCGGCTGGCGGTCACTGACCTGCCGGTCTTGATCCTCGGGGAAAGCGGGACGGGAAAAGAAGTCGTCGCTCAATCGCTGCATTACCAAGGGCCACGCGCGCAACGCCCGTTCGTCGCGGTCAACTGCGCCGCGCTGGCCGAGACGCTGCTGGAAAGCGAGCTGTTCGGTCACGAGAAAGGAGCGTTCACGGATGCCCGCGAGATGCACCGCGGCAAGTTTGAGTTGGCCGAGGGAGGAACGATCTTTCTCGATGAGATCGGCGACATGAGTCCCGGCGGACAGGCGAAGCTGCTGCGCGTGCTCGAACAAAAAGTCATCACGCGCGTGGGCGGCTCGCAGTCGATCCCGATCAATGCGCGCGTCATCGCCGCGACGAATGCACGTCTGGCCGAAGCCGTTCGCGCGAAGAAATTCCGCGAAGACCTCTACTTCCGGCTGAACGTCGTCACGCTCGAACTGCCTCCCCTGCGAGATCGCCCCGACGATGTCCTGCCGTTGGCCGAGCATTTTTTGGGAGGGTTCGCTGTTCAAGCTCGTCGCCCGAAACTCCAGTTGTCGGCCGAAGCACGCAAACGAATGCAAACTCACACTTGGCCCGGCAATGTGCGTGAGCTTCGCAACTTGATGGAGCGCGTCGCCTTCTTGGCACCCGGTGAAAAGGTGGAAGCGGACGACCTCGCCTTCATCCTCAGCCCCGAGCAAAACCGAATGCAAGAGCCATCGCTCGATGTCGGCTTGGGAGAAGCGACCGTCGTCTTCCAGCAGGACTTCATTCGCCGCGCCATCAAGCGTGTCCGCAACAACATGAGCGAGGCGGCTCGACTGTTGGGACTGCACCGCTCCAATCTCTATCGCAAGATGAGGCAACTTGGCATGAGCGAAGCCTCCGGTCGCGATGACTCCGAGGATGCGGCTACGGCTGGGCAATAGAGACGTGACCGACAAAAGTCGCCTTCATCGCTCCGCGTGAAGTCAGCCGAGTCACCAGCGACCCCGGAGACGCGGGAAACAGCGTGATTCCGCGTTCGGCTCTCTTCACGCGGAGCGATGAAGGCGACTTTTGGCGGGCGCATCAATAGAGGCCAACGGTGGTGCTGTCGGATTCACGGAGAATTTAACTGTGATACCTCGCGCGACCGAAAATGACGCTCGGTCGTTTAACCGCGTGGGCAACGCCCCGCGCGTCGAGCGACGTGGAAAGCGGTTTCGCCATTCGACGCGCGGGGCGTTGCCCACGCGGTTAAACGAGTCCATCCAAGGCACGCGGGGTGTAATTGCCGAAACCAACTGTCTGAGACTCGGCCATGCTCACGGTTCAGCGAGCATGACGGGGATGCTTTAGCCACAGAGAGAACGGCCTGTCGGCGATTCGTTCTGGCCGGATCGAACTCGCGGATGCCCCGTGTTTCAAGGGAAATGACGTAAACTGGCGAAAGACCTATCCGCGAAGTTCGTCGGAAGCTCGTTCCTTGACGGTCCATGGTCAGGGGCTAGAATCGGGCCGAACTGGCCGAAACTGCTGGCTATAGCGACGAGTCCGGGCGATGAAATGTCAACCCCCTCTCGTGACCGCGTTCAGTCGGTGCCTCTCTCGGTTTGCGGTTCCCACTCACGGCCTTCTGGTCGAGCGTGTTTGCCACCGGTCATGACGGCAAATGAGAGGTCTCGCCCGTGGATAGCAATTCTTCCGCCGAGTTCAAAGAGTTGGTTCGTTCGCGCACCGACATCGTGCAGTTGATCGGCGAAACAGTCGCGCTTCAGCCTCAACAAGGAGGCCGTGTCTTCAAAGGACTCTGCCCTTTTCACGACGATCACAACCCGTCGTTTCAAGTCAATCCCGAGCGGCAGTCTTACAAGTGCTGGGTCTGCAACGAGGGCGGTGATTGCTTCTCGTTCGTGATGAAGCACGACAACCTTGGGTTTCCCGAGACGCTGGAATTCTTGGCCCGCCGCGCTCATTTGGAGATGCCCGCCAAGTTGCGTCGCGGGCCAGCCGAGTCATCACACAAGCCGCAGTTGTACGACGTGCTGACGTGGGCACAGGACGAGTTTCACAATTGCCTGCTCGCATCGGCAGCGGGTGAACGAGCGCGAAACTATCTCCGCGAGAGAGGATTTACACAGGCGACCATTTCGCGTTGTAAGTTTGGGTATTCACCGGACGATCGCGAATGGCTGTTGCGGCGGGCGAAGGGCCGGTTCGACACGGAACTACTTCACGGGGCGAGGCTGATCACCAGTCGTGGCGACAGCAACGATTACAAGGATCGGTTTGTTGATCGCGTCCTGTTTCCGATTCACGACGAAAGAAGCCGCGTTGTGGCGTTTGGGGGACGCATCCTGCCAGACACTTCGTGGAAAGAGGCTCCGAAATACTTGAACAGCGATGAGAGTACCGTCTTCCACAAGAGCCGACTTTGTTTCGGATTGGCTTGGGCACGGGACGCAATCAAAAGCACGAAGACGGTGCTAGTCACAGAGGGGTACACCGATTGCTTGAAGGTCCAGCAAGCTGGCTTGATGAACGTGGTCGCGACGCTGGGAACTGCCCTCACAGATGCGCACGTCACCCTTCTGAAGCGATTGGCTGACAAAGTGGTCTTGGTTTACGACGGTGATAGTGCCGGGAAGGCTGCGTCTGAACGAGCACTTTCAAAATTTCTGGCTCAAGATGTCGATTTGCGAATCCTGACATTGCCGGGTGATATGGACCCCGATGAATTTGTAACGGCTCACGGGGCGAAAGCGTTGGAGAAGTTGATCGACGCGGCTCCCGAGGTCTCGGAATACGAATTGCGATTGTTGATCGGTAGGCATGGAACGGAGACGATCGATGCTCGGATGCGGATTCTGGACGGGATGCTGCAACTGTTGATCATGTCGCCGGGGAGCGTGGGAACGGTTAAGGAAGATTTGCTGATTGGCCGTTTGCCGCAGCGACTCGGGTTGTCCGAGTCAGACGTGCGGCGACGGTTGAAGGAGATGCGCGGCGAGCATCAAAACAGGCTGATTCGCACGGCAGAGCGAAGAGTTTCTGCAACCGGATCAACCGGTGAGTCCCCTCACCACCGCTGGAGACCGGCGATCCTTTCACTCCAGCAAACTCAAAGCAAAGACGATCTGCTGGAGTGCGAATTACTCCAGCTCCTCTTCACTTCGCCGGATATAGTTGACGCGGTTCGGCGAGAGATTGGCACGGCTGATTTTAAGAACGAAGTCCTGCAGGAACTGTTGACCGTCTGCTTTGACTTGAGCGATGACGGCCAGTTGCCCAGCTTCGACAAAGTGCTGTCTCGACTGGAGTGCCCCGACTTGAAGGGCTTGATCGTTTGGATTGACGAACAGGCTCGCGAACGGGAAATCGCGACCATGCTGGCACAGGATGCCGCCCGGGAGGAGGCTCGCAAACGGAAAATCGCGACAATGCTGGCACAGGATGCCGCCCGGGAGGGAGACGATTCCTTCAATGACGGTGACGGTCGGGCGGTCGCGGGCAGTGGCGTTCAGGATGCCGCCCGGGAGGGAGACGATTCCCACAATGGACTACTGCGGCAGGTGCTGAACGGCTTGAAGTGGCGTCGAACGCAAGACAGTCATCGTGCGGCTCAAGGTCGGCTGATTGAACGGCCGCGTGAGACTGCGAGCCTGACACAGGAAACACTCGATTTGCTCCAACAAGCCTCCCAGTTTCACCAGCGGCGTTCGTCCAGAAAGGTTTGAGGCGGTTTGGCCCGGCCTTCGCCACTCGACTGCCACGGCAGGGATGGCGGCGTGCCGCATGACGAGATGTGCTTCGAGCAGAATTGACTTCAGACCGAATTGGCTCAGAACAAAACCGTGTCCGAGCGTTGAGCTTCGGACACTCACACAGATGCAATCAACGAGTTGAACCAGTTTTTTGGAGGAGTTTCAGGTGTACCGACTCGACCAGGGTTTGAACCAACTGATTGAAACCGGCAAACAACAGGGCTTCCTGACGTTCACTCAAGTGAATGACTATCTGCCTGACGAAGCGGTCAATCCCGAGAAGCTGGACGACCTCTTGATGTCGATGGACGAGCTCGGCCTCGAGATCGTTCCCGACTCCAAGTTGCCCATCAATTTGGATGACCTGCGCAAGCGTCCGTTGAAACTCAAAGTGACCAAGCCCAAAGAACCGGGCGAAGAAAAGTCACGCAAGATCGACGATCCCGTCCGGATGTATCTAACCCAGATGGGCGAGATTCCGCTGCTGACGCGCGAACAAGAGATCTCGCTCGCCAAGAAGATTGAAGTAACGCGGAAGCGGTTCCGTCGGCACTTGCTGGAGAGTGAATACGCGCTCAAATTGTCGATCGACATTCTCACGAAGGTGCATCGCAGCGAATTGCCATTCGACCGGACGATCAAGGTGTCGGTGACCGAGGGACTGGAAAAGAACCAGATTCTGGGGCGGATGCCTCACAATTTGAAGACGCTGGAAAACTTGCGCAGCAAGAGTTCCCTCGACTTTGAAGTCTGTCTCAACCCGGACAGTTCCGCCGCGGAAGTCGCCGCCGCGCGACTGTCGTTGGCGCAGCGTCGTCGCAAGATGGTCACGTTGCTGGAGGAACTCAGTCTGCGCACGCAGCGTTTGCAGCCGACCATGCGCCGCATGGAACAGCTTGCCCGCCGCATGACCGAGCTTCAACGACAGATTGACGGCTTGAAGCATTTGAAATCGGCCAAGGACGAGCGAGCCAATCTGCAGAAGGAACTGCGCGACCTGACGCTGATGACGTTGGAAGATCCGAAGAGTCTCAGCAAACGCATCGAAGAAATTCACGAACGTTTCGCCGCCTACGAACAGGCGATGCGTGAATTGTCCGGCGGGAATCTGCGGTTGGTTGTTTCGATCGCGAAGAAGTACCGCAACCGGGGGCTGAGTTTTCTGGACCTCATCCAAGAGGGAAACACCGGCTTGATGCGGGCCGTCGATAAGTACGAGTATCGACGCGGCTACAAGTTCTCGACGTACGCCACTTGGTGGATTCGGCAGGCCATCACGCGCGCCATCGCCGATCAAGCCCGCACGATTCGCATCCCGGTTCATATGATCGAGACGATGTCGAAGCTGCGCAAGGTCAGCAAGAAGCTGCTGCAAGACAAGGGACGCGAACCGACCATCGAAGAGACTGCGGAGGCGGCGGGAGTCAGCCTCGAAGAGACGCGGCGCGTCTTGAAGATTTCTCGGCACCCGATCAGTCTTGATCGGCCCGTCGGGGAGAGCGAAGACAGCTTCTTCGGCGACTTCATCGAAGACGAATCAACCGAAAGTCCCGTCAATTCTGCGACGCAAGAGATGTTGAAGGACAAGATCGACGTGGTCCTGAAGACGCTGACTTACCGTGAGCGTGAGATCATCAAGCTGCGGTACGGCCTCGGCGATGGCTACACCTACACGCTCGAAGAAGTCGGCCGCATCTTTAAGGTGACTCGGGAACGCGTGCGACAGATTGAAGCGAAGGCCGTTCGCAAGTTGCAGCACCCGGTGCGCAGCAAGCAACTGAAGGGGTTCCTAGACACGCTCGCGACGGCGGCGGCTCCCGCCAACTGATTTTGTCGTTGCAATGCCTGCCCTGTCGGACTCAAAAAAGGACGCGAGTCGGTCGAAAGACCGGCTCGCGTTTTCTTGTTATAGTCCAGCCAACACTTGGACAGACTCACCTCCGTGGAGCGAATGGATGACGCCGACCAATACCGGGCTGAAGGCAATTCACGATTTGCGAGAACAACTTGAGGAGCGGACCCGGCAACTCAAGGATGGTCCGCTTCAGATCGCTTCCCGGCAGGCGACGATCAACACGAAGCGGGCGGCATTTGAAGCTCAGAGGTTGAAACTCAAGCAATTGAAAGTCGCTTCAGAACAGAAAAGCCTCCAACTGAAGTCCAACGAAGACCGCATCCGCGATCTCGAATCGAAGCTGCACGCGGTTTCATCGAACCGCGAATACGACGCGCTGCGAACCCAGATCGCGGCGGACAAGATGGCCAATAGCGTCCTCGAAGACGAGATCATCGAAGCCTTGGAAAGGGTCGATGAGCTGTTTGCCGACGTGACCGAAACCGAAGCCGGGATTGTGCGCATCGAAGCCGAACTCAAGACGTTCTCGGCCTTAGTCCACGAAAAAGAGGCGGGCCTGCGGCAGGAGATCGAAGAGCTGACTGTAAAAGTGAGCGATGTGGAATCGATCCTGCCCCCTGATGTGATTCCGGTTTATCGGCGACTGGTTGCCGCTTACGGTGCCAAGGCATTGGCTCCTGTGAAGGAGCGGTCCTGCGGTTCCTGTTTCATCGGTCTGACATCCCAACTCGTACTCGAACTCAAAAGTGGCAAGATCAAGTTTTGCACTTGTGGCCGGTTGATGTACTTCGTCGGGTGAGCCTGTTTTCCACATGAGTGCCACACCGCGGTTCGGCTCACTGCTCTCTCGCGGTGAGGCCCGTTTGCCACACCCGCCCTCGGCGTGTGGCGTTTCTTCAACATTGGCCAAGCTGCTGCCCTGCGGACTTCGGCTCGAATGCCCTGTTTTCGCCGTGGTTATGTTGATCTTGGAACCGTTTGCGGTTCCGGCCCGGTGTTTGCTTTCCGAGATGCACCAGAGCGAAGTCACCGTGAACTTCGCCAGACCAGCATGAATCGGATTGGGGACACCCGGCATGACTCAACAACGCCACTTCAAACGGATGCTGATCAATGTTCAAGATGGCATCCATCATCTCCATATTGGCGAGATGGAAATCTGGGACGGGGCCGACTTGGCGCTCTTGCGTGAGGGGCTGTTCAAGTTGATCGAACACGAACGCTGTCGGTCGATCTCCATCGACATGCGTTATGTGAAGTACATCCCCAGCGGCTTCTTCGGAATGCTGGTCGATTGGCAGGAGAAACGCGGCGTCTGCTTCGCCATGACGACCCCGCAACCCAATGTTCAGCGGATGCTCTGGTTTCGCCGCTTCTTTCAAATGGGTCTCGACGGGTTGTACGAACTCAAGACCGAGCCACAAGAAGCCATGGTCGCTCCGAACCACGGCACCGCCGATTGCCTGACAGAGACGGCCGCGATCTAACAGCCTGTTGAAAAACGTAGGGTAAGCCTCTGGCTTGCCCCTTTTTCAACTGCTTTCACGGGCAAGCGAGACGCTTACCCTACGTTTTTCAACAGCCTGCTCAGCACGGACTACTGCTTGCTGCTGGCGTCACCCGTCTTCTTAACGAGTGGCGTCCAGCGTTTGATGCGGACGGCGTTGGCTTCGCGGTACGGGTCTTCGGCGACGGTCCTTTCGATGGCCGTGACCGCCTCTGCAAACTTACCTTGGCGAACGCGACACTCTGCGAGGAGAGACCGCGCGGCGAACGTCCAACGGCCTTTGCGGTCGAATCGCTTGATGTAGCCCGTCAGTTGCTCGACGGCCGCTTCATATTCTTCTGCCTCGAACTTGCTGAGACCACTCCAGTAGATCGCATCTTCAGCGGCCAGTCGGTGCAGTTGAACAATCTTCGCGAACTGGTTCGGCTCGATTTCCAGATGGCGGATCGACAGATAACGCTGTGTCGCGTCCTCGAACTTGCCCAGCAGTTGATCGGTGCGAATCCTGAGCATCTTCCGTTCGGGAACGGTTTCTGACGGTTGGCCAGTTTGAGGATCGACTCTCACCGTGATCGGAGTGTTAAAGCTCAAGCAGAGTTGCTGCATCTGTTGAAACGTCGCAGGGCTGGTGTGTCCGAGTCGATCGTACACCCCAAACTCGATCGCGAGCTGTTGCATCTGCTGCAACTTCAATGAGTTGGTTTTGTGTGCCATCGAGAGTTGACGCTCGGGATACGGCCAGAGCTTGATGTTGCCGGGGTTGAGACTTGGGCAGGCGATTTGAATGCGTTTGATAAGCCCCGAGCGGCCGAGATCATCGGTTGGGGGATCGAACAGAATGCAGGCTGACTCAGTGGGGAGAACCTGTTCCAAGCGACTCATTCGGCGGCTCCAAAAGCCGGGTTCAGCAATAGGCATTACGCGAGCCACTTTCAACGACGCAGCATCAATCCCATAAGGTTGGTCGGCGCGAGCGGTCAATTGTTGCAGCCACTCCGCGTGATCGGAGATTTCCGCCAAAGTCGCCGGTTTGAAACCGGCCGGTCCAGCTTCGGATGAGGATGGGATCGCCAGTCCCAGCTTGGCGTCGAATAGATGGACTCGGTCATTGAGAATCACCCCCAACAACCAGTCGCCATCCGCAGCCTTCGCCGCATCACTTGGTCGCACGATCACACAGTCGATCCGCAATTGCCGCAGTACAGACGCGCAAATCCAAGCGCGATCTTCCGGCGTGCCGCGCCCGGTCATCAGGATCAGGTACGTGGAGATCGGAAGCTCGGGAGCATCGTCGCCTAGTAACGCGATGTTGCGAACGACGAATTGAAAGACCTCTTGGACTCGTTGCAGTTCGTCGTTGCTGCGTGCCGCGAGATACGTCGCGAGGGTGTGAGTCAACAGGCAATCGCGGATGTGGACCGCGTCCAGCTCGTCGAACTTGTCGGATTTGAGCCGCTTCTCGACCTCAGCGCTGGTCCAATCGGCCGGTGGCGCGGGAGTCTCCGCCTCAGCGCCATCACCATCCTGCCGGGCATCAGCCAACATGCCTCGCCAAGAATTGAGCAGGCTCACCGGCTTGTCCGGAGCAGCGGCGAAGCCGACGTTTTCGGGGCGAAGCTGATGGATGGCGCTCTTGAGCAAGTCTTCTGCGGAAGCGGCCTTGTTGGTGGCTTTGCCCGACGACACGACCGCTTTGCGCGGGCACCCCGTGACGGTCGCCAACATCAAGAGACTCGCGATCCAGACCGAAGCACATCGAACATTCATGACGGAGGTTCTACTCGAAGGAATGAGTGGACAGGTTTTATGCCTCACGCAGCACAAAGTGAGAGGTTTCTGAGCGGGGCAGCGTAAGCCCCCCGGTTCTCCCACAGCGGGCTTAGAATGGCTACTGGCTGCGGGCACAAGCGGCCTATGACACAGAGGTGGCGGAACGCGCGCTAGGCGCCAAGCTTGCGAAGATCAAACCGTGGGCGAGGCCGAAAATCTTGGAAGTCGCATCATAGCCAGGGCGGTCATGAATAATGGGGATGGTTCCCTTAAGTAAGATGAGCGCTATGAAGATCCAGTCAGTCACCCACAACAACCGCAAGAGTGCGTTCCAGGTGAAGATGTCTAAGAAGCTTTTCCAGCTTCCATACTCGAAAGTCGATCCTCAACCCAGTGTCGCCGATCCGATTACCCGGGTTTTCGTCGATAAAGAGCTGGGGAGCGAAGGGTTTACCTATGTGCTGGAGTCGGGCAAGGAGGGAGCGGTTCACAATGAGCAAGTATTGGAATACAACCAGGACCCACATTACTTGCGGGATGCGCTGTTGCACAAGCTGACGATCGAGGCGCAGAAGCGGGTTAAGGCGAGTCCCCTGTCGAAGCGTGAAATTATCAGACGGCTGGGAACCTCAGCTACGCAGTTCTATCGACTACTCGATCAGACGAACTACCGCAAGTCGGTCGATCAACTCTTGTCTTTACTGCACGTTTTAGATTGTGACGTCGATCTCCTGGTGCGAACCAAGACCTCGTCAGGAAAAGCTGCATGAGAAATGATCATGAGTAAAGTATCAGCAAGAGGAATGAGGGACGATCTTCGGCCTGAGTATGATTTCGCGAAGCTCAAAGGGGCCGTTCGGGGAAAGTATTATCGGCGATTACTGAAGGAGGGCTCAAACATTGTCGCCCTTGATCCTGATGTCGCTGAAGTGTTCAGGGACTCAGCAGCAGTCAACGATGTTCTTCGTTTCTTGCTCAATGTAGCACGATCAATCCGGCGTCCATCCATGCGCTCGCAACGGACGGCACGCAAGCGCACTGCTGCATAATGTTTTCTTCGATATGAGATTCAAACCATGACCATCAAGTATTTCCAGGACACCGATACGCTTCACATAGAATTCAGAGCGGCAGAGGTGGCAGAGACTAGGGATTTCGATGAGAACACCCAGCTCGATATCGA
>JAYSQC010000337.1:0-9995 GCA_043721755.1 Schlesneria sp.
GGGGACGCTCACTCTGGTCGATGCCACGCTGGTGACGGCCCTGCCGCGCATCATGCACGCCTCGGTGAGAAAGCGTGGCGGCGAGAGCGGCACGGTGAAGTGGCGGCGGCACACGCACTTCGAGGTGGATCGCCACGTCCCGTCGCGCATCGACGTGCCCCCCCACGGTGGCGGCGATCACGACGAACGGGCCGTCCTGAGTCGAACTCTCGAACCCGATCGGCTGTACGTGATGGATCGCGGCTACGCGAAGTTCAAACTCTTCAACGAGATCTCGGCCATCGGTTCGAGCGACGTCTGCCGACTGCGCGATCACAGCGTTTATCAAGTCGAGGAGGACCGGCCGCTCACCGACGCCGATCGCGCCGCGAACGTGCTGTCCGACCAGATCGTCACGTTCGGCAAGCCGACAAATCACACGACCAATCCGATCACTCACCCGCTGCGACTGGTGATCGTGCAGATCAAGCCGCACGTCTCGAAGTGCAAATATCAAGGAGGCTCGTCGGGCGTCGATCGCGACGGCTTTCTGCGCAGCGCCACCAACCTGCTCGATGTCCCCGCCGAGATCATCGCGATCCTCGATGCCTACCGCTGGACCATCGAAATCTTTTATCAACCGCCCGCGGCGGCTTCCGGCAGTTCAAGCATTTACTCGGCTACCGTCATCTGCTCAGCCACAACCAGAACGGCATCGAAATCCAAACCTACTGCGCGACCATCGCCTGCCTGCTGATCGCCCTCTGGACCGGCCGCAAACCGACCAAGCGCACGCACGAGATGCTCTGCTTCCACATCCAAGGCTGGGCCACGACCGACGAACTGGAAGCCCACTTGGCGAAGCTGAAACTCGCCGACGAACGGGCCGCGAAAAAAATCTGATCGGCTCCCGACGCTCGATGGCCCCGCGCGATCCGAGTCCCTTCACGCTGCGCACTCCACAACTCGCAGCCCCGTTTCCCGCCCGCAGGACCACAGCTCCGCGCCGCTCGAACCCCCGCCCAATCCCTCCGACAGCGACTCAAGCCAGCCCGACCGATAACATCCACAACCGAAGCAACCCGAGTGCCGAACAGTGTTGGGTCCTGACCACTTTGATTTGTTCAAGCTGCTGGATGACCCGCGGCCGGGCTATTGTCGCTCGCTCAGCCGGACGGCATACGATTCGCGACCGGGCTTGGATCGGTGGCCGTCAAAGTGACAAGGCGCTTCACCGAACTGCGAAACGTGTCGGACGGCAAACTCGTGTGGAAAGCGGAAGGCGGCGTGTTCGAGTCCTACGGAATCACGATCTCTCCGGACGGCCGGTTCGTCGCGTCCTGCGCAGGACGAGACCTGCGCCTGTTGAACGCCGAAACCGGAGCCACCGTCCGCACCATCGCCGTGAACCAAGATCGGTGAAAAGTGGCCGATCCACTTCCTGACGAAACGTCCGCGAGCATTCGCGACGCCTTGAACGCCGGACGCAAACTCAGACGACATCCTTACGGAGCCTTCGGAGCTCCTGGCTGCGGTCCTTTGACGTTGCCCATCTCGAAGCTCTTCTTCATTTCCGCTTCCATCATCTTTTGATCGACCTTGGGAGTGGATGTGGCCGGTCCCAATTCCGCATTGCCGCCGCAGGCCGACAAACAGCTACAGACAGCTCCAAACACCAGCATTGTCAGTACGCGATTCATGATGGGCATCTCCTTTTTCAAATGACGAAATGAAACAGACGGTCTACGACGAGGCGTCACCTCGACGAGGGTTCAGGATTTCGAGCACGGTTTTCGGCCGACGGTGTCTTCGATGGCGAGTCCGCTTCGTGCTCGGGATTCAATCCTGAGTTCACCGAGGTCGAGACTTTGGCCGGTTCGCTCACAATGGTCAACCGTTGCCAGGCTTTGGATTCTGGCGACCGCCCAAGGCGTCGATAGAAATTGGCCATTTCCTCGCCGGTCTGCGGGGCATTCGGGGCAGACAGGACGCGCCGGAGCTGTTGATGCAACGGTGACTCCATCAGCGACCCGACTTCATTGGAGTGTTGCCGGACGGTTGACGCCCGTTCGCGATCACCCAGTCGCGTGAGGCACTGTGCCAGTCGGTGTTGAGTCAGCCAGTCAGACTTGCCGGGCGTCGTGGCGATCGCCTGCTCGAACGCGGCGACGGCCTGTCGATCGTCCCGGAGAACCTGGTCTGCAATCAGTCCCTGGCTCTTCCAGAAATGATAGCCCTCATGCGGCTCGGGCCAGCGATCGAACGCACGACGTGCCTCGTCAAATTCCCCGACTTCGATGCTGGTTAAGATCCGCTCGGCGATGACAAACGGATCATCCGCACCACCCGGCAGTAACTCGGCACGGTCGAGCTGCTCAATGGCTTGAGGCCGGCCACCCTGCCGGTGAAACCAGCGGGCGAGGATCGCGTGGCCAGCCAGCCAACCGGGATCGGCCGCGACGAATGCCTCCAGCCGGCGGCGCTCGCTCTCGAAACTGGGCTGCTCGGTTTCACCCAGCAGCCCCATCCTTCGATCCAGCTCCGCCGTCGCCGTGCCCGGACTGAACTCACTCAGATACCAGTCGCGCAGCACGATGGAACGCTCATTCGAGGGAGTTCGCTCATAGACTTGCCAGAAATGTTCCTCACCCAATTCCCAGCGGTTCGTGGCATCGAACAACTTCCAAATCAGGATGCGCGCTTCCAGCCGGGCTGGTTCGAGTTGGAGGACATCGAGGAAACAGCGCTCCGCGCGGCCGGGCTGCCAGAGCAGCAGAAAATACAGCCGCCCTTCTTGGAGTCTCGCCTCCGCCGAACGGGCCGAGTTTGGGGAGATCCGCCCCAATTGGGCCAGCGCCGCCTGGACCTTGTCTTCGCCCACGAGCGAGTCGTCACTGACGTACGCTCGGGCCAGCAGCAGCCGGGCCTCCTCATCGGCCGGGTAAAACCGCAGGTAGAAGGCGAGAGACTTGCGCGCCGCGCCCCACTGTCGATCCGCAGCCAACCGCTCGGCTTGCGTCCGATGACGACCGACCCACTGCGCGCCGCCGAACAGCAGGAGAGCCGTCAACAGCAAGGTTCCCACCGCAGTCTGCCACCAACGATGTCCGCGTAAGAATTGCATGAGTGCCGCCGAGGTCAGTCTGTTCGTGGTCCTGCGTGAAGCCGTCACTTCAACTGGTCGCGGCCGATGCTGACACTAACCCGAAGCGTAAGCGAGGGGCGGAACACACTCCCCTCGCTTACGCTTCGGGTTAGTTCGACTGTGATGGATTGGGTTTGAAAGATTCAGTGCAAAGTGAGAAGTGCAAAGTACGAAGTGCAAAGTGAAAGAGGGACAACCACACTTCCCAATGGGAACCGACATCCTGACCCTGCCGCCGTGGCAGGCGTTGCGACGGACAGGAGCGTCTATATTTTGCACTTTGTACTTTGCACTTCTCACTTTGCACTCCACTCGAACATGCGAACTGTCACAGTAGAATTAGTGTGCCTCAAAGGTCGGCTTGTAGGATCTACCAGCGTCTGGGCGGCTTTCCTTCCCTGACTCGCCAGTACTGATCGAGTCGAACAGGAACATTGTCGAGCCGATCAACACGGCCGGAAGGCCAATGGATGTCGATCTCCTTCAATTCTTCGGTCTCGCGCCAGAACAACAGCAACCGATCATCCGCCGACGCGAGATAGCTCCCGCCCGTCGAAACAGGAAACGTCAACTGCCGTTTGTTCGTTCGCAGCACCACGCGTCCGCCGACGGGAATCGTTCCTTCCGCCGTCTTGAGTTTCAGCCCGATGAAAGGCCGCCCGTTGGTGGGAGTGTCATTTCTGAGGAGTACGAACGGCAAGTTCAAGTGCGAGATGGCCAGATCGACATCGCCATCGTTGTCGAAGTCGCCCGCAGCCACACTGCGACCAATCCACAAACCGTCGAAATACTGGCCGGCGGTTAAAGACACATCCGCGAAGATCCCCTCGTCGTTGCGGAGCAACTGCGGGCGCATGGCATTGGGCTGCTGCTCGGGCCCCAAGACGTGACCATTCGCGATGAACAGGTCGAGGTCTCCATCGCGATCGTAGTCAAAGGGAGCCGATCCAAACCCCAGCGATTCGTGGCTCGTCGCCGCCACCCGCGAATAGTAGCTGGCGTCGTCAAACAGCAGGTTGCCAAGATTGCGATAGAGCGTGTTCTTCGTGTGGTAGTAGTGCGACAGATAGATGTCGATCCGGCCATCTCCGTCAAAGTCCGCGAGAGAGATTCCCATGCTGGCCTCATTCAGGCCCGAACCACTGACCGCGCAGCCCGCTTCGGTGGCCACCTCGCGGTACAGAGTTGTGTCAGTGGGCGGGTTGCCGGGCGCGGTTCGACGGCTAAACATGAAATTTGCGGTCATGTCATTGGCGACATAGACCTCGGGGATCAGGTCGTCATCGAAGTCGGCGGCGACAACCGCCAGCCCCTTCCCATTCTCCGCCCGAAGGCCGAGTCGCTCTGACGATTCTTGAAATGTTCCATCGCCACGGCTGAGGTAGGCCCGGTCCTGAATCCCGGAATAACTTCCTGGACCACAGTAGCCTGGACGCCCGCCGTACTCGCAGACTTTGCGATTCTCCCAGGTCACGTCCATGTAGTTGGTGACGTACAGGTCGAGGTTCTGATCGTCATCAAGATCGACCCAGAGAGTACTCGAACTCCACTCGGGATCGCTGACACCTGTTGCCGCCGTCACGTCGTGAAAGGTTCCGTCGCCCGCATTGCGAAGCAACACGTCAGGCCCGTAGCCACTCACAAACAAGTCGGCAAAACCGTCGGAGTCGTAATCTCCCACGGCACAGCCCTGTCCGAACAGTGTGATGCCCGCGCCGCTCGGTGCGGTGATCTCCGAGAACCGCTCACCATGCAGATTGCGGTACAGGCGACACGTCGGCTGATTCGCGCTCGCGGCTGATGGGTCGAGACTGCGGCCGTTTGCGAGAAACAGGTCGAGCCAGCCATCGTGGTCCACGTCGATCCACGCGACTCCGCCCCCCATCACTTCGGGAAGAAAATAGCGGCCGGGAACGGCATCGTCGTGAAACGTGAATTGAATACCGACTTCCAAAGCGACGTCAACGAATCGTGGAAGGATCCCTTTCACGGGCACTGGCTGCCCGGGTTCTGGCCTCGATACGGCGCGAGGGACTTCGTGGACCGACGCGGGAATCGCCGAACGTGATGCCTCAACCGGACGTGACTCTGTCGATGGGCCACATCCCCCGCAAACGACGGTCAGCAAAAGACAATACGCGGCACAGGATGAGGTGTACCGCGTACTCGAAGATTTGAACGGCTGCATGTAACACTTCGCCGAGGTGTGAACCAAGAACCGTCAGAATTCGCCTGGCGTGTCGCCACCATTCCGGGTTCCAACAGCCACCCAAGTGGTGTGATCGACATTTGTCGAGACGAACTTCACCCCCCCGTCCGCCATCAGGAGGTGAACCCCACCGGTGTGAGCACTGGAGGCACTCATGAGGTTGCTTCCCAACCAGTCACCTTCCCAACTCTGGCACGCCTTATCGTTGGGTGCCATGGTATGTGTGTAAACCGACCCAACGCCGATGAACGACCAAGCCCACGAGGCACCTCGCATCCCTTGACGCCCACTCAAGCCCGTTTGGGCAATGCAATTTTGACGCGTCACCGCGTCGGTGGCACCCGCAGTTGCCCAACTATGAACCTGTTGATTTCGGGGAGTGCCAGCACCGTCGATGAGGAATTCCGAGTAAGCGCCCGTATTGCTCGTACCATCCGTAATGCTGCCCATCTTGACAGGTCGATCGCTCGCTCCCCCTCCACCAACGTAACTGGCGAGACCATTATGATTTCCTTGGCCAAATCGACCATTGGCACCGGCCGTCCCCATGTTGATGGCATAGGTAAAGTTGGCCCGACCGCTCTGAATCTCATAGGGTTGACTCGGGCAATTGAAGACGGGAAGTCGCTTGCTTTGTGCTGTGATGTTGGCGTTGCCATACCAACCATTCGAATCCCACGGAAAAGTATCGAAATTCGTGGCTTGGTACTCGGTGGTCCGGTCGAGAAACGGCAGCATGAAGACTTTGTCAGAGAATGCGCCCTGACGTTCACCCGCCGGGTTCCAGCCGATTGAAAGTGGAAACTGTCCGTGGGTGTCGTGGTAGTTGTGCATGGCCAACCCAATCTGCTTCAGGTTGTTCTTGCACTGTGTTCTGCGCGCGGCCTCGCGGGCTTGTTGTACAGCCGGCAACAACAGCGCGATCAAGACCGCAATGATGGCAATGACAACCAGCAATTCAATCAGTGTGAAGGCACCTCGACGCAGACCTACTCTCAATCGATGCAACATGACGACCTCTTTTCTAGAAAATGACGAATCGGAACTTTGAATACAGACGCTCTGAACGGTTCGCAGACATTTGATGGGTAAAAAACAAATCGAAATGCACCGAGATGATGCTGGGCATTATCCAATCTTGTCAAGGGATCCAAGAGCTTCTGGCGATTTTTTTTCGAGAGGATTTCTAAACTATACCTCATGCGGCCCAAAGTGAGACGTTTCTGAGCGGGTGGCGTCAGCCCCCCGGTTCCTCGAAAACGGGCTGACGCCCAAGAACCAGGGGGCTGACGCCACCCCGCTCAGATGTCTCATCAACGACCGCGTGAGGTATCGCAATTCGCAATTTGTAATGGCCTTCCTGCTGCAGCCTCGTCGGTCTGAGGCAGAACCTCGATAGGAATTAGCGTTGGTCATCCGACTCCCACGATTCGGGAGCTGTGAGTCCAATTCACGACCTGCGTCCGTCGGGATGCTCCAGATACCAGCGATATGCCTGTTTGAGACCGACTTCCAATGGGATGCGGTGCTGCCAGCCGAGTCCATGCAGGCGGGAAACATCGAGCAGCTTGCGAGGAGTACCGTCTGGCTTCGAGGGATCGAAGACAAGTTCCGCCGAGGGATGCACCACGTCGCGAACCAGTTCCGCGAGCGTGCGAATCGTGATGTCCTCCCCGGTCCCGACATTGATTGGCCCGGCCTCGTCATACTTGTCCATCAGGAACACGCAGGCGACCGCCAGATCATCCACATGCAGGAACTCGCGCCGCGGGGTTCCCGTCCCCCAGACCGTGAGGGTGGACTGTCCGGTGAGTTTCGCCTCGTGAAACCGGCGGATGAGTCCCGGGATCACATGCGAGCCATCGGGGTGAAAATTGTCGTTCGGTCCATACAAATTGGTGGGCATCGCGGAGATGAAGTGGCAGCCATACTGTTGCCGGTACGCGTCGCAGGCTTTGACTCCGGTGATCTTGGCGAGCGCATACCACTCGTTCGTTGGCTCCAGCGGACCGGTCAGCAAGTACTCTTCACGAATCGGTTGGGGACAATCGCGGGGGTAGATGCACGAGCTGCCCAGATACAAGAGCTTTTCGACGCCCGTTTTCCAGGCGGCCTGCAGGACCACCGCCTGCATCATGAGGTTGTCGTGCAGAAAATCGACCGGCCGCGTGGAATTGGCCCAGATCCCACCGACGGTCCCGGCCACATGAAACACATATTCGGGACGGTGCGTGTGAAACCAATCGAGGACCGTGTGCGGGGATCGCAAATCCAGTTCCTGACGGCTGGCCGTGAGAACCTGGGAGTACTTCAGCGCCTTCAGATGCCGCACGATGGCCGATCCGACCAGTCCGCCGTGGCCCGTCACGAGAATCCGCGCCTGACGATCAATCATTTTGTCTCGTTACGAAAGTGATACGCCGGTTGTTCCCAGCGGCGATCCCACCACCGCTGAGGAGGCCGGCAGAGCTTGCTGACGGAGCCGAGCCCGTAGACGCAGGAACGGCTGCTCGATGACCCAATACGAGATTTGGGCGAATACGAAGCACGCGATGAAGTTCATTGGAAATACTCCCGTCCAAGTCCGATTGGTCGGAGACAAGACGAGCTGTTGCCACAAGTAAAGGCTGTACGACAGGATTCCAACGTGGCGGAGGACTCGAGAATCCAGCAGTCGTCCCACCACGCAGGTCGGATGTCGAAGTATCCAAAGGACCACGAACGTGATCGAGATTGCATTGAGAGACCAACCGACGGCCATCGTGTATGACCCGCGAAACAACGTCGAGAGCCAAGGAGAACCGACGAGCAGGAACAGGGCGGCTGCAGTCGGCCAAATCCATGAAGATCCCTTGAGCAGGATTTTCTCGAAGAACGGACGACCTTCCCACAGCGCGGCCAGACAGCCGAGCATGATCGGGTCCGACGCGCAATGGACCATCCCACCGAGCTGCCCTCGCGAGGCTGGCCAGGCAAAATAAGTGAGCACTCGAATTGCTGGTGAGGCGAGAACGAGGAACAATGCCACGCGGGGTGCCAGCGGAAGGCCGACTACAAGGATCGTCGCTGGCCAGAACAAATAAAACTGTTCTTCCAACGAAAGCGTCCAAAAATGTCCGACGAACCAAAAACCGTCCCAGTTAGTAACCGGAGGCAAGAATGCATGCCGGTAGTTCGTCAGAAATGTCCCCGCAAGGATTAGATCGCCCCAGTTCGTGCCGATCCATTCCACCGTCCTGAGCACCACGATCACCAGCAAATACACGTACAGTGCCGGGAAGATTCGTAGGGTCCGACGGGCATAAAATGACTTCAAACAAATCGTACCTGTCTGCTCCCACTCCTTACGGATCAAATAAGTGATCAGATAGCCGCTGATGACGAAGAACGTCATCACACCCAGGTTTCCATTTCCAAATAGCTGCCGGATCAGATTACGGACATGTCCGTCTGGCAGCGGGATGGTTCCAAATCCATGTTGCACGATGACGAACAGAATCGAGACCGCTCGCAGGCCGTCGAGTCCTCGAATTCGTGACGCGACGCGCGTACACGATGGCCTGTTCACATCATCGTCCATCATGTTCCACTTACGCAGCCGTCCGGCTGGCAGACTCTGATTGGGATGTTCGTGAGAGGGTCAGTCAATCCGTTCCACCACAAAATCTTCCAACTGGATGGACGCACCCTGTTGGAGGAAGTTGACCGCCACAATCAGATGGTTCTTCCCCTGCCGTTGCAGGATCAGACCCTCAATGCCAGTCAGGGGGCCATTCTTGATCCGCACCCGTGTTCCCGGTTGTAATTGGGCTTCCAAAGTTAGCGGAGCGCCCAGCTCAATCAGTCGCTGGATCTGTCGCAGATCGTGGAAGAGTTCGAGGCCATTCTCCACTTCGATCGTGCGAGAAATGACGTTGGTTTTGAGAGCCCGATACCGATCGTAGCCGTCGCAATGCATGAACAGGTAGTTGCGGAACAGCGGCAAATACGACGTGCGCGTCCGTCCCGCCGGTGAGCGAGAGGACTGGGGAGCGATGGGGCAATAGAAGGGAATTTCGAGGTGATGCAAGCCGCGCATCAGTTTCTTTTCCTGACGCGATTGCGTGTAGACCGCCCACCAGCGTGCCTCCGCATTGCAGTCGAGCCCCTCCTGGACCAACAGATCCTCCGGAAACACCGCACATTCACGAGCAAGAATCGGCATTGCTCACAGTCTCCGAGTCTGGATTTCGGCGCGCACTCCGTTCCTTTGGGTGACACGCCCCTTGATCGAAACTCCGTGCGAACTCCGTTCGCATTGCCCCCTACTCCCTGTGGGTTCCTTGCCTGGGCGGGATCCATTCCCTAGCCCGTGGATCCGAAAGCTAACTCGACTTGCAGGCGAACACAACTTTGATCAGTGTTGATTCAGGATATATTCTCAGGCCACAGCGGATTGCGATAAACAGACGGATAATTCGGTGTATGACCTCAGGGGCCAGCCACGAGACGGTTCCTCTCACCTCATCGCGCTTTCATCAATATTTTCTGGCTCTCCGCCATTCCTGTTGAAAGTTGTACGACGTGAGCGGCAAGGCGCTAGCCGCCGGTGATTTCCTGCATGACCGGCGGCTAGCGCCCAATGGCACTTACTTTACTAACCCGCAGCGTAAGCGAGGGCGA
>JAYSQC010000338.1:0-7958 GCA_043721755.1 Schlesneria sp.
CACTGTCTCGCGCATGTTTGTCGCCTTCTCAAACTGGGCTCGACGCCACTCCTGTTGAACAACACCCGTGAGCGGCCAGGCGCTAGCCGCCGGTCATGCCGGAAATCACCGGCGGCTAGCGCCTGGCCGCTCACGGGTGTTGTTCAACAGGAGTGGCGTCGAGCCCAGTTTGAGAAGGCGACAAACATGCGCGAGACAGTGATTCGATGGTTGACGGGCGGAGCCATGTTCCTGCTGGGTGCGGTGCTGGTCTGCGCGGCAGAACCAACCGTTCAAGATTTTGAGGGTTGGAAGATCACGATCACACCGGGCGACTTCCCGGTTGCGGTGGAAACCCGAGATCGCGTTCCCCCCGCGCCCACGTCAGAGCGTGCCTCGAACGTCTCGCTCAAGGAGGGGACGTTTAAGCGGGTCTCGCTCCGGCAAGACGCGGCATCGGAATCTGATGCGGCTCAGCAGGGGGCGCTTGCTCCGGCTCCAGCCTCGACATCCGATGCGGGTGACAGCGACATGCCAATCATCGTTCCCGGCGTCTATTGCGATCTGGAAAAAAACGTCGCCGCGAATCCACCCGCTGGGCGAGTCGATCCGCAGGACTTGTCGCAGAGGTACTCGGAGGTCTACCGGTCGATTCCCTTCAATCGCTCCGAATACAACGCCAACCCCAGCTACATCCACGACGCGACAATGGAATTTCTTTTCGGACAAATGCGACCGACCGTGATTCACCGCAACACCACCACGGTCAATCACCATCACACGGGATACGGCTTCAACGGCTATGCGTATCCGCCAGTCCAAGCATTCATCCCCGGCGTCGGCCTGCGAATTCATCGCACTCGCTGAGGGCATTGGCTCACTACGCCGACCGCGACGGGCAATATGCCAGCCTGCGCTATCGAGCCTTCCTCCAAAGAGCGGGCATTCACCAAAACATGGACCGCGCCGACAACTACACAGGGGGCGCCGCGAAGCGCGGCAACCCTAGGCGATGAGACGCAACTCCTTCGGAGTAAAGACCACCCCGTTCAACCCCGAACTGGCAGCGATTCCTCGGCCACACACGACTGGCCTGCATCCAGTGGATCAACCTGAATCACCACGACATCGAGTTCACGACTCTGCTGGGAAGTGGCAGAACAATGGGGGCAGGACGATGAAGTCAAACACTCTGATTCATCCAATTTCAGACCATCGTTCTGCCAAGCCGCCAGCGGGGCCTTCCAGCCGATTGACAAACCACAGCCGGAATGAAACGTTGATTCACCAAGCGAGCGGTGAAACCATTTCTGTCAGTCCGTGATCGCTCGCGCGGCTAACAGCCTGTTGAAAAACCACCCCACCGGGCTTGCCCCGGTGGAATCAGGTCTTTGCACTACTCAATTCCAATTGGCTTTTGAAGTAGTGCAAAGACCCGCGAGCCACCGGGGCAAGCCCGGTGGGGTTATTCAACAGGCTGCTATCCCTGTTCAGCCCATCGGGAAAGATGACAGGGCCATCGCCTTTTTCAAAGTCGGGTGGGACCAGCTCGCTTCGAGCGCCGGCCCACCATCAGGAAACGTCGAAAATTAGTGGTGGGCTGGCGCGGCGAAGCGCCGCTGGTCCCACCCTACATCCTGCTCAGCTTCATAAAGGCATTGGCCTTGGAAAGATGACCATGAGTCCCGCACGATCCCGTCTCGGAGCATTCACAACGGTCGTGGTCGCACTACTGGCTTGCCTTAGTCCGACTCCGTCACTGTTGCAGGCTCAGTCGCCGACGCGTCCATTCGGATACGTATCATCAGAGCAGCCGATTCGGCGCGAGCTGCCTCGCATCAGGCGCGTGGAGGCACGGGATGAGGTCGGTTTCATTGAATGGCCGCCGGAGCTGGTCGGAGCCAGCACGCTGACGGCAATCGACTTGAAGACTGGGCAGTTGAAGTGGACCTGTTCGATGGACCCATCGAACGGTGCGACCTGGTCGATCGCCGGAGACTACATCCTGCAACGCGCGTTCGCGAACAACATCGCACACGTGGTCCGTCAGATTCACATCGCAACTGGAGAGGTAGAAGTACCGCCGTTGGGAGACGGACAGGCGGCTGTTCCGAAGGATCAGCGTGCGTCGCATCGCGGGACTCACGTCCATGGCGATTGGGCTGTCACGGATCAGATTGTCCGTCTCGAAGACAAGCATGTCGTTCGCGATCTGGACTTTTCGTGGGAGTTCGCCGTGTCTCATCGCGGCAAGTTGTTTACGTTCGGCTATCGTGATCGTCGCCCAACCGGTGAGTCTGTCCTGCGGCGAACCGATCTCGAAACGGGGCGGGACGAGTTGGCAGTGCCGTTCGCGGAACTCCTCGCCAGCGATGCGGAACTGGGATTTGGGGAAATGGTCGCGGTGAGTGGCGATGTCGTGGCGATCTCAACATTCTGGAGACCAACCCCGAACGGCCCCATCGTTCGCGGTTACAAGGCATTCAATCTGGTCGCCCGACGCGAAATCTGGCGTGCGGTGGGCGAGGGGCGTTTCGGCTACGCACCGGTTCAATTCCACCATCCCGACGGTCTCGGTCATTCCAATTCGATCTCGAACTGGAATCCATCGCGGCGGCGACCGTTGCTCATCGACTTGGTTACGGGCGGAATGAAGCCCGATCCCGATTGGCGCGATCCCTATTCGCTGTTGTACTGGCACACCGGCGAATCCAGTCCGATGGGGGCGGTCGAACTCCCCCTCCACTTCGTCGCACGCAACGATCACTACGCCATCGCGCTGCTGGGAAAGATATCCCTGATTTGCGTCGATCTGGAAACGGGGGCACTGGTCTGGAAGCACGATGTCGGAGGCAACTACGCCTGGCCGGCAATCACTTCGACCGGGAATCTGGGTGAGTACATCCTGGTCCCGCTTCCCGGCGGCTTGGAGGTGTTCGAGATCTCGACGGGGCAGCGGCGAGTCATCAGACCCACCGACGTGGGACTGACCGCCATCGCCGAATCGCCCTTGCCTTTGAGAACGAGCATGCCTGCCGGGGCTGGCCGCGTGGTCCCTGCCCAGCACGATTGGTGGATCGACGGACTGATTCAATCGTTGCTCGCGTTGCCGCTGGTCGCTTGGGGCGTTTACCTTTTCGTTCGCCGCCGAACTCGAAGTCGTCAGCCGCTTCAAAACGATTCGCCGAAATGACGCTCCACTCCGCGATGGTTGGTGTTGGCATCGATACTCCGCACGGCCGAAATTGAGAGTTTCGCTGCTGGAGCGCACTAACCCGAAGCATAAGCGAGGCCGTGAGGTCCATCCCTCGCTCACGCTTTTTGAAGTTGCGCGTTTTCGGATTTCAGCCCCGAAGGGGCGACCCTAAGTTAGCCCAGGGCAAGCGACCAACGGGAGCGCCGCCCTAGGTTCGCAACGTGACCGACTTCAAGCCCTGAAGGGGCGGCACTCTGCTGCTGACAGGAATAGTGCCGCCCCTTCAGGGCTTGAAAATCACGGTAAACCGCCCACCGAGGGCGTTGCCTTCGGCTGGCATAACATCGCCCCTTTGAGGCTGAAACACCAAAAGTCGCAACTTCAAACTTACGCTTCCGGTGAGTGTGCGGCCCCGCGTTCTCTACAGGAGGTGGCCGCGAAGATCCGGACGAGCGCGGGTTTCACGGGGACTGCGGAAGCGTGGAGTCGTAAATTCTGGCATGGTCCTGCTCGATGACGACGATTTTCCGGCCGTCGTTCGAGAACTCCACCTGTCGGACGGGCCAGTCGGCGAGCGGTAGTTCCAGAACAATGGCTCCGAGTTTCCAGCGCCAGAGTCGAAGCAGGTTGTCGGCCCCCGCCGTGGCCAGTGTCTGTCCGTCGGGAGAGAACGCGACGTGCTGCGATGAATTGGCATGCGCCAGCTCGGACCAGACTTGGCGACCGGTCCGCCAGTCCCAGACTTTGACTGCTCGATCCGACGAGACACTGGCGAGGTGGACACCGTCCGGCGAGAAGCTCAGATCGTTGACGGTGGTCCGGTGTCCGGGCAGTGTTTGGAGGATGGTCCCCGAGGCGGCCTCCACGATGCGAATCTTGGCCGATTCGTTGCAAGCGAAGTACCGGCCATCGGCCGAATGAGCCTGGGCATACACCACGCTGCAAGGGATGCGAACAGACTTCGGCCCGTGGCGGAACTCAAGATACCTCTCATCGGGTTTGACGCACTGAACCTCGATGACAAGACTGACTCCATCGGGCGACACGTCGAGTTTCACGCCCTTTTCTCCATCCTTCGGTTGCCAGACCAACGTCTGAGTTGGCTCGTGCAACCGCCAAGAGAATACCCGACCCCCGTGATCCAGGGCGAAGACGGTCTGAACCAGCGGGGCATACCGGACACAGCGCCACTCATTCGGTGGACCCGGCAGGTCTCGCACAACATTCCCGGTGGACAGGGAGCAGATCGACAGAGCCTTGGCACACACCACCAGCTCGTCGTTGTCGAGCAGCACGAGATCGCCCACGATTTCTGGCGAGACCCTGCTGATCTGCGAAGAATCCAGGCTCCACGCCTTCAGCAGGCCATCCTCCCCCGCCGTCAGCAGACGCGTTCCCGAGGGATTGAAGGCCAGTGAGTAAACCCGATTTTCGTGGGCGCTCCATTGGCGACCGCGCTGCAATTGGGTATCGGTGGGCATGATTCCACTGGCCGCGAAGTGGTCGTCCACCGGGAGGAGATGAATGCCCCCGTTGCGGTCGCCGACGGCAACCCAGTGTGAGTGATCGGACGTTGCCGGAGAGAAGGCGATACTTTGAATTGCGTCGGGAAGAGTTTGGCGGGCCATGAGCGACGCATCCCCACTTCTTCGTATCGCGAGCATCCCATTGTCCCGCCCTGTCGCCAGGAAGAAACCCGAGGGAGAGAAGGCCACCGAATTGACCACGCTTTTCGGAGAGAGAGCCATTGTGCCAATGCGGAGTTGTTTTTCGAGATCCCAGAGGCTGCTGTGGCCATCTCGCGAGGCCGCCGCCAGAACACCGCTCGCCGACAAGGCAATGGCCTCGACCGTTTCGGAGTGATGCTTCAGCTCTCCGCGAAGAGAACCGTCGGCGGCGTCCCACAGACGAATCACGGCATCGTTTCCACAGGTTGCCAGTAAGCGGCCGCCCTGGGTAAACAGGGCTTGAAACGCCAGTCGTTCGTACGCCCGAAAGCGAAGCCGTTGGACATTCTTGCGGAGATCCCACAGCAGCACGGTGCCATCGTCGCCGGCGGACGCGAGGGTCGAGGAGTCCGGGGAAAAGTCGAGGCCGTTCACCTCACCCTGACCGGCAGAGTAGGTCGAGATCGGCTCGAGTGTCGTGGCATCGAACAGGCAAATCTGACCGTCCGCACCAGCCGCCGCGACAAGTTTTCCATCGGGGGAGAACCGCACAAAGTGGAGCGGTCGATCCGAACGAAAAACTTCTCGCGAAGGAATGCTGGATTGGCTCGACAGAAAGCCCCATTCAAAGCCCCGGAGGTCGGCTTCTCCATTCTGGGGGACATGTCGAGTGAGGAGTTCACGCATGCGAGCCACGTCGTTTCGCTGCCAGGACTGACTGGCGAGACGCAGGTCTCCCACGTATAGAAGTTGACGCGTATGCTCCGCGCTGTGTCGGGCGCGGTCGCGTTCCTCGTTCGCCTCACGAAGTGCGGATTCCTCGCGTTGCAACAGTCTGTTTGCATCGGTCAGCCGATCATCAGCCAGCGTTCTGGCCTGCGTCGCCTCGATCGCCTGCCATACGCTCACTGCGGCTCCGACGATGACCGCCACGCTCACCAAGACCGTGGTCGTGAGCAGCGTCTTGTTGCGTTGCGAGAGCTTCCTGAGGCGATAGAAGAACGAGGGCGGACATGCCTCAACCGGCTCACTCCGCAGGTAGCGCTCGATGTCGGCCGCCAGGGCGCTGGCGGATTCGTAGCGCCGGTCCCGATCTTTATCCAGCGCCTTCATCACGATCCAGTCGAGCTCTCCCCGAACCGAATCGCTCAGCCGTCGCTGATTGATCTGGCGGCGATCGGAGGGCGCGAAGTTGGCCTGAGTACTGATGGTCGTGATCCTCGCACTGGGGCGCGGGGGCTCCTGCTCGCGAATCATTTGGCGCATGCCGTCGAAACCGGCCTCGTGCAGCTTCGCCTTGTCGATTGGCGTCGTGCCGGTAATCAGTTCGTAGAGCAGCACCCCCAGCGAATACACATCGCTGCGGGTATCGACATCCACGGCACTCAGCGCCACCTGCTCGGGACTCATGTAGGCCGGCGTGCCGAGCAACTGGGCATAGCCGGTGAACAGCGTCTTGTCGGTCAGCGGCTCCTCGAGCGCCTTGGCGATGCCGAAGTCGATCACCTTGATGATGGCGCGGCCATCCTGTTCCGTCACGAGCACGTTGGAGGGCTTCAGGTCACGGTGGATGATTGCCTTCTGATGCGCATGCTGGACCGCTCGACAGAGATCGACAAACAGCGTCAGACGGTCCTTGATGGCCAAGCCAGCTTCGTCACAGTACTCGGTGATGGGGATCCCTTTCACCAGCTCCATCACTAAGTAGGGCCGGCCGAATTCCGTGGTGCCGCCATCAAGGATTTTGGCGATGTTGGAGTGATCCATCATCGCCAGCGCCTGACGCTCGGCCTCGAAGCGGGCGATGATCTCGCGAGAATCCATTCCCGGTCTGAGAATCTTCAGCGCCACCTTGCGACGCACGGGGACACTTTGCTCCGCCATGAAGACCGTCCCGAAACCTCCTTGGCCAATTTGCTGAAGAATCTTATACGGTCCGATGATTTGGCCGAGAGGATCCATCAGCTTCAGATCGATCAGGTCCGGATCGAACAGGGCCGGATCATGCCGGGCCGGATCGTAAACAAGCGTCGTGATGCTGACGGCTCCGGACTTCTCTTGGAGGAAGTCGTTGGGATTCTCGTGTGCAAAGAGCAGAATCTCGATGCGATTTTGCAGCGCGAGGTTTCCGCCACACTGGCTGACCAAGAATGCGAGGCGTTCTTCGGGAGGATATTCCAAAGCCTGATTGAACAGTTGCTCTTCGACCATGATGCTGACTCCACAGGTGTAAGCGAACCTCTGTGTGTAGAGGCGAAATAATTGCTTAGTCAGCACCACATAAAATAAAACAACTCCCAATTCCACTTCAACGGGCGCGAACTTCAACCTGCAACCAAGCTCGGGCGAACGCCCAGTGCCGGTCGGCCGCACTGGAAGAGATCCCCAGAGTCTCGGCCGCCTGGTCGCCCGTCAAGCCGGCAAAGTACCGCAGTTCCACCAGTTGCGATTTGAGCGGATCGACCACGGCCAGCTTGCGAAGCGCCGCGTCCAGCGCGAGGACTTCCTCATCGACCGGCGGGGCAGACACGTCATTCAGTGGCACGCGTTGTCGGTCTCCTCCGCGTTTCTCGGCCTGTTTGGCGCGAGCAGCATCCACCAGAATTCGGCGGATCGCGGTGGCGGCGACGGCAAAAAAGTGATTGCGGTCACGATAGGAGTATTGATTCGCACTCCCCACGAGTCGCAGGTACGCCTCATGAACGAGAGCCGTGGCTTGGAGTGTTTGGCCGGAACTCTCTCGTGCCATTTTGTGCGCGGCGAGCCGACGGAGTTCGTCGTAAACCAGCGGCAGTAACTGTTCTGCCGCATTCGGATCCCCCGCTTCGATCTGGCTGAGAATTTGCGTCACATCGCTCATGGCAGGATCGTAAACAGCCAACAGGCCGCAAACCATCAACACTCTGAAATGAGACATCAAACAACCCGATCGGTGGCAATCGCGGGGTGGCCCAGCTGGCTTCTGTATAGACCGGGGACAAGGGTCACAGGTGTTCGGGGACATCGGTCACAGGTTGAGGGGACGAGAACGGGTTCCCAAGTCTGCGGCGTGGGCGAGGTCACCGGAGAGAGCGCCAGGAGCGCAGCGACGGGAGCGAACGCAGGTGGCCTCGCCC
>JAYSQC010000339.1:0-8042 GCA_043721755.1 Schlesneria sp.
CGTAAGCGAGGGAAACAAAGGGAAACGCCTCTTGTCATCGCCCTCGCTTACGCTGCGGGTTAGTAAAGTAAGTGCCATTGGGCTGACGCCACCCCGCTCGGATGTCTCATCACGGACCGCGCGAGGCATCAACGACCGAACGGGGCCTGACTACGTCGTTCGCCCCCTGCTCGTCGCGTTCGGCCTGTTCGTCTTCGTTCTCTCCACGCACGCACTCGCTCAAGCACCCAAGGAAGACGTTCCGCTGCCGAAGTACAACGAGATGGCGCTGCCGTCGGGCGAAGATCTGTTGCGCGGCAAGCCGTTCGATTGGATCGTGCTTCGGACGGAAGACGTGTTGGTCGTTGAGCCGACTTCACCCCGCCCCGATCCGGTAGCGCGGCTCACGCTGCGGCACAAGCAGGCGGAAGTGACTTACCTCCGCGCGTTGAAGTACCGGCCCGCGCGATTAGCCGAAGCCGAGCAACTTTTGCAACGCGACCGGGGCGCGGACGCCGACAAAGTGCGCGCCGCCGTGGAAGTGCCGCTGGCTGCCGCCCGTAACCGAATGCAGGATTGTCAGGCGGCTCTTCAAAAGTTGGCGGTCACGTTGCTCGACGACAGCGTCGATCCCGACTACGTGCTGGAGACGCGGTTCATTCAGAGGATCGTGCATTACGAAGACTTGGTGCTGCGGCGGGTCGAGCTGCTGATCGCCGAGGGCCGCGTGTCGCTCGCGTACGATCTGATGCTGCTCGTGGGACGACGGCATCGCGACAACAACGCCCGCATTCGGGAAGAGGTGGCAGACGACGAGACGACCGCCGTCTTAACCATCGCGACTCTGACGACTCGACGCCAAGAGCTGCGCGACGAGCGTGAGGCACTGAGAAAACTTCCCGCCTCCAAACGGACGGCCGCGACGAAGAAACGAGAATCGGAGATCGAGAACAGCATCGAGTCGCTCACGAAGGAGTCGAAGGAGTGGGAGGAAGACTTGGTGGCGATCCGCAAGAAACTGCGATTCGCCCGGCCGAAAGACTTTCCCAAACCGGACCCCGCTCAAAAGGACGACATCCTGCTTCCCTCGTGGCCGAAGTTCGATGAGACCTATGTGAAGTTGGTCTTGAAGGACGCCGAGCTTCAGGTGGCCCGCAACGACTTTAATGGCGCGTGGCGGTTGCTCGAAGAGATTTGGAAACCGGGCGGGACCGTCATTGGTCTGTCGGTTCAGATGGGGAGCGTTGTGGATCGCTTGGTTGGGCCGCTCATCGAACGACAGGACTACCGCCAAGCCCGCCACTATGTCAGCCGCCTGGCCACACTCGAACCGGAACATGCAACCGTTCAGAAATGGCGGGGAGCGTTGACCGGACAGGCGAACGCGGCGATCGGTGAGGCGCGCGCAGCAGTTTCACGTGGCGAGGCTTCTGCCGCCGTACAGAGCATCGAACGGGCCGCTCGCATCTGGCCCGAGGCACCCGGTTTGAAAGAGGCTCACCGCGAACTGACTGATCGGCATCAGAGCGTGCGTGTCGGCGTGCTGCGTGTGGCAAACACCGCCGCGAGTGGCCCGTTTCCAACTGCCGCCGAGGAACGGGCTAGATTGCTCATGACTCAAACGCTGTTCGAACCGACGCGAATCGGCGAACAGGGCGTCCGGTATCGCTCGTCCTACTTCGAGGCGTGGGAGCCGGCCGATCTGGGGCGCGAGATCAAGTTCACGCTCAAGCTGCGGCGCGCCGATTGGGAATCGCGGGGACTCGTCACGTCGGCCGATGTTCAGGCGGAGTTGGCCGCGCGACTCGATCCGCAGCGGCCGAGCTTTGACGAACGGTTGGCAGGCTTCGTCGCAGGCATCTCCGTACAAAGCCCGTCCGAGTTCACCGTCCGTTTCCACCGGTTGCCGCTGCGCCTCGAGTCGCTCTGGCAATTTCCGGTCGGAGTGCAGCGGGAGTCGCTCTCGTTGAATGAAGACTTGCTGCCAAGCGACTTGTTGCGAGCTGCGGTTTCCACACTAACCCGCAGCGTAAGCAAGGACGCCCCTCAGCAGGACATCCCAGCTCCCGACGAACAACCGAGCGAGCGGGGCATCGACGATCCCGCCGATGCGATTCGTCCCGATTCGGTCATTCCACTCGCGTCTCCTGCGCCGTTGCCCCCCGCTGCGGTCTCTCCGATCGCCCCCTCCTCCATCGCGTCGTCACTCGTCACGCTACCGGCTGAGTTCGGGCGTCAGCGATTCACGCGCGTCTCCGCCGACGAGCACCAAGCCGTCTTTCATCGCGCGCGGCCGCAGCCCGCTTCGACCCGGTTGCGTCACGTCAACGAAGTGGTTGAGGTGAAGTACGACTCGTGGGACAAGTCGCTTCAGGGACTGCTGCGCGGGGAAGTGACGCTGCTCCCGACGGTGGACCTGCGGGACTTGAAGGGACTCCAAGACGACGGCCGTTTCTTCGTGATGCAGTACGCCCTGCCCCAGTCTCACTTCCTGATGTTTCAGTCGAAAACAGCCGCGCTCCGCGATGGCCAGTTGCGGCGAGCCATCCTGCACACCGTGCCACGCGAACGGCTTTTGCGCGAGGTCGTGCTGAAGGGCGCACCCGCATCACACGGACGACTCGTCACCGGACCGTTCGCCTCGACGAGCTACGGTTACAACCGGTTGCTGAAGCCGCCTGCCTACGATCCACAACTCGCGGCCGCACTGGCTCAAACGGCGAAGAAGCAACTTGGCGGAACGCTGCCCACGCTGCGATTTCTCTGTCCCGATGACCCCGTTCTGCGCGAGACGGCGCGCGCGATGATCGCGGAATGGAAGCGGATCGGACTGACAGTCACGCTGATAGAGGATGCAGCGCAGGATGCGGTGACGCACCGCGACGACTGGGACATTTGTTATCGCACCGCGCGCTTCGTGGAACCGATCGCGGACATCTGGCCGCTGCTGACTCTGCAAACGGAAGCCCGCGTCGCCGCGTTGCAGCCGCTGCCGGAACGGACTCGCCGCGTGCTGCTCGAACTCGAACGAACCATCGACTGGACGACCGCAACCGCGCTGCTCCACCGGTTGCTCGGCGACCTGCTGACCGAGGCGCGTTACGTCCCGCTGTGGGAAGTGGACGAGTTTCTGGTGACACGCAAGCACCTTGTGGGACTGCCGCCGCGACCGATGCACACCTATGACGACATCGAACGCTGGACGCTGCAATCGTGGTATCCGCAGGACGCGCCATGATGGAGCCGTTCTCAGTTGAGTGCAGTAGTGCGAGCGAAGTCGTGAGAGGGGTGAGTGAACCGTGAGTCGAAGTCGTTTCAGAAACCGTGTCGGAACAGGGGACGCGAGCTCGTCCCTGCGACGGCGCACACCCGTAGGATGGACGCCTCGTCCGTCCGAGGTTTCCACAACCGAACGGACGGACGAGGCGTCCATCCTACGGGGAAAGTCATTGCGGCCATCCCCCCTGGGCGTCACTCGTCGTTTGTTGGCCTCGCTGCTGGCCGGACTGGTGCTGTTCAGCGCGACACCCGTCTCCGCCGTAGATCGCCCCACCGAACTGCCCGTCGATGTGCGGCCCTATCGTGTCCGGTTGGCGATCGCGTTTGATGCGCCGTCGCTTTCGGAATTGGCTCAGCGCGAGATGCTGCTCGCCACGGAGCAGGCGGCGCGGCGGTGTGTTGGTCCCATGTGGCAGTTGCGCGTGGAGTCTTTACCGTGGCTGCAACCGGTCAGTGCGGTGGGACTGTCGCGACTCAAAGTGGCTGAGTTGATCGAGCGTGCCGAACCGCAGGAACAGGCGAGCGGCAGCCTCAAAACACCGGGAACAACCGGCAGTGTGAGTGAGGGCGTTGAGATGCCCCGCGTGGAATCGTCCTCGTCCTCGCTGACGCTGCGGGTTGGTGTGGAAGCTGCCGCGAGTGAACCGATTGATGTTTGGTTCGTGGCCGCCGTTCAAGCGTCTCGGCCGGGTTATCGTGTCGAGGTGCGGGCGTGGCAGCCGGAGATGCAACTCGCGTTGGACAGCCTCGGCGAGCGCGTGGTCGATCCGCGCGACGTGCCGCTCGCCATTCTGAAGTTGTGTTGGCGAACGTTTCGACCGGTCGGTGTGGTGGAAGGAGTCGCTGGGCACACGGCGCAAGTGCGACTGCGGGCGGGAGCACTCGTCGCAACCGATGCCGACTTCACGCTGGCCCGACCGAACGACACCTTCGTTCCATCGATCTCCGTTCGCAATCGTGAAAATCGAGTCGAGCGTTTGCTGCCGATCCCGTGGACGTATCTCACCGCGACCGAGGTTTCTGGCTCATTGATGACGGTCGACGTTGGCAGCGGCCTCCGTTCGCCAATCAGTACCAAGCAGCGCGGACGGAATGAGACGGTCGTCGTCGCGGTGCGTCCGCAACACGGGGCCACGCGAGTGGAACTGGCCACACAAACGAAGCCGTCGTTGCCGCTAGTCGCGCATCGCATCGAGTTGCGAAGTTCGCCTGCAACGCCGATTCAAGATGATCCCGTCGCGCGGTTGGAGACGCTCGTCGGAGAATTACTCACGGACCGTCGCGGCCTGATAACGATCCCCGCTGTAAGCGAACGACCACTCGTGTGGTTGTTCGCCTACAGCGGGCAACACCTACTGGCGCGAGTTCCCTTCGTCCCCGGAGTTGCCACCCACGTGAGACTCGAAGTTCCCGATGACTCCGTCAGACTCGCCGCTGAAGCCGACGTGCAAATGCTTCAAGGGCAGCTCATCGACGCGGTCGCCGTTCGTAACACGCAGATTGGACTGATCCGGACGGCAGCCAAACAGCGCGACTGGAAAGAACAGGAGTCTCGACTGGCGGGACTCAGCAAGCTCGATGATGCCCAGTCGTTCCTTGATCGCCTCGCCGCAGTGCGTGTCCCAGCGGTGAACGCCGCAAAGGCTCGCAAGGACAAGACCGCCGAAGCCCGGGTCAACCGTCTCTGTGACGAAATGGCCACGCTCATCCGGCAGTACCTCAGCGAAGATCGGATCAAACAACTGAACGAAGAAGCGGCGGAACTTCGCAAGGCCGATGCGGAAGCCGAGGAGAAGGAAAAGGGGTGAGGAAGGCCATTCGTGGCCCATGAGTCATGGCTCATCCGGTGTTCCGGGGAGGTTGCGGGTATCGGTCACCTTGCTTGGCGAACCTCACGTTCAACACTCGAGCGCGACCCGCGTGTGTTTGTTTTCAGCCCGGAGGGCGGCAGGTCGTAGCCCACGGCGTGAGCCGTGGGTGAGGCCCGATACAAACGCCATCAGCCCTGAAGGGGCGGCACTTTCTGTAGTTGGGGCAAGGGCGGGTGCCGCGTGAAACGCACCTCGGATGTGTCGCCCCTCCGGGGCTGAGCGGTGTATCTGGGACGTTCCCCACGGCTCACGCCGTGGGCTACAACCTGCCGCCCTCCGGGCTAAGAACAAATTCGCTCAGAGCATTTTCGGCGAACGAATCCGATCTCTCTGGCAGAAGAAACTCAAAAACAGCGACCTCCCTGAAACACCGGATGCCAAAGAGGGCTAACGCCCAAGAACCGGGGGGCTGACGCCGCCCCGCTCAGATGTCTCATCACGGACCGCGCGAGGTAGAAGGACTCGACGTATCGAGTGCCGCGCGAAACCCGGCGCTGTTGTTGACGTAGAGTTGGTACGTCGCGGCGAGTCGCTGTCGTTGAGCCTCGCTCAATTCCTTCAACTGCCGGGCGGGGCAGCCTGCCCAAAGGGTGTGCGGTGGAACGTGAGTCCCTTCCATCACGACGGCACCGGCCGCAATGAGTGCTCCCGCACCGATGACGCAGCGGCTGAGAACTGTGGCGGAGATCCCGATTAGCGCGCCATCTCCCACAATTGAACCGTGGACGATCGCGCGATGCCCAAGCGTGACGCGATCACCGAGAATGCACGGATAGCCGTGATCGACGTGCAGGATCGAGCCGTCCTGCACGTTGGTCTCTTCACCGACTTCGATCCACTCGAAGTCGCCTCTCAAAACGCAGCCAAACCAGATTGAGCTGCGCGACTTCAAGCGGACTCGTCCCAACACAATCGCGCCCGGAGCAACGAACGCCGTGGAGTCGATCACGGGGCGGGAATGAATTGCCCGCCAGTCCCAGTGAGCGTCGGGGTAAGGCACCGATGGCTCAGGCGGGAGTGACTCGTGGAGCAACGGCCAGTCTCGCAGGATGGTCTCGCGATCGGTCGATGCCGAGTCCACGTTGCGCGAGGCTTCTGACATGTCCCCCATTTTGAAAGTCCTTATATCTGGTCGCAATTGTGTGGCGGCAGCGTTTGATGAGGGCGTAGGGTAAGCGTCTCGCTTGCCCGTCAATTTTGTTGCCCGTCAAGCCCGTTGGTCGTCAAGCCCGTTGGTCGTTCGGCATCGTGCCGATCAGCCTCTCGCCAACTGTGTTTCAATGGCCCGGCTCGTAATCTCAAGAGCAGACGGGCAAGCGTGACGCTTACCCTACGGACTTTGGCGAACTGCTGGCGGTGAATCAGATTTTGAATTCATCGAGTTCGACCGTGAGACACTTCTCCTCGCCGTCGCGCAGGTAGCTGACGGTCACGATGTCGCCCGGCTGTCGCAAGCCGATTCGTTCGACAAGCGTTTCAAAGTCAGGGATGGCGACGCCGTCAAATTCGAGGATCACGTCTTCCGATTGAAGTCCGGCGGCATCACCCGGTCCACCGGGGACGAGACGGCTGATGACCAATCCGTTCTCAACCAGCCCACCCGAGGGTTGCACTCCCAAAAACGCGGGGCCGCGTTCGGCAATGACGCCTTGCAAGTCCGTTTTGAGCCGCGCGAGTGCCTCGTCAGAAATCTTCGCGCCGGTCGGCCCCTTGATGACGTACAGCGCGGATCGCTGCTGGAACCGCGCGGGGGGTTGAAAGTCCTCAATCCGCCGGAGGTACTTGAGGCCCTCGTCGCCGCCGGTCCAATGGCGGTTGATCATCGCCGCCTTGAGGGGAGGCGACGGCGCGTCCTTGTCAGGATCCTCTTCAACGAGGAACCGGACGAGTCCGCCAAGCTTACGGAACGCCGCCAGCGCACGTCGATGGCGGGTCGCTCCTTGAGCATCGATCGCGGCTTCAGCGCGCGCGGCCACCTGAATGTTGTCGCCCTGGATTAAGGCATCGTAAACGGATTCGACCGCCTCGTAAGTCGCTTCATCGTCGGCGGAATGAAGCTGGCGGAGCAACTCGAACGCCCGAACCGAAGCCTCGGCCCGACCGCTTTGCGCCAGTTCGGCCAACGGCGCGACCGCGGCTTGGTGCCGAGCGACGATCCGCTCCGAGGCCGCCTCGCGAATCCGAAAGTCGGCGTGTTCCAGAGCCTTCAGATCTTCAATCAGCGCGGCTCGATCTACGTCCGCCAAAACCGCTTCCGAACCTGAGAAAGCATTCAAAACGGGATCGGCCAACCACAGGCCAAACAGGACGAGTAACAGTTCTCCACTCATTTGACGGGTCTCTCGACGGACTGCTCCCGAACAGGCTGGCGGTCTGAAACGGACAAGCCGGGTACGCCAGCAACCCACCTAGTGGTCAAACAACTTTGTATTGTGCGGGGTTCATCACTAGCCCGACGCGCAAGCGAGGGCTTCGCTTTCTACAACAGTTTGCCCTCGCTTGCGCGTCGGGCTAGTTGTTAAACAACCCCGCAATCTCAAGTCGTCCGATCATTAGGCAGCCGGGGCAAATGCTTGGCACCGCCTCATGCTGGGGCATCGTCTCAGAAAGGTTCGCGTGCGGCTACGCCACCTGCCCGAGGAGATTGGCAGCGGCGGGAGGCGTGCCCGATACCTTTGCCGCAACCGACTGTCCCCCCACGGCGTTGCAGAATGCGTCCCCGCCGATATACTCTCGCCCTTCGGTTGATGGAGCAAGCTGGACCGGGGAGCGCGATTGCGGGGTTTGTTGATGAACCTCGCCCGTTCCCGGTTGATTTTTTCGGCCCGTACGAAAGGTTGAACCGACTGTGTTGAAGACGCCGGAACCCGTCAATGTTCGCGCAATTTTGAGTACCAAAGGCCCGATGACCGC
>JAYSQC010000340.1:0-9072 GCA_043721755.1 Schlesneria sp.
CCGCCCGGCTCACCAAGATTTGTTGGACTGCTGCTCATACCTTCTCCTGTGCCGAGCGTCCGAGCAGGCCGGAAGGGCGGAAGACGAGGATCACGATCAGAATCGTGAAGACCAGCGTCCCGGTCCACTTCTCGCCGAGATACGCCGAGCCGAGCGAACGGGCCAGCCCGATGATCAGTCCGCCGAGCACGGCTCCCGGCAGCTTGCCGATCCCGCCCAGCACGGCCGCCGTGAACGCATACAGTCCGTTCTGAAAGCCCATCTGAAAACTGATCGTGTTGATGTAGAGGGAGTACACGATGCTCGCGACACCGCCCAGCGCGCCGCCGATCACGAACGTCGCTCCGATCACGCGATCGACGTGAATCCCCATCAGTTGCGCCGCGACGGGATTCTGCTCAACCGCCCGCATCGCCTTGCCGAGCTTCGTGAACTTCACGAACAACGTCAGCCCCACCATGATCGGCACGGTGATGAGCACGACGAGCAAGTCCTTGACCGTGAACTGAATCGCCGAGTCCCCCAACAGGTTCTGTGAGGAGACGAGCTTCGGAAAATTGACATCGGCCGCGCCGCCCCACAGCAGTCCCACATTCATGAAGATGAACGAGACGCCAATGGCCGACACCAGCGGAGCCAGCTTCGGAGCATTGCGTAGCGGCTTGTAGACGATCCGATCGATCGCCCAATTCAAGCCACCACAAAACACCGGCACGATCAGAAAACACATCACCAGTCCGACGAGTGCCCCACCGGTGGTGGCCTCGATGCCGACGATCCCGATCGCACTGAGCAACGTCAACGTCAGAAACGCCCCCAGCATAAACAGGTCGCCGTGCGCGAAGTTGATCAGCCCGATGATGCCATACACCATCGTGTAGCCGAGCGCGATCAGGGCAATCAGCGAACCCGTCGTCAGCCCGATCAGGCAGTGCTGAACAAACTGCTCCAACGCGGTGGAACTGGCGGCATCGGCGAGAAGAAGGAACGGCATGGGGTGAGTGCTTGGTCCTGTTGAAATACGGGGACTCGTTCGCTGTCTTGCCTCTCCCGCCTACGCTTTGCGGGAAGCGGGTTCCACGTCAGGGGTCAGGCACTCCAAACTTCAAACGGCAGCGGAACAACGCGGGAACTGCCAATCACGGTGACTACCGCTGCCGTTTGAAGTTTGGAGTGCCTGACCCCGGCTTTCACACTGTTCTGGCAAAACAACCACCGCCTGACGCTCTTGAATCCGAGTCAGCAATCGTTGGGCTGCCGCGACCAGTTCGTCGTCCTCGCAGTCCCAAACGGACTCGGGCTGCGGCCCGCGTGCGAGCGTGGCCAAGTTGGTGAGCATCTGCCCCAGACGCAACTCAGGGTCGGCGTCGCTCAACTGCTCGATCAGGCGAATCAACTCTTCTCGGGAACCAGTCATGGCAACGTACTCTTACGCAGTAATTCTTCACGCCGTTCATCGGAAAGCCTATCGACGACGCGATGGCAGGTAGGGCAGAGCGGTTTGAGATTGTCCGGCGTCATCGGTCCCAAGGCGCAATCGGGAACAATGTGTGCCGCATCAAGGAATGCGTCGCAAATCGATTCGAGTTCTGTCTCCGTCATCGAAACATTCACACGATTCACCCAGGAATTCACATCCTCCTTACACAACCAGCACTTGCCATTCGCTGAGCCCTTCACGATCCCCTTGTAGTAGCTCTCAGCTCCGATCTCCCATAGCTCGCAGAATCCGGAACTCGCAATCGACCGCACCGAGTTAGCATCGTCGATTGCCTTCATAATCAGTTCCGCCTCAGTTGGTGGAATCACCGTGAAAGCTACCTGACGCCAGTAATGCTTTTCGCAAAGGCCAGGCACCGAAACAGTGCGTTCGCACTGTCCCTTGTTGAGCATGACGCTGCACTCAATGGGGATCACGAACGGCAATGCCGCGAGCCAATCTGCGTGAGAGTCGCGATCATTTTTCACAAGCGAACCAGTCACGGTGGAGTAGCCAGACCAAGCGTGGGCGAAATCAATGTAGTGCAGGAAGATATCGCCCGGTGCGACCTTCTCTGCCCGGCGAAGTTGTGACTCGGACACTCCCCACGCCGGAACAGCTTTAGGTTCATCACCCCAACCCGCTCCACATTCCTTAGTAATGCGATACGCCATGGTTTACCCTCGGTAGTTTCCGAACGACTATTTGGAGTCCGCCTGACCCAGCAGCTTCGAGAACTCAAACTTGCCATCCTTCACGACGTTGCCGCTGAGGACTTTCATGCTCGTATCGCCGTTGGCGTCGAAGGACCACTTGCCGAGGGCGCCGTCGAAGTCCTTGATGCCGAGAGCCGCCTGCGTGATGGCCGCGCGGTCTTTTTTGCCGGCTCGACGGATCGCTTCGAGTGTCACTTTGCCGGCCTCGTAGCCGTAGATCGCGTAGGCTTCGGGCGGGGCCTTGTACTTGGCGGTGTATTTCTTGACGAACTCTGCCCCCGCGCCGGTCAGCTTGTCGGGGGGGAGGCCGCCGAACGTGACGAAGCAGCGGTCGTTGAGGTTCTCGGCACCGGCGGAGGTGATGAACGCTTCCTCCATGCAGCCGTCGGGGACCATCAGTTTGGCGGTCAATCCGGCGGCGACCATGTCCTTGGCGATCTGGCCGCCCTTCGACTGCGTCGTCCCGCCGAAGTAGATCAGGTCCGGCCCCTTCGCCTTGATCGTGACCATCAGCGATTTGAACTCTTGTGCCTTCGAGTCGATGCTCTCGTGACCGAGGACGTTGAGGCCGATCTCGCCCGCGTGTTCCTCGAACAATTGTGCGATGCCCCGGCCATAGACTTCGTTGTCGTCGAGGATGTAGACCTTCGTGAGACCCATCTCCTTGGCCCAATCGGCGGCGAGCGTCCCCTGCAGGTCGTCGGCGGGGACCACGCGGACGTAGTTGAGTTTCCCCGTGGGACGGTAGACCTCGGGTTCGCTCGGATCGCCGGTCCCCGGTTTGGTCAGACCGGGCCAGGTGTTCGCCGGGCTGACCATGAGCAACTGGGCACGGTTCAGGATCGGCATCGCAATTTTGGCCGCTCCACTGTTGTACGTGCCGATATACGCCATCACGTCGGCATCCTTGATCGCCTGATCGGCGTTCGAGGTCTCGGCTTCGGCCGTCCACTGGCCGGCAGCGGCGGTGGCGTCGTCGAGATCCAGAAACTCGATCGTGAACTCACCGACCTTTCCTCCCGCCTCGTCGATGGCCATCTTGATGCCGTTGACGATGGTATCGGTCTGCTGCTTCGCGCTGCCGGTGCGAGGAAAGCTCGACACGATCTTGATGACGTTTGGGTTGCCGCCGGTCAGCGTGGTCGGGGTCTTGCCGTTTGTTCCGTTGCCGCCGTTGGTCGCCATATTTGAGTTGCCCGGACAGCCCGTCAAGGCAAGCGAACTCAAGGCAACCAAGCTAAAAAACATCGTGGAACGAGGGCGAAACATGCGAAGTCCCTTCGGAAAAGAATGTCGATTCGGATCGGAGTCTACGGGTGGGGCAAAGATATCGTCAACCAACGAGGTTGGCGGTGGCTGGTCATGCCTCCAGCCCCGGAGGGGCGACATATCCGCGTGAGTGTGTCGCTAAAATATGTCGCCCCTCCGGAGCTGAACGAATTGGTGGCTCGCGCATTGTCTGAGCGATGGAGAGCGGTCCGCCGCCGGTGGCTCTTCGCGAATCGTTCGGTTAGGCTCGTGCGGCTCCCCTCTGACAACAACTTGAGGTGGATTCGAGCGAATGACCGCACGGCGAGCGGTCTTGTCACCTTAGTCTCACCAGTGATGGAGTCGAACGTGTCCCGGCCGGAGTTCAAACCCGGATGCCGTCTGTCGGCACTCGATGTCTGCGTGCTGTTTTGCGGGACAGTCGGCTCGGTGGTGGCTTGGCAATCGGTGTGGTGGGTTGGCTTCGTGATCGCGTTCGTGGTGGCTCACTTCTTTCTGTTCTGCAACGTCTTCCGAATATCGCGACCGCTCGAATTGGTGTGGGCAGCAGCATTCGTGACCTTGGCTGGCAACACCTTGGTGAACGAGGCACCGAGTTGGATGAATACGATCGTGGGATCGTTGATCGTGACTGTCGTGGTGATCGCCATTGAAATGCGCAGGCCCTCGTATCACGGGATCGGTTGGCAGCGGCTGAATCCGAGATTGCCGCAGTGGTGGGATGCTCGTTTTGCAGAACACGCCTCACCTTCACATTGAGAGGAATGATCGAGATGCCAGAGGCCAAAGAACATCCGTTGATCCTCTCCGCGCGGCGAGAGGCTCTGGTCGCAGTGGCGATGTGGTTTGTCGCGCTCGTCTGGTCGGTGGGCGTCTGCACGGCGTGGGGCTATGAACGCGATCCGAAGTCGCTGACGTTCGTGCTCGGTTTTCCCGACTGGGTTTTCTGGGGCCTGATCGTCCCGTGGGCCGCCTGCACCGCCGCGTCGGGTTGGTTCGCGTTCGGCTTCATGAAGGATGAGGACTTGGATTCGTAGTGGTGTCCGAAACACTGGGATCAAGAGAAAACGGCAGAACCACAGATTTCACGGATGACACGGATCAGACGAAGGTCAAGAACCTTCAACTGCTCCCTCTTCATCAGTGTTATCTGTGAAATCCGTGCTATCAGTGGTCGGGGATTGGCTCACCAATCAGAGCGGTCGTCTATTTTTGAGGTGCGAGCGGAACGACCGGATTTCGCGGTCTTGTTGATGAGGTTTCGGTCGTTGTCGTTAGGAGTCGTTCAATGCTGTTGGCTGATGCCGCGTCCAAAGTTCCCTCGCCCGGATTTGCCGTTCTGCTGGCGCTCATTCTGTTTATTGTGGCTTCGGTCTGGTTGGGGACTTTGGCGCAGAAGGCGATCGACAAGAAGAAGTTCATGGAGGGGTACTTTCTCGGCAACCGGGGTCTCGGGGCGTGGGCGCTGGCCTTGACCGCGACTGTACAGAGTGGCGGAACGTTCATGGGGTTTCCGTCGTTGGTGTTCAGCTTCGGCTGGATCGTGCTGTTGTGGATCGGCGCGTACATGATGGTTCCGCTGACGGGTTTCGCGATCGTTGGCAAACGGCTGTCGCATCTGAGTCGTCAGACGAACGCCCTCACCGTGCCCGACCTGATGCGGTCGCGGTTCGATGATTGGCGCGTGGGTCTCGCCGCGTCGTTGCTCATCATTTTGTGTCTGTCGTTCACGATGTTCGCCCAGTTCAAAGCAGGGGCGACGATCATGAAGCACGCCTGGCCGGGCGAAGGCATTCTCGCATTCTCGGAAGACGTGATGACGACGGTGGACGCGAAGTACTACGTCGGCTTGATCGTATTCGCGGTGACGGTCGTCGGTTACACGCTGATCGGCGGGTTTCTGGCGAGCGTGTGGACCGACTTGTTTCAGAGCGTAATGATGTTCTTCGGCGTACTGCTGCTGGTCTGCTTGGCCGTGCCGATGGCCGGGGGCCTCGAACAGGCGACGCGGTATGCGATGGAGCACAAGTCGCCCGACATCGCCTTTGGCCCCGGATACAGTCCGGCCGGAAGAGACTTCCTCCCGCCGAGCTTGGCCGTGTCGATGTTCTGTCTGTGGGTCTTCTCGGGCTTCTCGTCACCGGCCAGCATGGTGCGAGTCATGGCGGCGCACGACACGGGAGTGATGCGGAAGTCAATCTTTCTGCTCGCCTGCTACAACTGCTGCATCTACATCCCGCTGGTGATGGTCTGCATTGCGGCCCACACGCTGCTGCCTGATCTGACACTGAAGCAGTCGGACGAAGTCATCCCGCGCATGTCGCTGTTCGTGACGCAAGGCCTGCCGTTTGGACAGTTCCTCAGCGGCCTGATTCTGGCGGCTCCATTCGGCGCGATCATGGCGTCCGTAAGCTGCTTCGTGCTGGTGATCGCCTCGGGATTGGTCGAGGACATCTACGTGAAACTGTGGAATCCCAAGGCAACCGAACTTCAAGTTCGCCGCGCGACAACGATCTCGATGGTGGGAGTCGGTGTGTTTGGAGTGCTCGTCGCTCTCAGGCCGCCTCAGTATTTGCAGGCTCTCGTCGTGCTCAGCAGTTCGCTCGGAGCGGCCTCGATGATGACGCCGGTCCTCATGGCCTGCTACTGGCGACGCGCGACGGCCCCCGGAGTTTTGTCCGCGATGGCCGCAGGCTTCGTCGTTCACATCGGACTTTATCTGGCCGGAATCGCCCAAAACTGGGCGACGGCAGCCGCCCCGAAATTGCCGCTCCATGAGTCGGTCCTGAGATTCCTCGGCCCCGACCCATTGATCGGTCCGGTCGGACTGCTCCGTCCGTACTACATCCTCGGCGTCGATCCCGTGCTGTGGGGAATGCTGGCCTCAGCCCTGGCGGGCGTCCTCGTGAGCCTCGTCACCTCACCCCCGCCACGCGAATTGGTGTCGCGACTGTTCGATGCTCCGGTGAAACCGGCGCAATGAGCAGCCTCATGGACCGCCCATCGAGCAAAACAGGTTTTGAAATGTGGTTCATCCGACGTTTTGGGGGGGGAGTCCGATTGGAGAGAACCGGACGATGTCCACCGTCATCATCCTGAAAGGATGTCAGCCATTAGCCGGGGGTTGAGCGAAGCGACACCCATAGCTGCCTGTTGAAAAACGTAGGGTAAGCGTCTCGCTTGCCCGTAAATGCAGTTGAAAAAGGGGCAAGCGAGAGGCTTACCCTACGTTTTTCAACAGGCTGATAGGCACCAACTTAAGAGAATTTCCGTCGAATCAAGGTCAGTTTGGGATGAGGATCGAACGCGAATTACCATTGCCAGTCTCCCCAGATTGCCGGGTCGCCAGCTTGTTGATGACTGCAATTCCGGCTCTCCGCCATTCCTGTTGAAAATGGTGTCCCGTGAGCGGCATGGCGCTAGCCGCCGGTCGTTTTCGCCTACACCGGCGGCTAGCGCCGTGCCGCTCACTCAAACATCCAACACAAATGGCGGAGAACCGCAATTCCTTAAGTTGGTGCCTATGGGGTGTCGCAGACGCTCAACCCCCGGCTAATCGCTGACATCCCTTCGGGATGAAAACAAACGGCTTCATCCGTTTCACTGGAATCGACAATCCCCCCAAAACTCCGGATGAACCCTGCTTTGGGAATGCTCCTTTCCGAGTGCCCGTAAAACTGAAAAAGTTCATCATTTTCAGATTCCGAGATTGAATTTTCAAGAACTGCAGTGGTACAAAAGGGCTTGTTGCGTTTTTCGCTTGTTCATTCAATCCCATCATCGTCAGGGTCGCGTCCCATGTCTTACAATCGGTTCGTCTTGAACTCTTTCATTCTCTCCGTAACTGTTTGGGGGCTCGGATGTGCTCCGGGAGGGCCTGCACTGCATCCCGTGTCGGGTATCGTTACGGGTGGAAAGGGATCACTGGAGGGCGTCAGGGTTGTTCTCAATCCCGCCGATCCGAAGGCGCTCTCCGCGACCGGTTTGATTAAGGGCGATGGCAAGTTCTCAATGCAAAGCAGCAATGGACGGTCGGGTGCCATGCCCGGAAAATACAAAATCACGTTGGCGCTGGGGCCTGAAGCGATGAAGAAGGCGATGGAGGGGATGTCGGGCGCAGGGGCAGCCAATCCCGCGGCGGCAGCAAAATCTGGACCGGGGCCGATGGGAGCGGGAATGACAGGTGGGCCTCCAAAAATTGAGAAGCCGTTTCCAGAGGAGTATTCGACGGTCGAAACCTCAACCAAAGAATTTGAGGTCAAGGCGGGCAGCAATGTTCTCGATATTGCATTGTAGACTTGAATGTTACGTTTGTTCTGGTTCCCCAGTTTCTCTAATTGTTGGAGGGTGTCATGAAGTATCTAGCAGTTCCGATTATTCGTTTCAAGAAATGGCGACGTGCATTCACGCTGATTGAGTTGCTGGTGGTGATCGCCATCATCGCAGTCTTGATCGCGCTGCTGTTGCCGGCAGTTCAGCAAGCCCGCGAGGCCGCTCGCCGCACTCAGTGCAAGAACAACCTCAAGCAATTGGGGCTGGCCATGCACAACTACCACGATGTGCATCGGATCTTCCCGTCCAACCGCATGGGTCGCTCGGGGGGAGGGTTGGCCCCGAATTTTTCGGCTCTGGGTTGGACGGTCCACTTGCTGCCCTATTTTGACCAGGCTGCGTTGTATGGTTCAATGGACTTGGAGTTCTACGATCCCGCGACTGGTGCCAGCGGAGGTAGCCTCTTTGGGCCGAATGCCCCTGCCTCAGTAATAAAAGGTCGCGAAAAAGTGCTTCCGGCGCTGCTCTGTCCCAGCAATCCACAGCCGGGCTTGGTTGGCCCTGGCTCCACGGGAGGATGGGGTGGTAGCTATCAGGATGGCAGTTGGAACGACGGGATCACCGCCGGGCGAACAGATTATGTTGGCAACATGGGCTTCGTGAATGCCGGTCATCGTGACTGTCCATTTGTGAACTACCCCGCTCCGAATGGTGCTGACTGGGCGATTTCTTGGGATATGGGCGTACAGCCCCTCCAGGGAAACAACGGTGTGTTTGGTTTTCATGGGTCGATTCCAATGGACAAGATTTCCGATGGAACGTCCAACACACTCATGATCTTGGAATCGATGCACTGGAGGTTAAAGGCGACTCCGGAACAAACTTGGGGTGATAGCCAGTGGTTTGGCCCTTGGGCTATTCACAGCGTCAAGATGCCAATCAATACCGACCCGCAGAATGACTTTCGGTGCGACCAATGGAGCAGCATGCATGTCGGGGGCGCCCATGGGGTCATGGTGGATGGATCGGTCCGATTCGTTGCGGAGGGCTTGGACACGAATGTCCGTAGGGCGATCGCAACCCGAGGCAAGAGTGATACGGTGGGCGAGTTTTAATCCGATCAGACGAGAGGTTGTCACGGTCCTGTTTGCAAGTGTCCGTTCGGATTCCTTCACAGGCTCGTCGTGATTTGTGTTTTGCCGCCCCGCTGAGTTTCAAACTCAGCGGGGCGGCTTTGTATTTTGGGCTCTCCGCCATTTGTGTTGGATGCTTGAGTGAGCGGCATGGCGCTAGCCGCCGTTGTAGGCGAAAACGACCGGCGGCTAGCGCCATGCC
>JAYSQC010000341.1:0-31409 GCA_043721755.1 Schlesneria sp.
CCCGACGCGCAAGCGAGGGCTTCACTTTCGACAACGGTTTGCCCTCGCTTGCGCGTCGGGCTAGTTGTTGAACAACCCCGCAATCTCAAGTTGGCCGACCACTGGGGTTCATGTCGGCCAGTGACGCAGTGTCATCACCCGTGCGACGCGCTCGTGGTGTACGTCGGATCGAAATCGTGAAGGAAACAGCAATGAAACATTGGACGTGGGTACTCGGCTTGGTGGCTGCTGCTGGAGTGGCGACGGCAATGGCACAACCTCCCGGCGGTGGCGGTCCTGGTGGTGGACGACCACCCAGTCCAGTCATCGAAGCGCTCGATGCCGATCATGATGGAGCGATCTCGGCCGATGAGCTGAAGAACGCGGCGGAAGCCTTGTCGAAGCTCGATAAGAACAAAGATGGCAAATTGACTGAGGAAGAGTTCCGGCCTCAAGGTGGCCGCCCAGATCAGGGTGGTCCCGGTGGAGGTCGTCCGGGGGGTGAAGGTCAAGGCGGCGGATCAGCAGGTGGACGTGGCCAAGGAGGACCGGGCGGCTCCGGTGGTCGAGGGCTCGGTGGTGGCGGCCAAAATAGCGGAGGCCAAGGTGGTCCCGGGCGTGGTCAGGGTGGCGGACAAGGTGGCGGACAAGGTGGACCCGGCGGTGGAGCTCAACGCGGCCCCGGTGGTCAGGGCGGTCCACCACAAGGTCCCGATCCCAAACGCATGTTGGAACATGCCTTCGAGTTTGATGCGGACAAAGACGGCAAGCTCAGCAAGGACGAACTGCAAAAGTTCATCGACGACTTCATGAAACAACACTCTGGTCCCGGTGGGCCGGGAGGAGAAGGCGGTCCCGGTGGTGGCGGGCCTCGGGGTGGCGCGGGAGGTTCTCAGAATGGCCCCGGCGGTGGACGTTCAGGCCAAGGGGGTGAACGGCCCGAGCGGCCCCGACGCCCCGAATGATTCGGTCTGTTGATTCAAAAAATGCGAGCGGTCGATGTGGGCCGCTCGCATTTCTGTTTTCAACAACCGCCGGAGAGGTTTCACCCGCATTGCACACAGTCCCGACCTGTTCGGAACAACGTAATCTTGCCGCTAAGGAACGGGCACGCAATAACTTCCCGTGAGCGGCTGGGCGCTAGCCGCCGGTTCTTTGGTAGGAAACACAACTCCATCCACCGGCGTCTAGCGCCCAATGGCACTGACTTTCAGTAGCGGTACGGCGCGAGCCGTCCGGTTGAAGCGAGAGCAAACTCGACAAAACCGGGCGGCTTGCGCCGCACCGCTACTCGATCGGTTCTAAAGTCAGTGCCATTGGGCTAGCGCCTTGCCGCTCACAGAATCAACTCTGCCAAACGGGGACGTTGTTGCGGACCAGTTCCTTCGACCGTGTGAATATTCCGTTGAGATTGCCATGCCTGACAAACCGCCTTTGACGCCTGAGCGAATGCAGCTTCTGATCTGTGTCAGCAACCGCTTGCTGATGGCGTTGGGAATGCTGATGGCGTTGTTGATCCCCGGTGCGCTACTGACCTATTGGTTCGGCGCGGTCATCGTGGGCGCGGTCCCGATGATGACGTTGCTGGTCGGTGCGCTCGGCGGGTTTGTGGGCCTGCAAAAGCGGCTCGGCCAATTGGCGGACGAAGACCTGACGCTCTTGTCGAAGTCGTGGGTCTACACGTTTTTGTCGCCGCTCGTCGGAGGAATCTTGGCCACCCTGACGTATGTGTTGTTCATCTCGGGGTTGCTGACGGGGGACCTCTTTCCCAAGTTCGTCTCCGACAAGCTGCCGTCCGCCGTGCAAGCGATCGAGGTTCTGTTCAGCATTCACGGCGAAGCGACGGACTATGCGAAACTGATCTTCTGGTGCTTCCTCGCGGGCTACTCGGAACGTTTCGCCACGGACATTCTCGCCCATTTTGAATCGAGTGGATCGCGGCCGACTTAGCGTCAGTGAGCGAGCCGAACATGCGTCACTCGCCCGTATTCATGTAAGGCGAGCGTCAGGAAATAATTTACCCGTAGGATGGACGCCCCGTCCGTCCGAGCTTACCCAGAAGAGCCGGACGGACGGGGCGTCCATCCTACGTTGCGCGTACGCGAACTATTGCCGCTCGCCTAAGGACAATAGAAATCACCCTCCACTCCCGTCGGGATCACCTTTTCATGCTGCGTCTGTTGTTGGTCGGTCTGTTGACAGTGAGTTTGAGCGGTTGCGGTCGGCGTTCCGGATCTCCCGTTCCGAAGATGCCAGAGGTCGCTGCGATGGCGACGGCTCAGCCGGCGGATGTCCCCGATTTGAACTGGTCTGCCGATGATTGGCCGATGTGGCGCGGAGCCAACGCGGATGGAGTTTCGACCGGGCCTGCGGTGCCAACGGAGTGGTCTGAGACTGAGAACGTGGTTTGGAAAACGAAGTTGCCGGGGCGAGGCCACTCATCGCCGACAATCGTGGGAGAGCGGGTTTATCTGGAAACGGCTGATGAGCAACAACAGGTTCAGTCGGTGCTGTGTCTCGATCGCGCGGACGGTCGGCAGGTCTGGCAGAAGGAACTGCATCGCGGTCAGTTTGAGACCGCGATGCACGGGGAGAACACTCAGGCCACCAGCACGATCGCCTGCGACGGGGAGCGACTGTTCGCCCTCTTTCTGAATGATCGCAAGATCTGGGCGACGGCCCTCGATCTGGAGGGCAATCGAGTCTGGCAGACCGAGGTCGGCTCGTTCGGATCGAAGTTTGGATACTCGGCATCACCCACGCTGCATAAGTCGCTGGTACTGATCGCGGCGGATCATGGGCAAGGCGGATTTGTCGCCGCGCTGAATCGTCTCACCGGCGACATCGTCTGGCGCAAGCAGCGACCGGCCAAGTCGAGCTATGCCTCGCCGCGTGTCGTCTCGCTGGGTGGTCGCGATCAATTGGTGCTGTGCGGCGGGAACCTCGTCGCGAGTTTCGATCCGCTCACGGGCGAGTCGCTCTGGTCCACACCCGGCACGGCGGAGGCGGCCGTCGGAACGCTGGTCGTGGCCGACGACTTGGTCTTCGCCAGCGGCGGCTATCCCGAACAAGAGACGCTGGCCGTCAAGCCGGATGGCTCGGTCGTATGGCGGAAGAACAACGCGAAGTCGTACTGTCCGTCGTTGCTGACTCATGAGGGGCATCTGTACATGGTCAACGACGATGGCATCGCTCGCTGTTATGAAGGCCAGACCGGCACCAAGAAGTGGGAGAAACGGATCGGCGGCAATTTCCGTGTGTCGCCGGTCCTTTCCGACGGCCACATCTTTTCGACCGACATGTCCGGCAAGACGACCGTCTTCAGTGCGGCCCCCAAGCAATATGAATTGGTCGCCGAGAACCAACTCGGAACGGAGGGCTTCGCCAGCCCCGGCGTCAGTCGAGGACAACTCTTTCTGCGCGTGGCTGACACGGCGAACGGTCCTCGCCAAGAATGGCTGTACTGCATCGGTGCGAAGTCGCCACGGTGATATGGTCAAACCCCACCGGGCTGGCCCCATTGGTCACGATACAACTCTCACCCCGGTACTTCGGTGAGAGTGGCAGAACGATGGGGGCAGAACGATGGAAGAAAGGAGTTGGTGTGTGAATCCGACTGCATCGTTCTGCCATTCCTGCTGAGAGCGATTGAGGCAAATTTCTGGCGAATGAAAGGTTTATGCGGAATTGTGTCGAGACCACCGGGCTGGCCCCGGTGGCTCGCGGGGTTTTGCACGACTCGCGTCACTGATTCGCGTGAACACAAAAGTAGTGCAAAGACCTGAATCCACCGGGACCAGCCCGGTGGGGTTGCTGGATCCAAAGAGAGTCGCCCTGAATCACGGACCACGTTGCCATGCGAGACTTCATCACACGACTGCGGCACAACCTGACCACGCGGGGAACGAAGGCGGTCGCGTTCGGAGTTCTGTTCCTGTTCGGCTGTTGTTTTTGGGTGCCGCTGCTGATGCGAGCGTCTTCGTCACGGCAGACGACTCAGACAGAACCGTCTGGTGGAACCGCTTTCGACACCACCCTGAGTCCGACCAGCGCGGCCCCGAATTCGATCCGCCTCGACGGAGACCGCTCTCCGTTTTGGAGGAGCTTGGCGGAGTCATTGGAAACCGATCCGCTGTTCCGTCCGGCCGACCTGTCGCTCGTCACACGTGATCCCTTCGCACGCAAGCCCTTCACACGGGAAGACGATTCGCTTCCGGTGCAGAGGCAGGCTGAACCCGATCAGTTCGATGAGACGGAAGCGAAGCCGGTCGTACTGGAACGCCCGGTCGCGACGGGCTTGGAACTTCAAAGCACGATGGTCAGTCGCACTCGGCGTGTGGCCATCATCAACGGTCGGATGTACAGCGTAGGCCAAGTCGTGACGGTCAACGGCCAGCGTTATCAGCTTGCGTCCGTGGAATCACAGCGCGTCGTGTTCACCACGGGCGATCGGGAGTTCGTGCTGACAATGCCCCGCACGCAGTTGCGCGACGCCTTGAGCCAAAACGAAGAGGTCCGTGAGTAGGGTGCGTGGCCCCCTTCGTTTGTGAAAGTAATTGCGAATGAGTCAAGTGTTGGAAGAGATTGCAAAATGCTAATTGGCAAATGCAAATTGATAATTGAGGGGACTCTCGCAGCGAGACTTTCGCTTTCAATTTGCATTTAGAAATTATCAATTATCAATTTGCAATCGCCTTCCTTCGTCGGTCTGAGGCGAGGACTCCACGCACCCTACAACGACAATCACCCGGCACAATTTGTTACGGCACCCACTCGGTCACGGATGACCCATGAATCAACACTCTCCACTCTTCCGCGTCGCGTTCAACTCGCTCGCCTTGGCGATTGCGTTGCCGTTGCTGCTCTTCTGCTTCGCGAATGTGAGGCACCGCCAACTTCAGGCGAAGGGAACGCGCTGGAGTCAGATCGCGAAAGTGAATGGAGCCGCGACGCAGGCTGTGACAAAGCCGGTCAGTACCGTGTCGAAGTCCGTGCCGCCCACGAACGAACCCAGTCTCAACGACACGCCCGGCGTTTCGGCACGCGCGGTGAGCCATCTGCGAGACCTGACTGGCTCAGTGACCGGAAGCACTCCCATTGAAATGCCGGTCGCGAAGCCGAACGTACTCGTCGCGCAGAGCGAACCCAGCCCGACGATCGCTCCCGCGCCACCTGTGGTCGAAGTCCAACGCCGATTGCATGTGGAGTTTCAACCCGCGAGCGACGTGGCGACTCAAAGCCAGACAGCCTCAGAACGGGTCGAATCGAAACTGGCGGGAATGCAGCGTCGGCTCGAACTACTGGCTCAAGCCCAGGTTGATGGAAGGCTGTCGGAATTGGATCGCGCGGCCAAGCTGCTCGAAAAACTGGAACACGCGCGCCCGAAGACGGTCGTCAGCCAGCTCGACTCTCCCGCAGACCTCATCCCAACACCGGCACCCCGCGTCGAGCCGCCAACCCCACGCACGAACACGGCCGAACCGAATGGCACCGGCGGTCGTGAGGGAACAAGTCGCGACGGCGCGAGTCGAGAAGGCACGATCAAAGTCATTCAGAGCGAAAAGGGCATTCACAGCGAAGGAAGCCTCGCCGATGAAAAGTTCTCGCTCCAAGTTCACGATGCGGAACTCACGCAGGTTCTGGACATGCTGGCTCAACTAGCCGCAGTGAACATTCTGCCAAGTGCCGACGTGCAGGGCCGCGTGACACTCAACCTGCAAGACGTGACGGTCGAGCGCGCGTTGGAGGCCATTCTCAAATCTCGCGGCTTTGTTCACGAACGAGAGGCGGACTTCATCTACGTTCGGTCAGAGGCCGAAGTCGCGCGGATCAAGCTGCGGAATCGCCAACTCGTCTCAAAGCTCTACCAGCCGATGTACATCAGCGCGAGTGAACTCAGCAAACTGCTGACGCCGCTGCTGACGAAGGAGATCGGCCAGCACTCCGTGACCAGCCCGGTTCCCGTCGGCAACACTGCGGGTGATGAACTCGCTCAGCGCGACGCACTGCTCGTGCAAGACTATCTCGATGTGATCGCGGCGATCGACCGAGTCATCATCGAAATGGATGTGCCACCGTTGCAGGTACTCATTGAAGCCAAGATTCTGAGCGTCACGCTGTCGGACACGATGGAGTACGGCGTCAACTTCACGCTGCTCAATGGTCGTCACCCAGGTGTCGGCGCGACTCTCCCGACGGCCGATCGTGTCGGCAATACGTGCGGACTGAAACACGGCTTCGTTTCCGATGTCGCCGGTTTCATCAAGTCGCTCGAAAGCATCGGCGACACCAGCCTCGTGTCGGCTCCCTCGATTCGCGTCGTCAACAAGCAAAAGGCCGAGATGATCATCGGCGATCGCCTCAGCTACAAAACGCTCGCCTTCAACGGCGCACAGATGATCGAAAACGTGCAGTTCCTCGACGCGGGCACGAAGCTCCTATTCCGACCGTTTATCTCGCCCGATGGTCTCGTGCGCTTGGAAGTTCATCCCGAACGCAGTTCGGCCACGATCAACAAAGGAACGGGACTGCCCAGCCTTTCGACGACCGAAGTGACGACGAACATCATGGTGCGTGATGGCTGCACGGTGGTGATCGGCGGCCTGATCTCCGAAGAGGCGATGGAGTCGATCGATCGCGTGCCGCTGCTCAGCGCGATTCCAGTCGTCGGAGCCGCCTTCCGCAACAAGGCCGAACGGACCAAACGCACGGAGTTGATCGTGCTCCTAACGCCACACATCGTCACCGAACCCGCAGCGGCGATCGAAGGCGCGGCCTTGCAGGCGGAGACCGAAGACCGCGCGGCCCACTTCCGCGACAACCTGTCCCACGTCAATCGGCACAACCTGACACGCGGTCACTACGAGCGTGCTCAAGACTATTTCGATCAGGGCAACCTGCTCAAGGCACGACAGCAAATCGATGCCGCGTTGAAGCAAAACAAAGCCGACCTCGAATCGCTCCGACTGAAGTCTCAAATCGAACAGGCCACACACGAGCAACATGGCACGTTCTGGAAACGTCCGGGGACGTTGAAGACGAACGGCCGAAGATAAGGCGAGCGACAAGAACAAGCGTACCCATCGAAGCCTGACGCGCAAGCGAAGGACGTTCGACATCCGAACCTTCGCTTGCGCGTCAGGCTTCAATGGCCGGTCTGACAACTTCTGCCGCTTGCCTAACAGCCTGTTGAAAAATGATTGTTGGGAGGGCGAGGCTCCTGTCGAGCCGCAAGAAACAAGAGGCTTTCCACTCGCGCTCGGCTCGGCGGGAGCCTCGCCCTCCCTTTTTCAACAGGCTGCCTAGGTCGTGTGGACATTGGTCAGTCTGGCCGGTTTTTTGACTATGGGAGCAGGATCATGAGGGAGGCGAGGTGGACGAAGGCGAGGACGTTTTGGGCCTTTTTCTCGGACCGGGTGGCCACTCGCCAACGCGCGGGCCCGTCGCGCCACGGGGCACCGGTTCGAGCCATCCCAAGCACGGCCTTGAAGAACAGGCGGTGGCCGGCGCTCACCGGGCCCGGTTCCCCCCCCGCGAACGGGAAGAAGAGGTTCGATGCGAACCCCATCGGCAGCCGAAATCGCACGGCGAGACAGCATGGAGTGCCTTCCTTGGCAGGAGCGGAAAGCCGACCATGACTCCCAAACCATCACCAATGTCCACACGACCTAATCTGGTCTGCCGAAATTCTGCGCGGCCGGCAAAGAAACAAAACGTGAGTAGTACGGAAACCCACGGAAGCCGAAGAGTTGCCAACTTGAACTGTGTTTGTCGAACAGGATGCGATGCTGGCACGCAACGTCTTCCGTGACTTTCCGTGTTTTCCGTGGTGAATCATTCGGGTTACCCAAAGCCGGACGGGCAGGAGTGCCCATCCTACAACGTCACATTTGCGATTCACGTTCACCTTGGAAAGGTTTGGAAATGGTTTGGCCTCTCTCTCATCGGATCGTGTTTGTGGGGATCGTGCTGTCGTTCGTCGTGGCCTCGTGGGGACGATGCCACGCGGGCGACTGGACACAGTTTCGCGGGTCGCTCGGGACGGGAGTCGCCGCGACTCAGGACAAGCTGCCGGTTGAGATCGGTCCCGACAAGCATGTGCTCTGGCGAACCGAGTTGGCTCCCGGCCACTCGTCGCCGGTGATCGTCAGCAACCGCATCTTCGCGACGGCGGTGCGCGACAAGAAACTGTTCACCGTCTGCCTCGACCGAGCGACCGGCAAACAGCAATGGGAGGCGGAAGCTCCTTACGAGAAACTCGAACCGATCCACCGCATCGGCAGCCACGCACAGTCGAGTCCCTGCGCGGACAGTGAGCGGATCGTCAGCTTCTTCGGTTCGTGCGGTCTCCATTGCTACGACCACAGCGGCAAGCTGCTGTGGAAGCGGCCGATGGGACCGTTCGTCAACGATTTCGGAGCCTCCAGTTCTCCGATCATCGTCGGTGACAAAGTCATCCTTTGTCAGGACCACGATGTCGGATCGTTCCTGATGGCTTTCGATAAGCAGTCGGGTGAGCCACTCTGGAAGACTGACCGCTCGGAGTTCCCTCGCAACGCCAGTTCGCCCGTGCTGTGGCTGAACGAAGGTCGCCCGCAGATCGTCGTGGCCGCCACGTTGCGCGTCGTCGGCTACGACTTGGAGACGGGCAAAGAAGCGTGGACGGTGCGCGGCATCTCGCGCGCGGTGTCGTGTACGCCGTCGGTCGGCGATGACGGGCACCTCTACATCGCGGGCTGGGCGGCTGGCGGCGATGAAAACGAGCCGATCCGCGTTGAACCGTTCGATGATGTCGCTGCCCTGCGCGACGCCGACAAGAACGGAACGCTCGAAGAGCAGGAACTCGAAAAGGGAGCCGTCCTCCAACGGTACTCGCAGGTCGATCGCAACAAGGACGGGCACGTCACGAAGACTGAGTACGAACACTTTCGCGGACTGCTCGACGAAGGAAAGAACCTCATCATCAGCATCAAACAGGGAGCGAAGGGAGACGCCACCGAGACGCATCTTCGCTGGAAGCATCCCAAACTCGTCCCGTTCTGTTCGTCGCCGGTCTATGTCGCAGGCTTGCTCTTCACGATCAAAGACGGCGGCATTTTGCAGTGCCTGAACGCCAACACCGGCAAGCCGACGAAGCAGCAACGGCTGGAAGCGAGCGACGATTACTATGCCTCACCCGTAGCGGGCGACGGCAAAATCTATCTGCTCAACGAACAGGGCCAACTGACCGTCGTCACTGCCACCGACAAGTGTGAAGTGCTGCACACCGCCGAGTTCAAGGAAGACGTGTACTCGACGCCCGCGATCCTCGACGGCCGCATTTACGTCCGCACTGCCAAGGCGCTCTACTGCTTCGGCGAGACGAAGTGAGGTCACGCGGCGTAGCCGCAGCCAAAGTCGCCTTCATCGCTCCGCGTGAAGACAGCCGAGTGCGAGTCCAACATCGATGGGCATGATCAGCGTCCGCGCCCATCGGCTTTCTTCACGCGGAGCGATGAAGGCGACTTTTGGAAGATGGAAACGTGCGCAGGGCGACAAGAATCTCAGACCTAGTAGTACGATTCAGTTCTGTCCGCGCGGAGAAGAACATGCTCACGATTCAGCATCTCGACGACGGGCGACTGCGCCTGGCGGCCGACTCTCAGAACGACACGCGCGAGTTTGGCGAACGACTCGCCGCAGTCCTCGCTCCCGGCGCGATCGTGGCGTTGGTGGGAGACCTCGGCGCGGGGAAGACGCTCCTCGTCAAAGCCATTGCTGCCGCGCTGGGCGTTCCGTCCGATGAGGTCAACAGCCCGACGTTCACGCTGATTCAAGAGTACGCCGGACGAATCCCGCTGCGTCACTGCGACACCTACCGCCTGCGCGATCCGAGTGAGTTCCTCGACCTCGGTCTCGATGAATTGTTCGCTCGCGACGGCATTGCTCTCGTGGAATGGGCCGATCGCGTGCGCGACTTCCTGCCACGCGATGTCCTGACGATTCAGATCGAGATCACCAGTCCCGAGGCCCGCGTGTTTGCGGTCTCTGCGTCCGGATCAGCCTCGCAACAGATGCTCGTTCGGCTGGCGAAAAGCCTCCCCCACGGGGCCACTCTCCACGCTTCCCGCGACTGAACAGGCGGGCTACCTTGGGCCTGTTGAATGTAATCTGCGTCGTTTAACCGCGTGGGCAACGCCCCGCGCGTCTTGTGGTGTGGCACGCTGATTCGCCCATCGACGCGCGGGGCGTTGCCCACGCGGTTAAACGATTCCTTTTCCCTTTCTGGAGACCCGACTCATGTCAGACCAGACCTTCTCGGTGGATCGTCGTCAGTTTTTGCAGTTGTCCACGTTGGCGGCGGCAGCCACGTTGGCACCGGCTCTGTTCAACACGGTCTCGGCTCAGGAGAGTCCGAGCGAAGTGTTGAACGCCGGAGTGATCGGGACCGGACGCGGGATGGCTCACGCCAACGCGGTCATCAACGGTAAGGGGGTGAAGCTGAACTACGTCTGCGATGTCGATCAGAAACGGCTCGACCTCGCCCTGAAGACGGTCACGGACAAAGGGGCCAAGGCGCAGGGGATCACTGATTTCCGACGGATGCTCGACGACCCCAAGCTCGACGTGGTCTTCATCGCGACGTGCAATCACTGGCACGCTCCCGCCACGATCTTGGCTTGTTCGGCGGGGAAGCACGTCTATGTCGAGAAGCCCGGCAGCCACAACGCGCGCGAGGGGGAGCTGATGGTCGCGGCGGCTCGCAAGCACAAGCGCGTCGTGCAAATGGGCAACCAACGCCGGACATGGGCCGGGCTGCGTGAAGGGATCGCGAAGATGAAGGAGGGGCTGATCGGCAACGTGCTCTATGCCCGCTGTTGGTACGACGCCAACCGGACCACGATCGGGACGGGCAAGCCGGTGCCGGTCCCCGAAACGCTCGATTACTCGCTGTGGCAAGGCCCGGCTCCCGAGCGACCGTATGTCGACAATCTCGTTCACTACAACTGGCACTGGCGCTGGCATTGGGGCGGCGGCGAGTTGGCGAACAACGGCATCCATTCGCTCGACGTGGCCCGGTGGGGACTCGGCGTCGAATACCCGACGCAAGTCAGCTTCCTCGGTGGCCGCTATCACTTCACCGACGATCAAGAGACACCCGACACCGGTGCCGCCGTCTTCCACTTCGCGGGCGAAGGCAACAGTCCCGGCAAGGGGATCACGTGGGATGTCAGCAGTTGCCATCCACGTCGCGACGAAAAGAACAGTTTTGTCACGTTCTACGGCGACACGGGATCGATGCACCTTGATGGCGGCAGCGGCTACAAGGTCTACGATCTGAAAGGGGCCGAGATTGCCAAGGGAGGCGGCGGTCACGGTGGCGAGCAAGACCACATCCAGAACTTCCTCGACTGCATCAAGAGCGGCGAGACACCGAACTCGGAAATTGGCGAAGGCCAGAAGAGTACCCTCCTCTGTCACCTCGGCAACATCTCGTACAAGCTTGGCCGCATGGTGAAGTTCGATCCGGCCACCAAGCAGATCGTGGGCGACAACGACGCGACCGCACTGTGGGGCCGCGAGTACCGCAAAGGCTGGGAGCCGGTCGTGTGAAGCGTCGGGACTTCACGGTGCTTCAACACAGAAGAAGTCCGGCTTTTCGGAAAGCCGGACTTCTTTTTTTCACTTCGCGCAGACTCCGATTCGCAGTGAGCCGCCTACTCTACATTTTTCAAAAGACGGCTAAGCCGGACTTCGGCGTTGTCAGGCCAAACGACACAAGCTCAGCGACCCGGCCTGCGGGACGTGTGGATTGAAACCAAAGCGCGATGGTTGGGTTCGCTGTATCGCATGGTTAGACCACGTTGTCATTGCGTTGAATCAATAGTCCGTAAAGCTCTAGCTGCTGCTCTCGAAACCTGCAGCCAATGCGGCGACAGAATAAACTCCTCAATCGGCGGCAACGGATGATGGGGCAGTAACCTGCCAACGCGCACGAAGACTGAATGAAACCGCTGCAATGCTGTCCACTCACTCTCAGAAAATTCCGCACGTAGTGCCGCATCGTCCGGCCAGAAGACATCATCCCACATGCAGAACAACTCTGCTGAAACGTCGGCAATGGGGACAGTGCGGCGATACTCAAGCTGCGCCTCTCGTGATGCCCACAACCGAAGCAACTCAAGGATGCCCTGCTTCAAGCTGTGCTGTAATTCTGGCATAACGAGTGAAGCGGCCTAACAATATTTCCATCAATTGCCGGGCGGCGTAGCCGGGGGCGTGCCTGCGGGATCAGCAGGTGGCTCGGTGGTGGCGACCTTGGCCTTGACGAGCGTTTTCTTGCCCTGACGCAGGTTCTCGAAGCTTTCGCCGGAGACCACGTAGTACCAGTCAGCGAAGCGGGCATTCAGTTCCTTGACCAGCTTCTCGCCGTCTTTGACCTTCTGCTCGAATGCCTTGGAATCGGCCTCGTACCTCTTTTGATCCGCTTCAAACTTGGCGACGGCCGCTTCGTAGACCTTCTTCGGATCTTCGGCTTTATTGAGCGGAGTTGAAGCGTCGGCGGAGGCTTCAACATCGGCGGCAGCGTCAGCCGCGGGATCGGCTGGCGGCTCGGGCTTCACGGGAGCTTCCGGCTTCGTGCCGAGTCCCGCTTCGTCGAAGTGAACCATCACGAACAAGTAGCGACTCTTCAGCTTGGGCTTGTCGGACTCGGGTTGCTTGTCAGCCTCTTTCGATTCCTCATCCTTTTTCTTTTCTTCGTCGGTCTTCTTCTCGGCATCACCTTCCTTGGCTTCAATGCCCGCTTCGACTTCCTGCTCACTTCCGCTGAAGATGTCACCAAACTTCAGGTCATACGCGACGCCCTGATTGGTGATGGCGATCATCTGTCCCTCTTTGGGGACCAACAGCGTGCGGTTGGATTTGCGGTCGGTCGCAAGGAAGAAGCCCTTGTCCTGGAGGTCGAGCGCTGAGAACTGGTCGCGTTGCAGCTTCCCTTCGCGCAGGCCCTGCATCAGCTTCGCGGGCTTCTGTCGGACGCCGACAATTTTGAGGTCATCGAGCGACTTGATCAGCTTGTTGATCTCGTCCTGATTGACCTCTTCGGTGGCTTCATCCAGCCCGGCGAGCTTCCACGGATCGCTGGAAACCTTGCGGGACAGCTTGCTCGTGTCCCCTTCGACGACGGCCCCCTGCGATAGATCGACTGAACTGGTGTCGATCACGATGTCGGACAAGCGTGTGGCGTCGAGCTTCAGCAGGTCGGGTTCGATCCAGTCGGCGAACTTGGTCGAGACTTGGATGTCGAGCTTGGCGAAGTAGGTCGCTTTCTCGTCGGGACGACGAATGTAGAAGTTGCCCGGCCGACCTTTGACTTCCTTACCGATGATGTAGTCGGCCAGAACTTTCCCAGACTCGTCTTTCAGGGTGATGCGATTGCCGATCCCCTTCAGGTCCGAGTGCGAATCACCCTGCGGATCGAGGACGCCGAACTCGGCGTGTTCGTTGTCGCGCGGTCCGGCGAAACCTTCCCGCTTGATGCCGATCATCGACGTGGCGGTCTTGGCTAGGCGTTCCTGTCCGTCAGCGGGGTAGTTGTGCCGAGTCGGAATGCGCCACAAGCCGTCCTTACCTTGGACAACACTGAACGGACGAACCTCGGCCGTCTCCGCGTTGTAGCTGGAGACTTGCAGCGACTTCGCTGCGTCGGCGTCTTTGAAGTCCGGATAGAAGACCTCACCAACACCGGTGATGGCGGCGGTCTGCTGGGGTGTTGATGGTCCCGCAAAACGGGCGGCGACCACGGAGACGACGGCCACGGCAACAAAGGCGAGAGTACGTTGGAGTTCGTTCATGACGACGCTTCTGCTGGAGGAGTCCGATTTCAAATTCAGTCCAAACAACCCGGTCGATCTCAGATCTGTTCGACCGCTTCAATCTAGGACGTTGACTTCGTTTAACCGCGTGGGCAACGCCCCGCGCGTCGAGTGACGCTGTAGCCTGTCTCTTCCCTCGACGCGCGGGGCGTTGCCCGCGCGGTTAAACAAACGATTTCGTGATGCCAAAATGACGCACAACCTGATCTTCGCGTGGCTGGCCAATCACTTTCCGACCGGGGCGCGTCGCGACGGCGCGATGTCCTTGTATTCGTCTTTCAACCGCAACACCCAGACGAGCAGTCCGAGAACAATGGCAGGGATCGGCGGGAACAGGAGTGCGGCGGCGTAGTAGCCGCGTTCAACCGCTCTCACGTTGCGATCCGACTCGATCTTTCCCTTTTCGATGCTTTGTTCTTTCTTCTGATTGATCGCCGCTTCCGCGACTTCCAGCTTGCGAGTCGTTTCGGCTTGAGCGATGAGCAGCATTTGCGTGCGCGTCGAATCATCGAGCGCGGGATCGTTCTTGATCTTCTCGACTTTCTCGGCGAACTGCTTCTTGGCGTCTTCCAGTGCGGTCTTTGCCTCTTCGGCCGCCTTCTGGCGCTCCTTGGTCGCGTGTTCGATGAACCGTGCTGTCTGCTCTTCCACGCGAGCCAAAGTGCGGTGCTTCGGACGGCGCTTTCGCAGAGCGATGTACGCCTTGTCGTCGGCCAGTGAATCGACCGCGTTCAACACGAACGTGACGTTGTCGAGGTTCAGGTGGAACTGCTTCCGTTCGCGCACGAAGAAGAACCAGTCGGAGATGATGTCGGCATCGGCCACGTAAATCACGTTGATCCGATCACCGGTCGCGTTCTTGGGTGACTCAATCTGAGCCGCGATCACGTGAGCGAACTCGTCTTCGATCCGCAGCGGATCGTCGTCGATCTGAATCCCCATGAAGCTGTTCTTCACGAGGTCTTTCCATTCGAGTAATCCCGAATGGACACCCGTGCGAAGTAGCGGCGTGAACTCCAGCTTGCTCCCTTCGCGCGGCTTGATCGTGCCCGAGAAGAACAAGAACATCTCCTGCAATCCGCTGGTGACTTCGCTGTCGGGATTGAAGGCTTTCGCCAGACCGCTCTTCGGAGTGATGGCGACGATCTCGGGACGCAGGAGTTCCGAGTACTCGGGATGGACTTGCATCGCCGTGTAGTCGAACACAACCTGGTCGTAGTTCCATTGAATGCCGAGGGCGTTGACCAGCGAAGTCGCCTTGCCGCCATCGGCCTTCTGTTCGGGAGGCTGTCCCATCTGCATCATGGGGTTGCCGCCGCCCGCCCGGGGCTTGGGTTGGCTCGGGGAGAGTTGCGGATTCGTCGCTGGCAACGGGTCATCGAAGATCAGGACGGCTTTGCCCTTCTTCACGTAATCGACGAAGTTCTGCATCTCAATCTGACCGAGAGACGACGGCAGCACGGCCACCACCACGTCATACTTTGACTCATCAATGGGGCCGGCTGGCGAAACCGCTTCGACTTCGTACTGCTTCTTGAGTTCCGTGACGATTCGCCATTCGGGCGAGCTGCGGAACGACTGCATGTCGAACCCGCCGGTCAGCTTGGCGTCCGTTTCGAGGATGCCGACCTTGCGACGTTTTTCGGCGGCGACGGTATTCACCGTCCGAGTCAGTTCGTATTCCAGCGGCAATCCCACGTCGAAGAAGGGGATCACGACTTCGTTCGCCCCGCTGTTGATGACCGCGCCGAGATAGACCTCGTCCACTTGCGTCCGCCCCGCGCGTTCCGACTGAACCTTGCGGCCTTCAATCCCGAACTTTTTGGCCTCTTCCGCTTGAGGACTGGCGGGATCGACGGAGACCACGCGCACGGTGATGTTCCCGTGGCTGACTTGTTCGTACTGAGACAGCAGTCCGAGGAGCAGCGTCTTGACGGGAGCGTAGTCGCGGGGAACTTCCTTGCTGACGAAGGCCTGAATCGTGACGGGACGCTTGGCGTTCAAGTTGCCCAACAGTTTGTTCGTCGTCGGGGCCACCGTGAAGACTTGCTCACCGGTCATATCCACTGTTTTGCTGCTCCCAGAAAGGAGTGCGTTGCCACTCACGAGGATCAGCGCCAAGGAAACTCCGCGTGCGGCGTACTGCCAACCCATGCTGGCTCCGCGCACGCCACCCTTCCAATGTCGCTGACCAATCAGCACCAGATTCACGTAGAGCATGAACCCCGTAAACGACAGGAAGTACAGGACGCTTTTGGCTTCGATGAGGCCGATTCCGAATGGAGCAAACTGCCGAGGCAGACTCATTTGCTCGAAGAACTGATCGTTACCGACGAGCATTTGCAGCGGAGCCGGAATCGGGACCAAGCCCACCACGATCGGCAACACACAAATCAGTGACGCCAGTACGAACGCGACCGTGGCACTGTTTGTCAGGTACGAGGCGACCATCCCGGCACTGAGCAGGGCACAGCCTGCCAACCAGTAGCCGAAGTAATTGGCAAACAGAAGTCCCGCGTCAGGCTCACCAATCCACGCCAGCACGACGGCGTGAGTCAGCGAGAAGAGGAGTGCGACGGTGTAGACCGACACCACGGCCAGATACTTGCCCATCAGGACTTCGAGATCCGACACCGGCAGCGTGAAGAGCAGTTCTTCCGTGCCGAGTTTTCGTTCCTCGGACCAGACGCCCATCGTGATGGCGGGCACGATGAACAGCAGCAGTTGCGGGAACCACTCGTTGAGCTGGTCGAGCGTCGCGAGATTGTTCGTGAAGAACTTCTCTTGGAAGGCGGCAAACGCCCCCACGAACACGAAGGCCACGATGAACAGATAGCCGATCATTCCGGAGAAGTAACTCCAGAAGTTTCGTTTGAAAACCGCGAGAACAACATGACTTCGCATCGCTGAGAGACCTCGATGAACATCACGGTGGAAGGACTGAAACAAATCAAACCCGCTTGATCGCACCGTGCGACATAGCAGGCACCTGCTGAAGCCAGCAAGTTGGAGATGACGTAGGGTAAGCGTCTCGCTTGCCCGTTGTGACAGACGGGCAAGCGAGACGCTTACCCTACGTCCTTCACAATGCTGCTAACGCCCGGCACCCGTCAGTTGGCGGAAGCGACCTTCCATGCCTTGGCCGCCCTGATCCAAGTCCTCAACGCTGCCGTCGAGGACCACACGCCCTTCGTTGATGAGAATCACGCGGCTGCACACCGCCTTGACCTCTTGCAGGATGTGCGTGGAGAGCAGGATCGTTTTCGTCTTGGCCAAGCTCAGGATCAGCTCGCGCACGTCGTGAGTCTGATTCGGGTCAAGACCGCTCGTCGGTTCGTCGAGGATCAAGACCTGCGGATCGTGCAGGAGGGCTTGAGCCATGCCGACGCGCTGCCGAAAGCCTTTCGACAACTTGGCGATCGGCTTGCCCCAGACACCTTTGAGCGAACACTTGGTCGCGACGAACTCCAGACGTTCCTTGAGTCGCTCGGACGACATGCCGCGTGCCGCTCCCAAGAACTTGAGGATCTCGGAGGGTGTCATCTCCAAGTAGAGCGGCCCGTTTTCCGGGAGATATCCCAGAATCTCGGCCGCTTTCAGGCGATCGGTCGCCACGTCGAAGCCGCCGATTTTCGCGCTGCCCGAAGTGGGAGCGAGAAAGCCGGTGAGCAGCTTCATCGTCGTCGACTTGCCTGCACCATTCGGTCCCAAGAACGCCGCCACTTGGCCGCGCGGGACAGAGAACGACACGTTTTGTGTCGCTGCAAAGGGACCGTAAAACTTGCTGAGGCCCGTTGCCTCGATCATCGCCACAGACGTGTCATTCATGGAGTCGCATTTCACCAAGTCAGGTCGGAAAACCGGTCGGCCCAGCGGCGTTGCACACTACGAAATCTATTACTGCCAGCGTTGGGGATTGTCCAGCAAGTCGGGCTGAACTTGCTGGGCACTCTTCAGCAGGCTCACTCTTCATCCGGAACCAGCGCCGCGTTCGATTCAAAATCGATCCCGAATCGTTGCCGGAAGCCGGCACGCCAACTGTTGTCCACATTGGCCTGAATTACGGCCCCGATGAACTCGTACGGCGTCGGCAGGAAATTGGAGAACTGTTCCCGCAGGAATTGTTTCTGCAAATCGGCGAGCGAGGTGACTCCTTCAACTTCGGTGGTCACGCCGTCTCGATCATGGACCCGCACCACGAAGAACGAGCTTTTTGAGGCGTTGGCGACAACTTTCACGTCACCGTCCTGCATGTCATCGAAGATCGTCTTCATGAATGGGTAGCCGGGTTGACCAATCCCGTCGATCGTCGATTCCGTGGGCTGTTGCAGGCCGAACTGAGGCAGGCTCTGGGGAAGTCTGAGCCACGAGAATTTGGCGGTCTCGCGAATCGACGCGGCGATCGAATCGTTCGTGCCGTTGATGGTCTGCCCTGAGAGTGCCCCCGCAATGTCGGCCTCACCCTGCTTAATGAGGGCCACCAACTCATTGGCCCGCTTCTCAGCCAGCGGCCGGGCTTTTTCAAGCTTCCAAGCTTCAAGCACTTTCTTGTGAACAAGGGCATCCTTGAGTTCAGGAGGCTTGGCGGGAACCTCCAGCGTTTTCCAGTAGGTGTACCTGGCTCCACGAGGAATGTCCGCACGGCGCGGGGAGAACTTTGAGAGTCGATAGCCCCGTCCCGAGCCTTCCATTTCAAACACTTCTTCAGCCACAGACGTTCGGCTTCGTGAGGCACCCGTTGCCGAAACGGGATCGGTTGCGCTCCCGATTCGTTCGTCGAGTGAAGTCATCATTTCCAGTTGAGACATTTCTTCTGTCTCCTTGTATTCCAGCCCATGCTTTTCAGCGTAGTTTTTCAACAAGGCGGCAAACTTGCTGGCAGCTTGGTCTCTCGCCTTCAGTTCCACCGACATGTAGTCGAGACTCAGTTCCATCATCATTTCCAGAGCCGCGTCCGACACCTCGCCCATCTTGGCGAGCGCCTTGTCCGTGCGAACCGTTTCCCGAATCTGCTCTTTCAGGTCGTCATCGAGTTCGCGATAGCGCGCGGCCGGAGCTGGCATTGGGAGTGAGTCCAGCGCGGGCGGCTTTTCCGAAGTATCTGCCGCAGTCGGTTTGTCGTCAGAAGGAAGCGCAGGGGCGGGAGGCGACTTGTCCTCAGATTTCTTCTCGCCGTCCTCTTTCTCTTCCGGCTTGACCGAAGCGCCTGCTGGCTTGGCGTCCTCGGCCTTCGCGGCGTCCGCATCGGGTTTGGCAGCGTCAACGGACGCCGCCTTCGGTTCCGCAGCGGCGTCATCGCACGGAACGCCGTCCTTCGCGTCCCCATCTTTGGCGGGAGTCTTCTCAGCAGGCGTGTCGTTTCCCTTCTCCGAAGTGTCGGGCGTCTTAGGCTCTGCGGGCTTATCCTCCGGCTTGGCTTCAGTCACCGGGGGAGCAGCGTTGTCTTCGGCAGCGTTGTCAGTTTTTGTGGCGTCGGCGGGAGCGGAATCAGCCAGGCCATTCGAGGACGCATTCGAATTCAGGTCCGGCAGCTTCGAGGAAGGTTCGGGGATGTCGAACACGCGGTATGACTCTTTGTTGGCGAGGTAGTAGTCGGCCACATCTTGGTCCGTGATCTCGGGCACTTGTTTTTCGTAGGCTTCGAGATTGGCCGCGACGAGGTACGCGAGCCGGACCTTGGGCGGCTCGAGAAAGCCGGGCGTTCCTTGTTCGTCGGCGAAGCTGTTCTTGTGCTTCTCGAAAAAGTCTCGCAAATCGCCCTCGGATGGATCTGGAACGAGCTTGGCAAATTCTGCGATGGGGATCGCAACCGTCGAGAGGGCTTGCCGCACATGTAGCTTCTGGAATGACCGCCACAATTGTTCGGGCGTCTGTTGAGCAATGCGACCGCTGTAAGCACCTCGCGTGAATTGGGCCATCGTCGGATGAGCTTCAGCCGGAGCCGAGATCAACTGGGCGACCATCTGCACTTCCAGCTCTTGCCGCACGCTGTCGAACAGTTCCCCCTCGGACAACCCGGCCTCACGCAGTGCGGCCTTGTAGTCCGCCGGGCTTAACTTTCCTTGAGTGGCCTTCTTGAGGAACTGATTGACCGAATCGTCCTTCAGCGAGACACCCATGCGCCGGGCCTCTCGCTGTAAGAGGGCGAATGAGACCATCGAGCCGTCATCGACGGAGCCGAATCGTGGAACACCGCGTTCATTGGCCGTTGCCTTAGCCACCGCCGTGAGAAAATGGTCCACTTTGAGCCGCTTTGATCGGAACACATTGAGGTCCGATCTCGTGTAACTGCCGACATTGGTTTTGACGACGACCGGCGGCCCAGAAGACCTCATTGAGATAAAGGCGACCAAAGCACCGACAACTAATCCGGTCACGGCAAACTCGGTGGTCTGACCGCGTCGATATCCGAGTATCGCCATTCCCCCCGCGCAGAGGGCGGCGAGAAAGATCACGCTTCCACCCGCTCCCGCCTGCGAACTGCGGGTCAGGTCGTCGAAGAGAAATGCGAACACCGCGAGAATGGTAATGACCACCATCCACTGCTTTTGATTGCGTCGGACGGAGGCTGAAAACTTGTTGATCATCCAGGCATCCTTTACCTACAACGTCGGTCACGGAGTGAGGTAAGACGGTCGAGAATGACCGCCTTACGACAGAGAGCGTCGCTTGACAGACCGGCGCACAATCCCTTATTGGAAGCCCCCCCGTGCAAGCGGGCCGCATTGTAGCTAGGGCGATTGACCGCACAAGAGAAGCGGCGATTAAGAGTTGTGGCGGGCCACGTCTCACGAGTTGCCGGACCTACGTTACGAGTTACCAGCCCCACACCAACCCGCAGCGTGAGCGAGGACGCATGTCTCGCGTCCTCGCTCACGCTGCGGGTTGGTGTTGTTCTTGGACAAGTTATTAGCGCCTTTCGATCATTTCATGTTCCTGCTTTGAAACGCATTTCAAAACCGGTTTTGGCCGCATAAAACTAGCCCGACACGCAAGCGAGGGCTGGACGTTTGTGGACGGTGAAGCCCTCGCTTGCGCGTCGGGCTGGTTTTGAAATGCACTTTAATCTGTCAGTCTTCTCCCGATAGTCCTCTCAAAAATTGGAAACGACCCAGTGGCAGGCAAACCAACCAAGCGACTGGTGATCGTCGAATCTCCCGCCAAAGCCAAAAAGATCGGCGGGTATCTCGGCAGCGACTACATCGTCATGGCCAGCATGGGCCATGTGCGTGACCTTCCGTCCAGCGCCAGTGAGATTCCGGCCGAGGTCAAAAAAGAGAGCTGGTCGAACCTCGGTGTGAACGTCACCAGCAGCTTCGAGCCGCTGTACATCGTCCCCAAAGAGAAGAAGAAGCTCGTCACGGAACTGAAGGCCGCGCTCAAAGAGTCCTACGAACTCATCCTCGCAACGGACGAAGACCGCGAAGGGGAGAGCATCGGCTGGCACTTGGCCGAACTGCTTCAGCCCCAAGTCCCCGTCAAGCGGATGGTTTTCTCCGAAATCACCAAAGAGGCGATTTTGGAGGCAATCACGCAGACACGCGATCTCGATGTGAACCTCGTGTCGGCGCAAGAGACGCGGCGCGTCATTGACCGCCTGTACGGCTACCGCCTGAGTCCGCTGCTGTGGAAGAAGGTCGCGCCGGGGTTGTCGGCCGGTCGAGTCCAGTCGGTCGCGGTTCGTATTCTCGTCGAGCGTGAATATGAGCGATTGGCGTTCAAGTCGGGATCGTATTGGGATTTGAAGTCGGCATTGGCGACGAAGTCCAACGCGACGTTTGAAGCGTGGCTGAACAGCGTCGGTGGCAAGCGAGTCGCGAGTGGCAAAGACTTTGACGAACACACCGGCCAGCTCAAAGACGGCGTCGATGCGATGCTGCTGGACGAAACGACGGCCAAGGAACTGGAAGTCCGACTCAAGACGCAGCCGTGGAAGATCGCGGCGGTCGAGACGCGGATGCAGACTCGCAAGCCGTCCGCTCCCTTTGAAACGAGTACGCTCCAACAGGAGTCCAACCGCAAACTTGGCATGTCCGCCCGCGAGACAATGCAAACGGCCCAACGGCTCTACGAAGAGGGCCTCATCACTTACATGCGAACCGACAGCGTGAACTTGTCGCAAGAAGCGCTCAAAGCCGCGCGGTCGTGCGTGCTGAGCCGCTATGGCAACGAATATCTCAGCCCGGAGCCGCGTCAGTACACGACGAAAACGAAGAACGCGCAGGAGGCCCACGAGGCCATCCGTCCCGCGGGAACGGAAATGAAGACGGCCGAAGAACATGGCCTAAACGGTCGCGAGGCGTCACTCTACGCACTCATCTGGAAGCGAACGGTCGCGTCGCAGATGTCCGATGCCCAGCTTCGCTTTCAAACGGCGATCATTCATGTGGGCGAAGCGGAGTTCCGCGCGACGGGTCGTCACGTCGAGTTCGCCGGTTTCTTCCGAGCCTACGTCGAAGGGGTCGATGATCCGGAGGCCGCTCTCGACGACACCGAATCGGCTCTGCCGCCGCTCGCGCAGGGAGACACACTCGCCTGCCAGTCCGTCGATGCCGTCGGCCACGAAACCAAGCCGCCCGCGCGCTACACCGAAGCGACGCTGGTCGGAGCACTCAAAGCGGACGGCATCGGTCGGCCGAGTACCTACGCGTCGATCATCGGCACGATTCAAGACCGCAAGTACGTGACGAAGACGGGCAACCAGCTCATCCCCACGTTCACCGCGTTCGCCGTCACGAAGTTGCTTCAGAACTACTTCTCGAAGCTCGTCGATCTCGGCTTCACCGCGAAGATGGAGCAGGATCTCGACGACATCGCCAACGGAGACGGCCACCGGCTTGAGTACCTCCAGCAGTTCTACAACGGGACGGAGGGACTCGATGAACAGGTGAAGACTCAGGAAGCGAACATTGATGCGCGCACCGCTTGTACGCTCGAATTCGCCGGACTGACGCCGCGCATCCGCGTCGGCAAGTACGGCCCGTACCTCGAAACCGAACGAGATGGCGTGGCGGTCACGGCGTCGTTGCCTCCGGACATGGCTCCCGGTGACGTGACGAACGAAATCGCCGAGAAACTGATCGAACTCAAACAACGCGGGCCTCAATCGCTTGGGACGCACGAGGAAACGGGCCTTCCGATATTCCTGCTGATTGGTCCCTTCGGCCCGTACCTGCAATTGGGCGAAGTTGGGGAAGACGGTGCGAAACCGAAACGGGTCTCGATCCCCAAGGGCCGCGATCCTTCGACGCTCAACTTTGAAGATGCCTGCGCCTATCTCAGCCTGCCCCGCTTCTTGGGCAATCATCCCGAGACCGGCCATGTCGTGAACGCGGGCGTCGGAATGTACGGTCCCTACGTGAAGCACGAAAAAGTCTTCGCGTCACTCGGCAAGACCGATGACGTGCTGACGGTCGATCTCGCGAAGGCACTCGAACTGATCGCGGCCAAGAAAGTGAAAGGCCCGGTCCTGCCACTCAAGGAACTCGGCAAGCATCCCGACGACGATGAACCGGTCGGCATCTATGAAGGCAAGTACGGTTCCTACGTGAAGCACGGCAAGGTAAACGCCACGATTCCGAAGGACCGCGATCCGTTGCAGTTCACGATGGAAGAGGCGATCCCGCTGCTGGCTGATCGGGCCGCGAAAGGCCCGGCCAAAAAGGGCGGTCGTGGCCGCTTCGCCAAGAAAGCCGCTCCCGCCGCCGCCAAGAAGGTCGTCAAGAAAAAGGCGACGAAGAAAGTCGCGGGCAAGAAGGCCACCAAGAAGACCGCGACTCAAGACGCCGAAGGCTGAGTTGCTTCACGTCTCACCACATGCCTAGTGGTCGAACAACGTGAGATTGCGGGGTTGTTCAAAAACTAGCCCGACGCGCAAGCGAGGGCAAACCGTCGTAAACAGTGAAGCCCTCGTTTGCGCGTCGGGCTAGTGATGAACCCCGCAATACAAAGTTGTTCGACGACTAACCCGGTCTTCGCCTGATCCGTGTCCTCAGTGAAATCCGTGGTGCGTTTCTTCCTCTTGGTTGCGGCCACTTTACGAACCCATCCCGAACCTCGGTTAGAGACCATGTGGCATGTCGTCACCTGAACCTCCCGCGAACCGCAAACGCAAGCTGCCGCGAGGTCGGATTGCCATCGAGTTCGAGCCTGTTGCCGCGCGGCTGCAAGTTCAGTCGTGGTTTGCGTGGTTGCAAAGTGAAATCAAAAGAGGTGGGCGAGGTCTGATCGTCAGCATGGTCCTGCACGGCGTGTTGCTGGCCTCATTGACGCTCATCGTGTTTCAGCCTCGTTCGTCCGGCGATGGAGGGGCGATCTCCGCCACTTGGATGCCGCCCAGTCTCAGACCTGTCGCCGCTCCTCGAAAAAAGTTCGAGTTGCTGATGCAGGAAGAGATCGAGTTTGAATCGCCCGCGTCCACTAAAAAAATTGTGAAGCCAACCACGTCAGCCGGTGACGCGGCGGGCACCGCCGCGCCGGGAGTCAGTCCCGTCGGTGTGGGGCAAGCGTTGGGAGGCCGCAGCGGTCGCGCGCGCGAAGGCAATCTGGAAAGCCTCGGTGGTAGCCCCGATGCCGAACGCTCCATCAAAATGGGTTTGCTCTGGCTGACTCGACAGCAGAAAAGTGACGGTCGCTGGGAGCTGCATCAGGGCTATCCGGACGCGGGACTTGCCACGATCAAGACCGACACCGGCGCGACGGCCCTCGCGCTGTTGGCGTTCCTCGGTCACGGAAACAATCATCAAACCGGCGATCATGCGGCGGTGGTCGCCAAGGGTTTGAAGTGGCTTCGTTCACAGCAAGACCCCGCGACGGGCGACCTTCACGATCAACGGCAGGAGGAGGGGAGGCAACCGGCCCTCTATGCTCACTCGATGGCGACCATCGCGCTGTGCGAGGCCCTCGCGCTGACCGACGACAACGAACTGAAACCGTCTGCCGAGCAGGCCGTGCGGTATCTGCTCACCGCTCAACATCCGATCGTCGGCGGCTGGAAGTATCGCGTGCTGATTCGCGAGAGCCGGGGCGACCTGTCCGTCACCGGCTGGGCTTTAATGGCGTTGCATACGGCGCGGATGGCGGGGATCGAAATCGCGCCGGGCGAGTTTGAGCGAGCCTCGCTGTTTCTCGATTCGGTCCAGGCCGCCGGGTCCGCACGTTACAAGTACGAACCCTCGTCACCCGACAACAAGGCGACCGCCGCGCTCACCGCTGAAGCGCTGTTGTGTCGGCAATGGCTCGGCTGGCCGAGGACGTTTCAGCAGATGACGGCCGGGGTGAAGTACGTGATCGCGGAAGAGAGTCCGCCGTCGTGGTCGGATGGTCGCCGCAATGTTTACGGCTGGTACTACACGTCCCAGATGTTGCACAACTTGGGTGGCGACGATTGGAAACGCTGGAACCTCGCCGTGCGCGACGCCATCGTGCGAAACCAAGTGACCGGCGGCACCGCCAAGCCCGGCTTGGACACACGCGGCAGTTGGAATCCGATCTCGCCGCGAGGACAGGGCGAAGAGTACGCCGACAAAGCGGGGCGACTCTATCTGACAGCCCTCTGCATTTTGACGCTCGAAACTCCGTACCGTCATCAGCCGATCTATCCACCGGTCGAGGCACCGTAATCGACGCGCATGAGGTACAGGCCGTGGGCGGGAGCGGTTTCGCCCGCCAATGCCCGGTCGCCGTTTTCGACGATCCGGCGCATGTCTTCCGCCGTCCAGCGGCCTCGCCCCACATGGATCAGTGTGCCGACGATCGCTCGCACCATGTTGTAGAGAAACCCGTTGGCCTCCACGTCGAAGCAGATGAAGGGGTGATCCGCGTCGTGGTGTTGATCCGCGTCCCGTATGACACTCGGCCCGAGGTCACTGTTCCACACCTGCCAGCTCGCCAAGCGTGAGACCTGTGAACGAAAGATCGTCCGGACACTCGACGAGCGGTTCGGCCAGTTTGTTTCAAAGCAGCGAAAGTCGTGCGTCCCCACGAGAATGTTGGCTGCGGCGTGCATGGCCTCGTCGTTCAGGTGGCTTCGCTGCCAGAGGGCACTCGTGCGTAGAAACGGCGAGCGGATGACACTGTTGTGAATGACGTAGCGATACCACTTGCCCTGGGCGTCGAACCGCGCGTGGAAGCCTGCCGCCACTTCGCCCGCGTCGCGCACGACGACATCATTGGGGAGATGAATTGGCAATCCCTGCACGAACGCACGACACGGCGCGGTGGAAGTCGTTTCAAAACTGACGACTTGGCCAGCGGCGTGAACACCGGCATCCGTCCGACCGGAAGCGACCACACGAACCGGTTCATGCGTGAACTGGGACAACGCCCGCTCGACGACCTCTTGTAGCGAAATGCCGTTGGGCTGGACCTGCCAACCACAGTAGTTCGTGCCGTCGTAAGCCAAAGTCATGCGGATCGTCCGGACGGCGTCCATCCCACGGTCCTTGATAAATGACTTGACTAAGGTTCGATCGCGGTTCGACGCCGTGAGACCGGATTGCGCACCATGATTCACTAGCCCGACGCGCAAACGCGGGCTTCGCTTTGATTTCACGCGAAGCCCGCGCTTGCGCGTCGGGCTAGTTGCAAGACACGTTGTTTCAAAAAGGTTCGGAACGGTGCGCGATGCGAATTAGGCGGCACGGCGAGAACTGTCGCGTTGACCGGTGGATTCGACCGGCTTCTTGGGCACGGATTTCCACGGCGGCACGGAGAATTGGTAACAACAGCGATGGCAGCGGACGGCGGTCATCAGGATCGACATGACCCCCGTGTTGCCGCTACGGCTGGAGTAAACATCATCACACTTGCAACGCGGGCACTTCATGGCTTTGGCCTCTCCCTGTCACACGGGCAAACCTACGAAACGATCACAATCACACGGCGACCCTTTTCGCGGCGGCTTATAGAAGGCGGTTTCAATTTTGAAAACCCCAGTTTGAGCCACGCACAAAGCACCTTGCTCGGCCGAAATTGACGCACCGTCGTTTAACCGCGTGGGCAACGCCCCGCGCGTCGAGCGACGTGGAAAGCTGTGTCGCCATTCGACGCGCGGGGCGTTGCCCACGCGGTTAAACGAGCCAAATCAAATCGTACGAGGTGTGTCACCCGTGCCGTCGGCATGCAACAGGCGGGTCTGTGACGATCAGAGATCGACAAGACGTGGCAAGTCTCCGCAAACTCATCATTGTGGTCGATCACTCGCGAACGGATCGGTGTCGTCGAGCGGCACATCCGCGATACGGGTCACTTTGTGCCGGGGCGTGGAGGACTGAGTGGCCGAGGCGGGAACGATACCCGTCGGAGCGCGCGCCTCGCCGCGCGCGAGTTGCGTTCGTAGCGAGTGTTTCAGTGCGAGGCGTTGTGATTCGTCCGTACCGGCGATCAGCAGGATGTCATCCACAATGAAGCGGTCGAACTCACGTCGCATCGTGACCTTGGCACCGAACCGCGTGTCGCCGAGTTGGACACTGACTTCGTCCTCGCCGATGGCGATCCCCTTCAAGGGTGCTCGCAAGAACGTGTCCGCAGACATGCCGGAGTTGGGGACGAACCGGCACTGGCTCCACACGAGCCGATTGAAGTCGTTCGAGGAATTGGCGCGAAGCTGATCCAGCGCGGCGGCCTGTTCCTGTGGCTCGCGTCCCAGGGCAATGGCCGACGCGAAGTCTTGAATCGGAATCAGAATCTCAACGGTCGTCTTCAAGGATGAAGGGATGCCCGTGATCTGCCACTGCACATCATCGACCAGGAACCGGCCCCGCTCGTCACGCAGCATGTACGTCAGCGGGCGACCCCCTTGTCGGACTTCGATGCGGGTCAACGCTCCTTGGAATGATGCGGTGACGAACTCGAACTCATCCGCATCAAACAGATCGAGTGGCATCGCGGTGACGGTGCCACCATTGAGCTTGCTCCAAACTCGCGTGGTCAGGTCGCGTGTCGAACATTGCTTGAGTGCGTCAAGGTCACGCAACGAGAGAGCCTTCGCAAACAGCTCCAACATGCCTTGTGCAGTGAACAGTGCCGAAAGTCGCTTCTCTTGCTTGGTATCCACTTCGTAGATCGTCACGTCGGACACGACGAATTTGGGAGGCGCGTCGAGCGAGGTTTCGGTCACACGCTGCATGTCAATTTGGATGAGTTCCGCATCGTTCTTCAAGACGAAGTCCGCACGGTTGCCGCGCAGCTTCACTTGCAGCTCATGTTCGGACAGTTGCGAATCGGGCAACTTGGCTTGGCTGAGGTCTCCGATCGACAGGCTGCCTTCGTAGAAGTCGGTCGAACTCCATTCGGCCAAGGCGGCTTTGTCGCCGCGACCGTACGCAGTGAGGAAAGAGGTGCAACTGTTGACCGCGCGCGCCAGCTTGTGCATCGACGGAACTTGGTCGTCGTCCTTGGACTCGATGCCGATGTCCGAAACGCGCCAGTGTTCGCCCTCCAGCTCCAACGTGATGACGCATTCTCCCGACAGACGCGGCAGTTTCACCACGGCCACTTTGTCGTCGAGCGAAGCGTGCGGCTTGAATTGGGAACCGGCAGGGCGGCCCGATGTGACGGTGCGAGTCATGCTCGCCAAGAACGAGGGCGGGAGCTTTTCGAGCGAGGTTCGGAAGGACGGCGTCGCGATACCGAGCACTTGCCCACGATCTCCGTGGCCCCAGGCATCCAGAAACTCGCGCACGGTGAGCAACAGGTCCATTTGCTCCGTCACCGACTTGTACGCTTCGACACCCTTTTTCTTTTGCTTGAGATAGATGTCATCCACCACCCAGTGACCGGCGTCATCGCGCGTCAGTTCGTAGAAGACTTCTTTCTTGGACTCACCCACTTGAACGGTGACACGCTTCTTCGCGCTGCTGACTTCTTCGACTTCTAGGATGGTCGATTTGCCGTCGGGTAGCCGCAAGATTTTGAGGTCTTCGAGTGCCGCCGTCGTGCGGAGTGCCCGCTGGTGGAAATCATCTGACGTGGACGCTTTGAGGCCGTCGAGATTGGCCAGTTCCAGGTTTTTCGAGAAGGCCGTGATGGCACGCGTCTCGATGAGATGTGTGCATCCGACGCTGCTGCCAACCACGACAGTGGCCAACCCGCAACAGCAAGCGATGGAACGGAACGTTCGAGACATGCGCGGCATCCTTGACCGTGTCTGCAACGCCGCGCAAAGGCACGCGGGCCGAGACCTGTCATCGTCCATGATCGAATTGTGGAAAGGGAGAGAGGGCGGGCTTCTCTCAGAATGTCCAAGAAGGGTCAAGATCAGGTTCCGCTTCGTCAGGGCCATCGGCTTGTTTGGTCTGCGCAACCTGTAGGGTGGGACCAGCGGCGCTTCGCCGCGCCGGCCCACCATGATTTCTCGATGGTGGGCCGGCGCTCGAAGCGAGCTGGTCCCACCCTACATTGGAAAAGGCGATGGTCCTGCCACGGCGCGAAGTCTTATTGCGGCTGATCCCACGATTCGCGAGACTCCAACGTACTCTGGGCGGCTCGGGTGGGTCGCGGATTTGTTGCGAGGACGCAAATTTCAATTCGGAAGGAAGCGAAGACATGCGACGGTTTAGTGTGGCAGCGATGTGCATGATGTCGATGGCGGGGCTGCTCGGTGGAGTGGTCGGCTGCGACAGCGGGAAGTCGGACTATAAGAAGGCAGATGAAATCAAGAAGGCCCCGGCGGCTCACGACGAGCATGACCACGATCATGGAGCGAAAGGCCCGCACGGCGGCAGCTTGGTTGAGTTGGGGGCGGAGCAGTACCACGCGGAAATCGTCCTCGACCACGATGCTCACGTGTTGCGTGTCTTCCTGCTCGGCCCTGACGCGAAGACGGCCGCTCCGGTCGCCGCGACGGAACTCGCGATCGCCTCTGAAGGGAAGGACGCCTGGACGTTGAAGGCCGTTCCACAAGAGGGCGATGGCGACGGTAAGGCTTCGCGGTTCGAGTTGATTGACGATGCGATCGTTCACGATCTGCTCGAGGCGAAGTTCCTCCACGGTGACTTGCGAGTCACGATCGGCGACACGCCGTTCTCGGGCCACATCGACATGCACTTGGACGAGGTCCACCACGACCACAAAGAGGAGGCCAAACCCGCCACAGGCGACAAGCCCGCTGAAGCCGATCCGAAAGCGGACGCGCCCAAAGAGGAGACTCCCAAGTCGGATGCCGACGCGAAGTGATTTAGACTTCGAGTCGTCACGTTCGTTATCTCAGCATCGGCAAGACTTGCCGCAGAACAGCCCGGTCAATGTTTGGCCGGGCTGTTTTCGTTGGTACGCAACCCCACTTATACTCCGCGCGGTCAGAACTGACTCGTTTAACCGCGTGGGCAACGCCCCGCGCGTCAGGCGACGTGGAATCGTGTTTCGCCGCACGACGCGCGGGGCGTTGCCCACGCGGTTAAACGAAGCGGCGTCAATCTCGGCCGCGCGAGGTATACCTCGTTGTCAGAGTAGTTACGCCTGCCCCGCGCAGCTTCGCGCGTCGCGTGCAACTTCACCCGGTCTGTCCATTTTGGTCATGTGGCCCGAGATTGCCGCCGAGTCCGTGGCGGGACGACTGAGCATGAAGTCGAGTCTGCCACCGATCCGATAGACCCCGAGCGGAGATTCTGCGCGCGAGACATCACGGACGACGACCGCCATAGCGACGAGGGGCCAGAATGATTGGGACCGACGATCTCATCGAGAATGTCATGGATGAACGGGTTGCCGAACTCGAACTCCGACTGGCTGTGATGCAGCAGCAATTCATCCAAGCTCAGAAGATGAGCTCCGTGGGGGTGCTCGCGGCGTCGATCACGCATGAGTTCAACAACATCCTGATGACAGTCATCAACTACGCGAAGATGGGGGTCCGCCATAAGGATGCCGCCACACGCGACAAGGCGTTCGACAAGATATTGCTCGCCGGACAACGCGCCGCCAAAATCACAACGGGAATGTTGTCCTATGCGCGCCAGCAGGCAGATCGTCGTGAGCCGATGAACCTCACCATGCTGGTCGAGGACGTGCTGGTGCTGGTCGAAAAAGACCTGCAACGGTTCCGCATCAAGCTCGTCACCGAGTGTGCCAGCCCGACGCTGGCCAACGTGAACTCGGGACAGGTCCAGCAAGTTTTGCTGAACTTGATCGTCAACGCCCGGCAGGTCATGGAGTCGGGAGGAACACTGACGGTGGGTGTCCGGTCCAATGCAGAGTCGGGTCACGCTGAGATCAGTGTGCGCGACACCGGTTGTGGCATTCCCGCCGAGAAGCTTCGTCGGATCTTCGAGCCGTTCTTCACAACGAAGACCGCCGACCAACAGGGGCAGGGTGGCACGGGACTCGGCCTGTCACTGGCGCGCGACGTGATGGAAGCTCACGGCGGTCGCATCCGCGTCGATAGCGCGGTCGGAGCCGGAACGACTTTCACGCTCAAGTTCCCGCTCGTCGCCCAGATGCCGCCCGTCGTGGCGAAGCCACTCCAGAAGGTTGGCTAGGCTCTGTTTTGAAACCCCACCCCGCTTGTCGGGGTGGTTTACGGGTCTCTGCACTACTCCCTTATTTCGGTGACGCCGAGTAGTGCAAAGACCTGAT
>JAYSQC010000342.1:0-2855 GCA_043721755.1 Schlesneria sp.
GAGGTTTTGGGGAGAGTCCACTGAACGGGATGAAGTCCGTCGGTTTTCATCCCGAAGGGATCTCAGCCATTAGCCGGGGGTTGAGCGTCCGCGACACCCCCGGTGCGTAGCCATCGAAAGGGGATTTGCATCCTGAAGGGATGCTGGCCAGCTCAGAATGTCACCCGCTTTCGCGAGGCTGGCATCCCTTCAGGATGCAACAGCCATTTGTCCAACCTCATCCGGGGGTGTCGCTTCGCTCAACCCCCGGCTAATGGCTGGCATCCCTTCAGGATGAAGAACGGTGGCAGTCGTCCATCGCTCTCCAATGAATCCCCCCAAAAGGTCGGATGAACCGAAACATGACGTGTCCGACAGAAGTCAAAGTAGTAGGCACATTCCATGTGCCGTTCACCGAATTCCTCGACGAATCACGCTATCGCGGACGGCACACGGAGTGTGCCTGCTACTTTTGTCGGATGAACTGAAACATCTCAAATTGACATGATTCAGAGACGCACCTAAATTCCCGCCCTCCCTCCGCTTGTCTTTTGTTTCGATCCTCGTCCGTTCGGACCCGCGCGTGTCATTGCACGTCGATCTCGCCGCTTTATATCGCAGGCTGCCTTGGATGGCGGTCGCGCTCGCGGTCTCGACACTGTCGGGCTGCTCCGTGTTTCAAGCGAGCGATGCCGTGAGTCGAGTCGAATCGCGGCGACCGTCTCTGCCACCGATTCAAGCTTCGCGCGAAGCCATTCAACTCGAAGTCCTCTTCATCGAACGACCGGCTGACGATCCGTTGCTGGGATCGATGCTGTGGCGCGAGGTCGATCAAATCGCCGCCATCTCCGCTGAGACGCGCGATCTCTTGCGACAAAACGGCTTTCGCGTCGGGCATGTGGGTTCGAGCCTTCCGCCGACAGTTCAGACTCTGTTGGGCTTGGTGGGAGCGACGGCAACATCCAGTTCCAATCTCGGTCCCAACGGAACGATGCCGCTGGTCGGCAATCGTAAAATCCTGCCGCCGGGGATCGACACCGAAGTTCAAACCGGTGAGGAACACGAAGCCTGCCAAGTGGTGATCGTGCAAGGCGACCAATCGAAGCGGCACGAATATCAGAATGCCCGCAGCCTGTTCCGGATGAAGTCGGAGCGGTTGCAGGAGGGCTGGGTGCGAATCGATTTTCAGCCCGAGATTCATCACGGCGAGCATCGTGTCCGCCACACTCCGACCGACGAAGGCTGGGCGTATCGCAGCCGTCAAAACGTGGACGCGAAGCACGCGCATCAGTTCAGCCTGACGATGAACGTCGGCGAAGTCGCGATCATCACCGCCGCTCCCGACCAGCCCGAATCGATGGGCCAGTTCTTCTTCTGCCGCGATGACAACGGCATCCCAAAGCAGCGCGTGCTGATCGTCCGCGTCGCCGATGCCGGCTCGAAGTGACGCCGTGTTCGGACACGACTCGCCGTCGATTGAAAACGTAGGGTGAGCCTCCGGCTTGCCCTTTTTTTTATTGCAAGTTTGGGCAAGCGAGACGCTTACCCTACGTCTTTCAACGGGCCGCTGGGTTGCGAACCCCTTCCGCATCGTTAATTCTCCTCTCGCCCCGCCCGATGTGTTCCCTGCCATGCGTTCTTCCTGTTGGACTCATTCATGCCTCATCCCAAACGTCGTCGTCAAGAACATTCACTTGGCCGACCGGTTGTGACGGGCGTGGCACCGGGAACCGTCACCGTCGATCCGCAGTCCCCTGCTTCAGTGATGACCGTCATTGCGTTCGGTCCCGACGCGCTGCACGAGCAACGATTCAGTGACGTGCGCGAGTTGCCTGCACTCCTCGGCAAGTTTCCCGTGACGTGGGTCAACGTGGACGGACTCGGCAACGCTGACGTGGTGCAGCAGCTTGGCAAGCAGTTCGACCTCCATCCGCTCGCGCTGGAAGACACGGTCAACACGCATCAGCGGGCCAAAGTCGATGACTACGGCGACACGCTCTACGTTGTGCTGCGCATGGTGCAGGGGCCGCCGCTCGTCACCGAGCAAATCAGTTTCTTCGTCGGTCGCAATTTCCTGCTGACGTTTCAAGAGGATCTGGCAGGAGACTCGCTGAACGCCGTGCGCGACCGCATCCGCCAGAAGCGCGGCCGCGTGCGAAACGCCGGGCCGGACTACCTGCTCTACGAACTACTCGATGCCGTGATCGACGGCTACTTCCCGGTTCTCGAACGCTACGGCGTGCGACTCGACGAGCTGGATGAAGCGGCTGAAACCGTGAACATCGGGCAGACGCTCGCCGACTTGCACGCTCTCCGCCGCGATCTGCTCTTCCTGCGTCGCATCATCTGGCCGCTGCGAGATGCTTCGCTGAGCCTATTGCGCGGCGGGCACTCTTCCATCTCGCACGATACTCAGGTCTACCTCCGCGACACCTACGATCACGCCGCACACCTGATCGACATCCTCGAAATCTACCGCGAGACCTGTGCGGACCTGCGCGACTTCCACTATTCCAAACTGGGCAACCGCACGAACGAGATCATGCGGACGCTGACCGTCATCACGACTCCGTTCATGCTGCTGAGCTTCATCGCGGGCGTCTACGGCATGAACTTTGAACACATGCCCGAGACCAAGTGGGTCTATGGCTACTTCCTGACGCTGGGGCTGATGGCCGCCATCGCCATCGGCTTCGGCTACTTCTTCTGGCGCAAGGGCTGGCTGAGAAGTGCCGAACCGAAATCGACGAATGCCGCGTCATGACGACTCGTTTCACCGCACGCGGGAAGAAGTGAGACATTTCCGAGCGGGGCGGCGTCAGCCCCCCGGTTCTTGGGCGTAAGCCCGCTTTGGAAGAACCGGGGGGCTGACGCCG
>JAYSQC010000343.1:0-1998 GCA_043721755.1 Schlesneria sp.
GCGACGACGCAAGGTTTCGCGCGCGATGACGCTGCCAACTTCGACAACGCAGACGGCACGACGACGCGAAGGCAACTCGATTCGGGCGTCACGACACGAGCGGCACTGGCGAATCTCCAACGGACGTTCGCGCAAGGTCGTGATCTACGCGTACGCTACTTCACGATTGCCGATCGGCGCGATGAAAGCGCCGCGCTAAGTGGCGCAAGCCACCTCGTTGCGAACAGCGTAAGCGATAGGACGACGAACCCGCCCGCGACGGTAAACATCAACCAATCGCGAACAATGCCAAGCTCCACCATTGACGCGATCCACAGAACGACTGCGACACGAAACGCGGCGGATTGCGGATCTTGAAACTGGCCCGGTTCCGTGGAGAGTTGTCGATTAGACATCAAGAGGCCTGAGTGCTGCGCTCGTACTCGATCGGAGAGATCGAGCCGATCGACGTTTGTCGGCGGCGCGGGTTGTAAAAGCCCTCGATGAAGTCGAAGACAGCAAGACTCGCTTCGCGCGGAGTGTTGAAGCGATGCTTGACGAGCAGCGCGCACTCGAGAATTGCGTTGAAGCTCTGACACATCGCATTGTGTCGTAGCAGTCGACAACTGACTCTATCGACGGACGAACGCCGGCTTCCTAACAGCGAACGCCAAATGCGATCGACGTGTACTGCGTGCCTTGATCGCAATGATGGATCACGTTGGTCGGATTGCGCCGATAGATAGCCATATTCAACGCATCAAGAACCAACTCGGTAGGCAAATGCGTTGCCATCGCCCAACCGACGACGCGCCGACTATAGATATCGAACACGATCGCTACAAAAAAGAAGCCGCTCCATGTTGGAACGTTCGTGATATCGGCAACCCAAAGTTGCTCGGGCTTCGTTGCAGTAAACTGACGATCGACCAAGTCCGGCGCTACTCGTGCATCGTGATCGCAGACGGTTTTTTTAATACCCTTGCGCCGCGAAGCCCCGTGGATACTGCGTTCTTTTATCAAACGAGCAACGCGTTTATCGCTGACGTGAATGCCTTCGTCGATAAGATCGGCTGGAATGCGCGGGCGTCCGTACGTCTCGCGCGATTCGCGTCAATTCGCTTCAATCCGATCACCCAATAGTAGATCGGAAATCTTATGCGCCGACGGCAGACGAGTTGCCCACGCATAGTATCCGCTCGCAGAAATTTGAAGCGTACGGCTCAGCGTAGAAATACGATTCTTAGCCCTGATTGCTCTTCACGAATCCGAAGATCTCTTCGGTACCGCGTCGGTCTCCAGAGCGAACCAGGCCTCGGCTTTTGAGAGGACTTCACGCTCGATCGTCAGCTGCTTCACTCACTTTCGCAATTTGAAGAGTTCGGTACGTTCTTCGCTCGTTGGCCCGTCGCGCCGATCGCCACTATCGAGTTCATGCTCACTGATCCAGTTCCGCACCGTTTGCCGCGCACGACTGACTTCGTGCGCCAGGTCGTCCGGCTGCCGCCCAGCTCGCGCGAGCTCGACGATCTTGTCGGAATTCCGGCGGGTAGGCTTTAGGATGTTTTCTGGCCATTCTCGGACCCTTCTCCGCTAAGCGGAAAGTGTCCACGGAACCGGGCCAGCTCCAGATTGTTTTTGGCACGATGAGAGTCGGCGCGGACGTCTTGGCATACTGACTCCAGAATAGATCGTTACGTCCCGCCTATTGGTAACCTTCGATAGCTGTAAGAACGTTTGGTCGAACGAGATCTAACGTCTGCGGCGATGCTGTTGCTATCGCTGGATACGCGAGTTGAGTGGAACACGATGATAGTAACCCAGCACCTGTAAGGGCCATTCCCGAGCCAATAAAAGTTGAGCGATTCATGTAATCATTCTCCCTTGAACTACTTGCGAAGTTGGAGTACGAAAGAAAGCAATAGTAGTAAGGAACCGCTAAAACCGAAAGGAGCTAGAATACGTTGGTCTGAGAAATGGAGAACGAGTGCAAGAAAGTTCATTACATAGATGCATACC
>JAYSQC010000344.1:0-15016 GCA_043721755.1 Schlesneria sp.
GAAGCCTCCGCTCCAAAAGAAAGCAAGCCGGCTGGAACGACACCTACCTCGAATCGCTCCTCGCTCAAATTACCGACAAATAAGATGCGGAGGCCCTGGAGATTCAGTGCCCAGCGACTTTTCCGGAGCAGGTAAACCAAGCACGAGCGAATTGCCAGTTCTCGTAAGCCACCGAACGCGACATCCCCAGCAACTCGCCCGCCTCCTCGACTGAAAGCCCGGCAAACAGTCGCAGCTTCACCAGCTCAGTAGCCTCAGAATCCTCGTCCGCCAGTTGTTCGAGCAACTCATTGAAATCGATCAAATCGTCGCCGTGTTCAGGGAGTGTGGCCGCCAAATCGTCGGCCAGTTCGATACGCTCCCGGTCTCCACCGCGTTTTTGTGACCGTTTCCGACCGGCCGACTCAATCAGAATCCGCCGCATCGCTTCGGCAGCTGCCGCAAAGAAATGACCTCGGCTCTTCCAGTGCTGCGCCTGATCCACGTCCACGAGCCGCACATACGCTTCATGGACTAACGCCGTCGCCTGCAAGGTATGGTCCGCCCGTTCACTGGCCATTCGCATCGCGGCCAGCCGTCGCAACTCTTCGTAGACCAGCGGCAACAACTGTTCGGCCGCCGCAGGATCGCCGGATTCAATCTGTGAGAGGATTTGGGTGACATCGGACAGCAACGCAAGCTCCACGATGATCAGGTTTTCACTTCAGCATACTCAAGCCGCAGTCAACGACCAATCCACTTGTGCCCGGGATATTCAAATAGCAGGAGCCCATGACCGTTCCGATTGGCAGCCAGCTCCAGCCCAATCGCCGACAGCCCCGAACCTGCCGACGATCCACGGCCTGCCTTGGGACTTCTTCGTCTGACACTGGCGTTGTGACATTCGCGAAGACACTGGCGGCCCCAAGCCGCCGCCAGTGGCATCCTGCGCGGTATCCGACAAGTTACTCACGATCTTTGGATCGAATCTCTTGTCGCGCGAAAGGCAAATGAACCTTTCGCGCGCTCTCGTTTCGTTTGTGGTCCGAGATGGTGTAGTTGATGTACTTCTCGAACTCTGTGGGGAACCCCAGTTTCACGGGTGGAGTCCGCGGGTTGTCACTCAAATGAGACTGAATGGTCCGCGCGAGCAACTCGCCAAAGAGGGTCGGAACCGCGTTTCCGACCTGCTTGAAAACGTCGGCCTTGGTGCCAGCAAACGACCAGTCATTGGGAAAGCCCTGCAGCCGTTGGACTTCAAGGAGAGTTAGGCGACGCAACGTCCCGTTCCATCGGACCCAGTCCTGACTGCCCGAACCAGTCACCGTTCGCGCGGGGAGCTCCAGGTCGGTAATGAATGTTCCCTGTCGATAGCCCCAGTGTCCGCCGGGTCGTGTTGGTTCTACGACGCCTCGACTCTTGAGGCCGGTTCCATTCGGGAGTTCGGCCAACTGTGGTCCCAGGGCCGCCGTGGGGAATACATGGTTTGCCTCATCCGTGTCAGCCGACTCGACGAGGAATTCGCGCAGAGTTCGCCAGGGCAATTCAAACAGCCCTCGCCCCTTGGCAGTCGGTGCCACATGAGTTGTCTCAGGAAACTCCGGCGCGACTCCATACTGCACACCGATGATGAAGCACCGGACGCGTCTTTGAAACGCGCCATAGTCGGCGGAGTTAAGCAAACCAGCGCGGCAACTGTAGCCCAACTCTTCAAAGTCCGAGATGATCTTCCGGACGACACCACCGGGACGACCATTCTGGTCGCGTGCCGTGACGATCCCCCGCACGTTTTCAAACAGGAATGATTTGGGACGGACCTCATCGACGATCCGCACGAACTGTGTAACGAGTGTGCCTCGCGGATCGAGCACGCTCTTTTGTTTGCCCGAACTGGAGAATGCCTGACAGGGTGGCCCCCCCAGCACGCAATCAATGGATTCTCCGTGTGTGAGTTGCTTGGCATGCACTTCGCGAATGTCGTTCTGAAGAATGGTCGCGTCGGCAAAGTAGCGATGCCCGTCAGAGTGCGGCCAGCCTTGGTTCTGTCGCAGGGTCTCCGCAAATTGCGGTTCGAGTTCGCAGAGAGAAACTGTCGAGAAGCCCGTTCGCTCGAAGCCGATGTCCAAGCCGCCAGCGCCGGAAAAGAGGCTGATGCACCTTGAGCCGTTGATTGTGGAAGCACTCATCACAGCAACTCCGCCAAGTCGGTCAGCCGATGCTCCCAAACAATCGACGCACCGGCAGTCTTCAGAGCGTGGAGATTCTGTTCCACGAAGAATCCGGCGATGACTGCGACAACCACGACTTCGCCCAATTGCTCGTTGCTCTTCCAATCGCGTGCCTTGTCGCAACATTCCTTCACTCGCTTGAAGGCGTCCAACTGGACCCCGACGGCTTTGGCCTCAATGAGAACGAGTTGACCATCTCGCTTTCGTCTCACGATGACATCGGCTTTCTGGCTGGTTCCACCGCGAACCTTGCGCTCTTTGGAGTACTCGCCAAGATTGATGTCCGTGCGTTGCTCAACCTGCCCTCGAAACGTCGATTTGACGTAGCCGAGCGAAATCAACTGCTGCTCGATGGCCGCCTCCTGCTGCGTCTTTCGCCAATTGCGGTACTCCGTTTGAGCGTTCTGGTCCGCGATCAGCGAACAAGTCCACTTCTTGGCGTAGCTGTGCGACATTCAGCGGTCAACGTGTCCACGAGCCAGACAAATCGGCTTCTGTCGAGATGCTGGTTGACGAACTCCGCGATCCGAGGGGCGAGCCGTTCCAAGTCATCGAGCTTCGAGCGAACAACGATCTTGTCTCGCTCAAAGGATTCAATCGTCGCCAGCCCGAACAACTGGCCGAACTTCATTTGACTGATCGATGGTGCCAAACAATACCGAAGAATTTTGATGATACGCGAATCGGAGATGATCGCTGACGCAGTGATTTCAGTGAACGCTTTGGTTTCCGTCGATGCGATGTCGAATACCTCGCCGTTTTGAAGCACGGCATTGTCATAAATTGCTCGCATGGAACTGACGTAGGTTTTCATCTCATACTCTCGCGACCTCGCAATGTCGCTCGGTGAGTCTGACATTCATTCCTCGATTTGTGATGAAAACGTAGTAGAGACACTGCCAGCAGTGATTTTTGGCACTCTAGTCTTGGACTGGCAAAGTAACAACGCGCCACCGGCGGCGGAGGCTCACTCACGAGCGCCGGGTGCCACTGGCGAGCGCTTCGCTCGCCAGTGTTCTTTGAATTCACTGGCGGCTCAAAGCAGCCGCCAGTGGCACCCGAGCGCAAGTTCTTGTGATTACGTCGCGGCGCGACCAATCCGCTGGCCGGCCCAGAGCAATTGGTTCGCCTCCAAGGGCGGTTCGACCGGGCGTTCGTAATGGAGGGCGTAGTCGTAGCCGGCGCGGTCGTAGGTGGTGGTGAAGACGATCTGCAAATCGAGCGTCACGTCTGGGTCGCCGTCGGTCAGCGGGATCGGGATGGGGAGCAGCGGGTGGGCCAGCGTCCACGAGTAGACCTCGGCCTGCGGCCTGCGTTCCACTCGCGACACAAACGCAAAGTCGTCTCCCGCCGGATGAGGCTCGACCGTCGGCAGCCGTTCGCCGCCGTGCAGCAAGTCGAGTTCCACGAGATGCGCCCGACCTCGCAATAACAAATTCCGTTGGGCGAGGTACTCGGCCCGCCCGTCGCGCGACGACTTGTTCAGCGAACAGGGCCACCCCGCCGTCTCCGTTCTGGGGTCGGGCGTTCATATTTCAAAATTGGCCGTGGAAGCGGTGAGATGATTGGAAGCCGCTTGGCTGGCCAATTTTGAAATTTGAACGCCCGACCCCCTCTTCCCCGAATCTGACGTGGGAATCAGAACTGCGGGTGGACGAACTGATTCCAGACGGACTTCAACTGAACGGCATCCGTGGAGGAAAGGCGACCCAAGTGGTGCAGCAGCAAGGACTGCTCAAGGCAGTCGAGCCGTGCGAGGCGGACGGTGGAAGGGAGCCTCAGACCGGAAGCCGTCCAGTCTTTCAGCGAGACATCGGTCGGTGAGCGTGGCGCGGCGGATGTCACCGCAGCGACCACCACGTCGTTTCCATCGACCCACAGCACGAGAACCGGTCGCTTTTTTGAGTTCGTTCCGTTGGTGAAGGTGATGTCCGCAATCCACAACTCACCGGCGCTGACAGTCATCGTACAACCCTTCGTCTTCGGGGGAGTAACTGTCGAGGAACGCGCTGTGGTCGCGGGTTGGCTGTTGAGTATCGTTGGCGGGCTGAACGGTGATTGTCCAGTGACCTTCGCCTACGCAGTCGATCAACTCAGGTGGCAGAGTGAGCTTTTCGCCAGGTTCCAATTCGATGTTGTAGATCAGTCGTTCCAACTGGCTGTTCATGGCTTCGTCCTGTATTTGCGAAAGGAATGCCGCAGCGATTCTACTTCGGTGGGGAGGACAAGGCGAGACTGCTGGGCTGAACTTTGTTCGCGTCCGGATGAGGCGGGTTGTCATGCGATGAAAGAAGAAGAAGCCCCCTCACCCTATACCCTCTCCCCCGAAGACGGGGGCGAGGGGACAAGAGTTATGCGATGACATCGTGCAGCACTTTGCCTGCGACATCTGTCAGCCGGAAATCTCGGCCCGCGTAGCGGTAGGTGAGGCGTTCGTGGTTCAGGCCGAGTTGGTGCAGGATGGTGGCGTGGAGGTCGTGGATGTGGACTCGATTGTGGACGGCTTGGAAACCGAAGTCGTCGGTTTCGCCGTAGGTCAGGCCGCCGCGAATGCCTCCGCCCGCGAGCCACATGGTGAAGCCGTAGTGGTTGTGGTCGCGGCCGTTGCCGTTTTCGGTTGTCGGCGTGCGGCCGAACTCACCGCCCCAGATGACCAGCGTGTCGTCGAGCATCCCGCGCCGCTTGAGGTCTCGCAGCAGCGCGGCCATCGGCTGGTCGATGTCTTTGGCCAGCTTCTTCACCGCGTTGTTGTGGTCGTTGTGAGTGTCCCACGGCTGGCCGTCGCCATAGTAGACCTGCGTGAACCGCACGCCTCGTTCGGCGAGACGCCTCGCCAGCAGACAGCCGTTCGCGAAGTGACTCGAACCGTACTCCTCGCGGATGTGTTTGGGTTCGTGGTTCAGATCGAAGGCTTCGGTCGCGGCGAACTGCATGCGGAACGCGGTCTCCATCGCCGTGATGCGCGATTCGAGTTGCTGGTCCTCGCTCCGTTCCTTCAGATGCTGGCCGTTGAGCGCCCGCATCAGTTCGAGTTGCCGCTGCTGCTCATCGACCGGCAGGCTGGCGTTGCGCAGATACGGAATGAGCTTCTGCGGATCGAGGTTCGAGTGGTTGATATACGTTCCCTGATGCTCGCCCGGCAGGAAGGCACTGGTCCACAGGATCGAGAACCGAACGGGACGACCCGGACAGAGGACGATGTATCCCGGCAGGCTTTCGTTCTCGGTCCCGAGGCCATACGAAAACCACGACCCCATGCTGGGCCGAGTCGGCACGATCGTGCCGTTGTTCATCAGCAACAGAGCCGGACCGTGATTGGGATTGTCGGTGTAGACGGATCTCAGCACGCAGACATCGTCGATGCACTCGGCGAAATGAGGCAGCAGTTCGCTCACGGGCACACCGCTCTCGCCGTGCGGCGCGAACTGAAACGGAGACGGTAGCAGGCCAGCAGTCTTGCGCTCGGTCCGAAACGAATCAAGTTCCGCCGGCCGCTGTCCCTCAAACTTCACGACACCCGGCTTCGGGTCCAAGAAGTCGGGACCAAACGGCCCGCCGTTCATGAAGAGCTGGATGACCCGCTTGGCGCGCGGAGCCACATGCGCCGCGAGTTCCTTCGCCGACGCCTGGTTCAACAGGCCAGCGAGGCCAACGGACCCGAAGCCGCCTCCAAGAGATTGGAGCATGTGGCGACGAGAAAGTGACGAAGAGATGGCGGATTCGCTGACTGGCATTGTGACCTCGTTCATCTCACCAGCCCGACGCGCGAGCGAGGGCTTTGCGTTCATCGTGGGTGCAGCCCTCGCTTGCGCGTCGGGCTAGTTATGTTGGCAGATCACTCGTTTCGTTGGCAGATCTCAAGTCAGTCCACGAACAGGAACTCGTTCAGTCCGAGCAGCGACTGAATGTACAGCCGCCAGCGATTGGGATCGACCGCGCCGCCGGTGGTTGGGTCTGACAGAAATCGCTCGCCGAGTTGTAGCTCTTCATTGCGTGGGTCGCGTTGAAACAGGAGTAGATAGCAGCGGACGAGCCGTTCTCGGGGTGAGGCGTCCACCGTCTCGGCATTCAACCGTGCGACAAGCGTCTCGGACTGGCCTGTGACGAACGAGCTGTTGAGGACGAACAACTGTTGCAACGGCGTCGTCGTGAGGTCTCGCGCGGGGCTGTGTGAGGTGGGCGGAGGAAAGTCGAACGTGCGCAGTATGTCGTGCTGTTCCTCGCGGCCGATCTTGCCATAGAGCGTGCGGCGACCGTTCGTCGGCAGATCGAGACTGAGCGCCGGGCCGCCCAGCGCATCGTTGAGATTCCCCGCGACGGCCAGCATCGCATCGCGCCACGGTTCGATGTCGAGCCGTCGGCGGTTCATGCGCCACAGCAGGTGGTTGTCGGGATCGAGGGCGAGCGCGGAACTCGGAGCGGGGAGTGCGGCGCGAGTCACGCGGCTCGATTGTCGATAGGTCGCCGACGTGACGAGTTGGCGGTGCAACCGTTTGAGTGACCAGTTTCCGGTCCCCTCGCCCCGGCCTTGCGGGGATCGGGTGAGGGATTCTTCTCCGGTCCCCTCGCCCCTCGCCTTGGAGGGGAGAGGGTTAGGGTGAGGGGTTCTTTCTTCGGCTGATAGAAGTGGGGAAGCCGGTTCACCGTTCGGCCCCCTCACCCTAGCCCTCTCCCCCGAAGACGGGGGAGAGGGGACAAAGCCAAACGCCAACTCCGCGCTCAACCAATCGAGCAACTCGGGATGACTGGGCCGTTCGCCCTGAAGGCCGAAGTCGCTGGGGGTTCGCACCAGACCGCGACCAAAGTGATGCGACCAGATGCGGTTCGCGATGACGCGCGCGGTGAGAGCCTGCGCGTCGTGGATGATGGCGTCGGCCAGCTCACCTCGTCCGCTGCCATGCTGGAAGCGGCGCGGTTGCTCGGAGGCGACTGAGCCGGAATCGACCGTAGGATGGACGCCTCGTCCGTCCGTCACCGCGGTGTCTCGGACGGACGAGGCGTCCATCCTACGGGCATTGCCTCCGCGGTGTGAAAAGAGTTCGAGGAACCGGCGCGGCACGATCTCGCCGGGGTTGCTCGGGTTGCCGCGACGGAAGACGGGGAGATCGCGCGGCTGACGTTTGCGGATGTCGAGCTTCGTCGCGTCCGGCCCGTCGGGCATCACGAAGACGCTGGCCTCTTCAATCGTGGGGGCCATCGGCGAGTCGATGCTCGGCGTCGCGGTGCGGATGTCGGCGATCTGCTGTTCGATCTTTTTGGCGTCTTCCGATGCCTTGTCCTTGACCTTTTTGAGACTCTCTTTGAGCGCATCGACTTTGTGGCGAGCTTCGCGCACCTGCTCGGCCAGCGGCGACGGCAGCAGCGCGCGGTCGGAGAGATCGGTGCTGGCGAAGACTCCCGCCAGCGCGTAGTAGTCGCGCGTCGTGATCGGATCAAACTTGTGATCGTGGCAACGGGCACAGGCCACCGTCAGCCCGAGGAACGTGCGCGAGACCGCGTCGAGCCGCTCGTCCCACTCGTCGGCCACGATGACCTCAATGACCGACGGGGCGAGCTTCAGCTCCTTCCAATACTGCGGGCTGAGTCCCACAAATCCGAGCGCGGCGTAGTCCTCGGGCGCGGTCTCCGGCATCACGTCGGCGGCGAGTTGCAGCTTGACGAATTCGTCATACGGCCGGTCCTCGTTGAAGGCCCGCACGACCCAGTCGCGGTAGAGCCACGCCTGCTCGGTCGTCTTCTGCCAGTCGGGCGTGTCGTCCACATAGCGGGCCAAATCGAGCCAGTACCTCGCCCACCGCTCGCCAAAATGGGGCGACGTAAGCAGCCGATCGACGAGCCGCTCATACGCATCGGGCCGTTCGTCGGCAAGAAACTCGGCGACCTCATCGGGACTCGGCGGGAGGCCGATCAGATCGAAGGCCAATCGCCGAATGAGCGTCCGCTTGTCGGCAGTCGCAGATGGTGCGAGGCCGTTCTCGTGGAGCTTGGACACGATGAACGAGTCGAGGGGACTGTCGCAACTTGCACTCCGCAATTCCGGAATCGCGACTCGTTCCAGCGATCGTACGGACCAAAACTGTCTCGCCTTGGTCCAGTCGATCTCGCGGCCCCTCGACTGTGCCGCGACTCCGTACTCGGGCACGAAGGCTCCGTCGGCGATCCACTTCGTGAGCAGTTCGATCTCGACATCAGGCAGCTTTCCCTCGGGGGGCATCTGCAACTTGGGATCGCCGTACTTGACCGCCTTGAGCAGCAGGCTTTCGTCGGGCTTGCCCGCCACAATGATCGGCCCGCGGTCTCCTCCCTCCAGCAGGGCGGCTCGCGAATCGACGGCCAACTGCCCACTGTCGCCCGCCTTGTCGTGAGCGTGACACTCGTAACAGTGCTTCGCCAACAGCGGCCGAATCTTCTTCTCGAAGAACTCGGCGGCAGCTCGTTCGTCGGCAGCAATCGGCTCGGATGCAGCAGTCCACTCCGGCGCAAGACAACTCACAACGACAAGCAAGATTGCCAATGGTCTCATTGAGAACTCCTCGGAGGGATTGACGGAGGAGTTTGAATCTAGCAGAGCGTACTCTCCATGTCTCGCAGTTTGAGCGGATCTGAAAGTTGCAGTGGCGACTGCACCCGAGTTGACGATTCGGACGGTGGGGCAATTCTCCACGGAGAATCCGCCGCTACCGTCGCTTGGCCGAGAGTCGCTTCACGGTCGTGTTGCCACCCGCGTGCATCGGTGGCAAGGGGCGTTCGACACGGATACGATCCGCACCGCGCATCCACGGACGGGGCGTTGAATTGATTGGTGAAACTCTCCTCGTTCCTCTGCTGCTCAGGATGCAACTCGAATGGTTCAGGCTCTCGCCGCTGCCCGCGATGACAAACCGTCTGTCCGCGAAGACAGCGAATCGGCGTTGATTTCGCGCGCTCAATCGGCCCTCAGCCACTGCAATTGGGAGGTCGGCGAATGTGCCGCCTTGTGGACGAAGCGATTTGCCAAAGGACGCACTGATGCTGACTTTGGCATTTTGGTCGGACTGAGTGCCGATCAGGTCTACCAGCGTCGTCGCGTGTGGGAGACGTTCGGCGATGTCTCTGAAAACTACTCCGCCCTGAAGTGGTCGCACTTCTATTCGTCACTCAACTGGGACGATGCGGCGGAGTGTCTTCAGTGGGCGCAGGACGTTCAGGCGGGCGTCGCGGAAATGAAGGCGTGGCGGCGTGCTCAGCGTGGTGAAGACCTGAGTGAGTCGGCGAGCGACGACGATTTCAACCTCGCACCGGCGGAACTGACGCTCGTCGGTGAAGCCGCGCCGTTTGATGCCGATGTGCCACGTAGGCCAGACGTTTTTGTCACGACGATCGACAACGATGGTCGTCAATCCGCTGCTCTCTCTGCGGGAGAGACGCCCGTCAACGCATCGAGCAGCTACGCGCCGTTTCGTGAAGATGCCGCCACGCCCCCGCGTGACACTGCGTCGCGTATCGAACCGACCACCGAGCAACTGGTGAAACGAATGACCACCGCCATCGAACGCTGTCATGGCGCGATGAACGGTCACTTCATGGCTCAGTTCGGCAAGCTTCCCGAGAAAGTTCGGTTGCGGTTTTTGAAGTCTGTCGAGCAGCTTTCCGAGAAGTCCGCGTCGCTGGACAAGTGACAACGCAATCCGCAGGGAAGTGTGAGATGTGTGCTTTCGTTTAACCGCGTGGGCAACGCCCCGCGCGTCACACGATGTGGAACACTGTTTCGTCATCCGACGCGCGGGGCGTTGCCCACGCGGTTAAACGACACCGTCTTCGTTCCGCGAGTGACGTGATGGAGAGGCGAGAACGCCATGAGCGATTCCGAACAGCCAGACTTTGCTTTCGATCTGCCCCCGGCGCGCGAGCCTGTTCGCGCCGAACGAACACCAACACCGGCGAGTTCGTCCACGGCGGTTCCCGCGTGGTTGGTGGCCGTGCTACTGGTCTCGGTGGCGACGCTGATGTTGCGGAATGCCGGTTTGCTGCCGGGCTTTTCGTCGCGGGCGGCGACCGAGCCACGAACCGTCACCCCGCGCGGTGACTTGGCGGCCGATGAGCAGTCCAACATCGAACTGTTCCGCAAGGCGTCTCCGTGTGTCGTCCATATCACCACGCTGACGCACCGCCGCGATCCCTTCAGCAGGAATGTACTCGAAATTCCGGAAGGGACCGGCACCGGTTTCCTCTACGACGATGCCGGGCACATCGTCACCAACTATCACGTCATCCGCAGCGCGCAGGCCGCGAAAGTGAGACTCGCCGACCAATCGACTTGGGACGCGAAATTGGTCGGATACGAAGCGAACAAGGATTTGGCTGTCCTCAAAATTGAGGCCCCCGCCGACCGCCTCCGCAAAATCGACATCGGTGAATCGGCCAACTTGCAGGTCGGTCAAAAGGTCTTCGCGATCGGCTGCCCTTTTGGACTCGATCAAACGCTCACCACCGGCGTCATCAGTGGATTGGGGCGTGAGATCGAATCGATCGGCGGGCTGCCGATTGAAGGAGTGATTCAGACCGACGCGGCGATCAATCCGGGCAACTCGGGCGGGCCGCTGCTCGACAGCGCCGGTCGGCTGATCGGTGTCAACACGATGATCGTCAGTCCGTCGGGCGCTTACTCGGGCGTCGGGTTTGCCGTGCCGGTCGATATCGTCAACCAAGTCGTGCCCGAGTTGATTCAACATGGCCGGGTCGAACATGCCGTGCTGGGCCTGCGTCTGTTCGACGACCAAGTCTCGCGTCGGCTGGGAATTTCAGACGGGGCACTCGTTCGAGATGTCTTCCAGAACGGCGGAGCGGCTGCGGCGGGGATTCGCCCGACCTACGAAGATGAGGAAGGCAACATCCAACTCGGCGATGTGCTCATTGAGGTCGGCGGTCGAAAAATCAAATCGACGATCGACCTGTTAAAAGCACTCGACGGACCCAAGCCGGGAGAGTCGATCCGCGTCACGCTGCTCCGAAACGGGCATCTCCAAACCGTCGATGTCCTGCTGCAAGCGGCCGCTCCGCCACCGTGAGGTCCAAACCCGTTCGCGCCAAGCCAGCCCTTGTTGGTCGCGATCACTTCTTTTCAGGAGCGGGCTTCGCCGTGGCGGGCTTTTCGTTCGCGGGGCGTGACTCCGCTGTGTCTGCCAGCAGTGAGTCGAACTCTTCGGCTGGAGCGGTTTCGGACGGTTGCTCGTCGAGGCGTTCGTCCGTGGTGCAGAAGAGATAGAACCGCAGCAGCGGCCTGATGGCTGAAGCAGGATCGCGATCCAACGCTGCTTTCAGTGTTTGAGCCGCCCCCTTCACATCGCCCGACTCCAACTGAGCCATCGCGATCTGGAAGCGGAGTATCGTCGCTTCAGAGCGGACCTCTTCTTGAGATTGGACGACGGCCCCCACGTGAACCAACGGGTACTGATCGGCTGCCATCCAGTAGGGGTTGAGTGTCAGAAACGGCAGTGTCAGGACGGCCGCTTCTGCGGCGGCCGTTTCGGTTTCTCGCGTTTGATCGCGCCAGAGTCGGATCGCGCGGAGATAGTCGCCGTTGGACAGAGCGGACATGGCCACCATGCCGCGCCAGCCGGGTGCTGCGCCCGCCGTCGCGATCGACTCGACCGCCTCCAAAGATTCGTGAGCCTCACGGACGCGCCCCGCTTCGATCAGCCACGGTCCCAGCATCATCTTGGCCGCAATGTTCTGTTCTTTGTAAACGGCATCTGCTTCCAGAGTTTTAATGGCGGCGAGGACTCCCCCGTTTTGGGCGGCGGTGTTGGCGACCTGCAACCGCTCGGCTCCGGCATCGAGTCCCTGCTGAGTCAGCTCATTCAGTTTGGAGACCGTTTCTTCGAGTGCAATTTCGCGATCGAGGAGCGATTCTCGCTGCTGTCGCTCCTGATCCGTGGAATCGGGGCGGTATGGTTGTAGTTGCTTGATCTGCTGCAACGTCTGCAAAGCCAGATCGGCTCGTCCCATCTTTTCGAGCAGCGCGAGCATGTCGTATCGGACGCCCACATCATCCGGACGCAATGCGGCCGCCTGCTGCAACGCGGCGATCGCCTGGTAATACCGGAAGAGCGGCGACCACGGCGCGTGGGCTTCTGACATGATCCCCGATTCAATCCGATCGAGGATCAAATGGGACATGCCCAAGACGCGATAGCCTTCGGCGGAGTGCGGATCGTCTCGCAAACCGGCGGTCGCCTCGCGGATGGCAGTCAGAGCCAAGCCGGCTCGCACGGGGAGCGGGATGTCGCCGCCCGAGACGGACATTTGCAGTCGATGCTGACTGGCTTGAACACCGGCCGGGAATGACGGCCGACGCAACGAGAACAAGTTGTCATACGTCGTTGCGGGCTTGGCCCATTCGCGCGTCGTCTCGGAAACGGAGGCTTGCGTCCGAAAGGCTCGCTCGACGTGATTGATGCGACGCTTGGCGATGAACTCCTTTAACGCCGTGGCGTCTGTCCCGTCGCGATAGAACACGGCCGTGGCGGAGGTCAGTTCCGTCAGCGCCCAATCCTTCGACGACAAAAGGTCGCTGAACGTCGTGTAGTCCGGGGCTGGGATCGGCCCCGTCAAACGCGGCATGACGTGCGTGATCTGATACTTGTCGAACACGGCTTGCCAGACGGAAGGCTCACCGCTGCCGGGGAGTTGTTCACGCTTCTGTTGCAGGGCGCGGCGCGCCTGGTTGTAGAGGCCGATCAGGTCTCGATCACCCTCACCCGCAAATAGACCGGCCCGCTGATCGACGAATGATTTCTGGCCGGACCAAATCACCAAGTCGCCGTGGCGGAGCGCGAAGTGAAACGGACGGTCATCCAAACTGTTGGCCGCGAGATTTTCAAAGACACTCATTTGAATTGCGAGGTTTTGATCGAAGCCAACTCCCGTCCGCTTGCCTCCCGCACCGTCAATCCGTCCGCTGATGACCAGCCAAGCCAGTCCGAAGAAGCTGAAGACCGTCACCGCACGGCCGCCGCGCGAGAACAGCAGCTCGCGCCAATCGACCGAGTACACCTGCCCGAACCGCTGGCGATACCAAACTTGGGCGTTCACCGTGCAAATCGCGCAGTTCACCAAGCTCGCCGCAGCAAGTTCATGTGTCGTCAGACAAGCCATCAGATTGAAGACCAGCACCGCCAGAAAATGTCCGGGATGCACTCGTTCACGATTGAGAAACAGCGTGACCAGCGTCGCGACGAACAACACCATCGCCGCGATCGCGATGTGACTGATTGAATTCCAGAACGCCGGGAACAGGATTGAGAAGTTGGACAACTCCAGCACGGAGGGCTTCGGGAACACCTGCCTCAAGGCGGGATAGTCCACCATGAACAGTCGCCACGGCGCGAGCCACGCCTCGAACAGGAACGGATGAATGATCGTGACCGCGAACGACGCACCGGCCACACGCCACCAATCGCGACGCCGGTGGGCGGCGACTTCGTCACCCCGCACTCCGCTGCGCAGAGACTCACCCGCCGCCAACAGCATCAACAACAACCAACCAAACCACGCGCGGTTGTCGAACTGAGACCACAGCCAGATGAACGGCACCAGCTTCCAAAGGGGCTTGCGCGACGAGTCCTCTTCCGCATTCAAAGCGATGAACAGCGTGATCGCCAGTCCCGCGAGCGTCACTAATTCCGGCTGCATCGTGATTTGGGGATAGCAGACCAACAACGCCATCACGGCGCAGATCGATCCCCACCACGTCCGAATGCCGGAGCGATGAGCGTGAACCAAACAACCGAACGCCACGCCCGCCAACACGCCTTGAGCGATCGACAGTCCGATGCCTCCCGCCACCGCATGAACCCCGGCCGCAAACAAGTCGAACAGCCAAGACAGGTTGACCCATCGACGGTCGCTCGCCGTGGCAGAGAAGACATCGTTGGCGGACGGCAGCACTCCCTGCGACGCGAGGTATTGCCCCGACTTGATGTGGACCAGCGTCTTGGTCTCGGCAATCTGCGAGAACCCAAACAACAGCGCCAACCCAACCACCGCCCACCGCAGCACGAAGTCGCCGCGAATCGCTTCGTCTTCAACCAACTCAGGCGTGAGCGGCTCCCATTCCGGCAGTCCCTCGTCAATGGAACTAGCGCCGCCCGTGATCGAACTCAGCTCCGCATTAGGGAGCTGCCCGGCCGAGTCGCCAGCAGATTGAGGCTCATCCGAGACGGCCGCGGATTCATTTGAGGGAGCAGGATCACTAGGACTAGCTTGCTTGTCAGCGGTCGAATCGGAAGGAGAGGTCACGGTGTCGCTCACGAAAAAAGGAAGAAGCGTTCGAGACGGGAGGAACGGTACGAGCCACGACGAACGCGGCCAACCACGCTCCCGCATACGGCTTAGGATTCGGTGCGAAACAACTTCCCGCTTTTCTCCCTCCCCTCGGCGGGGAGGGCCGGGGAGGGGGGAGGGTGGTCAGGTCGATGTGCCACTCGCCCCCTCCCTAATCCTCCCCGCCGAGGGGAGGGAACAAGCACGAAAGACGGGAAGTTATTTTGAACCAGTTCCTTAGCCCGGATGATTCACCACGGAAAACACGAAAAGGAAGCAGAGTCAGAAGTTGTGTTTGGAATCGCATCCTGCTCGACAAGCGCCGTGCGTGGCGCGACTTGTTGCAACTCTTCCACTTCTGTGAGCTTCCGTACGACTAACGTTTTGTTTCTGGTCGGCTTTCGCAAATTCTTCTGCTTCAAAGTCGCCTTCATCGCTCCGCGTGAAGTCAGCCGATCGCGAGTGCGGTGAGGATTGGTGGAACAGCCGTTCAATCGCACTCGGCT
>JAYSQC010000345.1:0-5169 GCA_043721755.1 Schlesneria sp.
TCCTGATGAGCGCCTGCCGCGAGTGCGAGGACCAGCAGTGAATCTAAACTTTGCGAGGAAAGAAGTCGGGCGATTGCGTCGTTTAACCGCGTGGGCAACGCCCCGCGCGTCGATTGACGTTGGGAACTATTTCACCCAATGGCGCGCGGGGCGTTGCCCACGCGGTTAAACGACGACCCGTTCACTTCCGCTGGCCAGTCTCGTGACGACGGAACCGACCCACACCATGAACTCCACTCCGACCCTCGACCACGAACATTCTCTGTTGCAACGGCTGCTCACGCTGGTGGCCGATCGGGCGCGGCGCGAGCGTGAAATTGAGTCGCGGCATGCGGGCGAGGTCTCCGGTGAGCAGCGGCAGTACCACGAAGTTTTCCAACTTTTGACCTCGACCTACGAGTCCGAGCAGGCGACGTTGCAGCACGGTCATGACGGGCGAGTCTCATCGACCGAAGCCCGCTGGCAGGCGGAAACCGCCGCCGTGCAGGCCGACTATGAGCGAACGATGGAGGAGAGTGATTTCCGTTTCGACGACGAGGCGAATCATGCCAAGAAGGAGTACGACGAAGCGACGTGGCTGGTGTCGTCACTACTCGACGAAGACACCGAGGACAGTCCGCTGGCTCGATTACAAGCGGTTCAGTTGGGGCGAGTTGCCAGCCGGACGGAGTTGGAAGTGGCGTTGAAGTCACTCGACGGTTGGTGTCGCCAGTCGAACGCGTTCCTCCAGAGCTGTCGCTTGCTCGGCGAGCCGATTCCACCACAACCCAACACGCTGCCGACGGACGCCTTCAGCCTGCATCAAAAGTGTGTCGAGTCCGTGCGGCAATCGGAGCCGCTCTATCGCAGCTTGATGAGTCGGCTCCTGCCACGACTGTTTCAGAGCTTCGTCCCGCTCGTCGCGTTTGTGGTGTTCACCCTGCTGTTGTTTGTCGTGCTGAGTTCCTCCGTCGATCCCGCGTGGCTAAGTCTCAAGTTGACGCGAGCCGATCGCGACTGGAAGTTCATTGCGGCGGGAGCCAGCGCGGCGATCAGTCTGATCGGGTTGTTCCTGCTGCACCTCGTGGCCGGACAGCGAGCGTTGCCCGACTTTGAGAAGCTGCTGCAACTGGCTGTCGATGGCGACTTCGCCTATCAACGCTGGGCGGTTGTCTCACACCGCGAATTGGAATTGCAGGAGGCCGACCTCGCCCATCAGCACGATGTCCGGCAACACAAGCGCGACGCCGCGCTGGTTCGGGCGGAGGAACGGCAGCGCACGCGACAGCAAGCGTCGGAGCAACGTCACGCTACCGAACAACGGGCCGCGAAGAGTCACTTTCCCGCCCGGCTCACTGAAATCCAACGGTCCCGCCAGCAAGACCGCCAGCAGGCGGAGAGCCAATTTGAAGGTGCCTGGCGCGACAGTCTGCTCCGTCGCGAACAGGACTTTCGCAACTTGCAAGGTGAGTTCGACAAGCGGGTGGCTGTCAGCCGTCAGGTTTACCAGCAGAGTTGGATCGACTTGATGCGCGAGTGGCGTTCGACGCTGAATGAACTCGGTGCCGAGTCGGATGCGCTGCAAACGCTGCTGCGCCAAGTTTGCCCCGAGTGGTCCGAAGTCATTCGCAAGCTGGAGTCGCCCGTCGCGGAGTCACCGACGAACGACATCGGTCTGCTGTCGCTCGGCCGCATCGTCGCGGACCTCGAACAGATTGAGTCGGGGACATCGCCCGATCCGCGTTTGAAGTCTGATCGAACGCGGTTCGATCTCCCGATCCTCGTGCCGTTGGCGAAGCAGCCGTCGCTCGTGGTGCGCACGAACGCCGCGACGCGCGTCGAAGCGACGGCCGTGTTGCAGACGGCGATGCTTCGATTTCTCACGTCGCTGCCCGCAGGCAAGGTCCGGTTCACGATCCTCGATCCGGTGGGACTCGGTGCCAACTTCGCGTCGTTTATGCACCTCGCCGACATTGATGAGCAACTCGTGACGAGCCGCATCTGGACGGAGCCGCCGCACATCGAGAAGCGGCTCGCCGATCTGACCGAACACATGGAGACCGTCCTCCAAGCGTATCTGCGGAACGAGTACCCGACGCTCGACGACTACAACCGTCAGGCGGGCGAAGTGGCGGAACCGTATCGCGTGCTGGTCGTCGCCAACTTCCCGACGAACTTCACCGAGGTCTCCCTGCGCCGCTTGCTGAGCATTGCCGACGGAGGCGTCCGCTGCGGCGTGTTTTTGTTGGTCAGCGTTGATGAATCGCAGCCACTGCCGCGCGGGTTTTCGCTGACGGATTTGGAACGCCACGCGATTGTGCTGCGATTGCCAGCCGTCGCGACGAACGCTGCAACGCAGGGCAGCTTGTTGCAAGAGCTGCTTGAGGGTACGGGTGCGACGCATGCTTCGGGAGCGTCGGCGATCGCTGTCGCCGATGTCGTAGTCCGGACGCCTTCGTCCGGACGTAGGCGTCCGGACTACGATTCTCAAATCCCAACCGAGATCGAAGCGCCGTCACCATCTGATGACATTGTGAGCAGCGATCGCTCGTTCTCGACGTTCCGTCTCAACGATGCCGATCTCAGTCGGTGGCCGCTCCAAATCGATCCACCACCGACAGCTGAGGAGTTCGGCCAGATCGTGCGACTCGCGGGTGAAATGGCGAGATCGGTGCGGCGCGTGGAAGTGCCATTCGAGCGGGTCATGCCCGCCCCGGAAGCGTATTGGACTTCAAGTTCCCGCGCGGGACTCGACATCCCGGTCGGTCGCGCCGGGGCGACCAAGTTGCAGCATCTGCGGCTCGGAAAGGGGACTTCTCAACACGTCCTCATCGCGGGCAAGACCGGTTCGGGCAAGTCGTCGTTGCTGCACGCCCTCATCACGAATGCGGCGTTGCACTACACGCCGGACGAAGTCGAGTTCTATCTGATCGACTTCAAAAAAGGGGTCGAGTTCAAGACGTATGCCACGCAGGGGCTGCCTCACGCGCGCGTTATTGCGATCGAAAGCGACCGCGAATTTGGAGTCAGCGTGCTGCAACGACTCGACGAGTTGCTCAAGCAGCGCGGCGACTTGTACCGCCGCGCGGGCGTCCAAGATTTGGCAGGCTATCGCGACGCTCGGCCGAATGAATCACTGCCGCGCGTCATGCTGGTGATCGACGAATTCCAAGAGTTCTTCATCGAAGAGGACGTGCTGTCGCAGCAGGCGGCGCTGCTGTTGGACCGACTCATCCGCCAAGGCCGCGCGTTCGGCGTCCATGTACTGCTCGGCAGCCAGACTCTCGCGGGAGCGTATTCGTTGGCGCGCAGCACGCTCGGTCAGATCGCCGTCCGAATCGCGCTGCAATGCAGTGAAACCGACGCCCACTTGATCCTCAGTGAAGAGAACTCCGCCGCGCGTCTGCTGTCTCGTCCTGGCGAGGCGATCTACAACGACGCGAACGGCTTGGTCGAAGGGAACCATCCGTTCCAAGTGGTGTGGCTCGATGACTCGCAACGCGAAACGTATCTCGGCTGGCTGCGTGAATGGGCGGATGAGTTCTCGCAACGCACGGCTGGCGATGAGGAGGCGACCGTTGAGGCAGTCTCACGCTGGCCCGACGCGATCGTGTTTGAAGGGAACATTCCCGCCGATCCGCTGGCCAATCCGCTGTGGCTGGAGTCCGTGCGGTCGTTCGCGCAGCGAACACCAACCCGAAGCGTGAGCGAGGACGGGTTCATGGCAGCGAGCAATCTGAAACAGGACCGAGACGGTGAGAGAGTCGGTGAGCTTGGAGTGGGATCGTCCTCGCTCACGCTTCGGGTTGGTGTGGAGAGCCTTTCCAAAGCATCCACCACACGGCGTTGCTGGCTCGGCGATTCGGTCTCGCTGACCGGGCCGCTTGAACTGAGATTCGGCCCGCGCGAGGGTGGCCCGGTCCTCGTGATCGGCCGGGATGACGAAGCCGCTCTCGGCGTCTTGGCCACCGCTGTCTTGGCACTCGCGGGGCAAGATGTCGTCGCGCTGGCGGGGCAGGGGAGTGCCACGCCGACAACAGCCGCTCGCGTGCGATTCATCATCCTCGACGGAAGCCTTCCGAACAGTGCGGCACATCAGACCTGGCAGGCCATCGCCGCCGTGTCGTCTTCATCGCAGGCACCCACACGGGAATCCTCGGTGACAGTCGTCTCCCCGCGTGAGACCGCCGCCACGCTGAGTTCGCTCGTGGAAGAACTCCATTCTCGCAACGGCGAAGCTGCGGCTCCATTGTTTGTGATCGTGTTCGACCTCGCCCGCTTCCGCGATCTCAAGAAGGCCGAGGACGACTTCGGCAGCTACGGCGGCTTCGACAAGCAGACCACGGTCAACCCGTCGGCGCTGTGGACCGAGATCATCAAGGACGGCCCGGCGACAGGGATCTTCCCGCTGGTCTGGTGCGACGGGTTCCAAACGGCTCAGCGCTGGTTGGGCCGTGAGTTGTTGAACCGCTTCGAGACACGCGTTCTGTTCGCCATGAACGCGAATGACTCCAGCAACCTCATCGACACCCCGGCCGCATCCAAACTGGGACCGAACCGCGCGCTGCTATCTCGCGGCGACCTCGGCACCCTCGAAAAGTTCCGTCCCTATCGTGCGCCATCCCGCGACTGGCTGCTCGAACTGCAAACGGCCTCTCGCGCTGAGATGCGTCTGACTGAAGAGAACGTTGAGGAGGCTCAGGCCACCACAATGATCGACTCTGAACCCGAATTTCCCGCCTCTGAAAATGACGCTCCCGCCGTGCCTGCTCGCAGCGCGATCGCGACTTCCACGACAGCACTCACGCTCGCCGAGACCGCCGCCGCAGAATCCTCCGCCACCTGGACCGGCATTGAGAACCTCAACGTCTCGTGACGTGACGCGTGCCTTCGAACGCCCGAAGTCCGGCTGTTCGGAAAGCCGGACTTCGCTCTAGTCGTCAATCAAGCGAACCCCACCGGGCTTGCCCCGGTGGAATCAGGTCTTTGCACTACTTGCTCATTCACTCGAATCGGCGCAGCGAGTAGTGCAGAACCCCGCGAGCCACCGGGGCAAGCCCGGTGGGGTCGCTTGTTTCAGGTCTAGTGGTTCGCCAATTTTAAGTTGTTCGGTTGCGTTGTTTAACCGCGTGGGCAACGCCCCGCGCGTCGAGCGACGTTCGAGTCTGTTCCCCATCCACGCGCGGGGCG
>JAYSQC010000346.1:0-1348 GCA_043721755.1 Schlesneria sp.
TCGCACTCGTCACCGTGAAACTCGATTCGAGTGCCTCAATCCTTCCGCTCCTACCCGGGACGCTCTATGCGTACAACGTCGTCATCACGACGGGTTCGGGAACGCACGATCTGCGTAGCCTCGGCTTGCTGCAGGATACGGGTGTCAAAGGCGGCGGTTCCGATGGGAGCGCGCCGATCGCACCCGAGCCGCTCGGATACGAAAATGGCCGACTTCCCGGCTTCGCGACCGTTCCGGCGAAACTCGAGCAGCTCAATTTCGCGCACGCGTCGTGTTCGAAGATGCATGGCAGCGGCGATCCGCTGCTCGCGCAAGTCGACGACATCATAAAAGATAATCGAAATAACGCGATCGCAGTCGATGCCGACCATCCGTCGCGGCCGCACCAGCTCTTTCTCACGGGTGATCAGATCTACGCAGACGACGTCGCAACGGCGTTGCTCGCGACCATCAATCAACTCGGACACGCGTTGATCGGCGAGAGTACGCGCGAGACGATCGCGGTGAACGCAGGCGGAACCGAGCAGCACATCGAGGTTACGTGCGCGAAGTTCCCCCCGGGTCGCCGACAAGTGCTGATGACGTCGGTCGCAAAATTCACGAGCGAGGCTGCGGCAAGTCACCTGATCTCGTTCTCCGAATTCGCAGCGATGTATTGTCTGTCGTGGTCGCCCGCGGCGTGGCCGCGCGTCGGCGACGACCTGCAACTCGGCACGATGGCATCGTGGCCGCAGCCAAAACTCAATGCAGGTTTTGATGCGCGCGAACAAGACGCGTGGCAAAGCAACGAGGATATTCGCGCACGGCCCTTCCCACCGCACGACGATCCGGAATTCGTCAATCGCACCGTCCTCGACGCCGCCGTAACGAGCCCGATCGACACGCAGCTCACGCCGTTTTTTTCTGCCGCCCCGGATCCATCCGCCGATCCGAAAAAATGGAAGCCGCTCGAGCGCGCCGCGGTCGTCGGCTTGCGGAAAGCGCGCATCGCCTTCATCGCCGATCGCAAGAAGATCGAAGACACCGCGGCGTCGATTTGGAAAATTCGACGGACGCTCGCGAACGTACCGACGTACGCGATCTGCGACGATCACGAAGTCACGGACGACTGGAATCTCACGCAACACTGGCGCGCGACCGTCCTTGGAAGTTCGCTCGGCAAGAGCGTCCTGCGGAACGCGCTCACCGCGTACACGCTCTTTCAAGGCTGGGGCAACGATCCCGCGGCATTCGCCGATCCCACGTCCGCCAACGCGGGTTGCCTCAGCGACGCAGCCGCGCTCTTTCCCGCGGGCGGAAGCGCGTGGCCCAATGCGACGGCGACCGCGAGCCTCGAGACCTGTTTCGG
>JAYSQC010000347.1:0-1732 GCA_043721755.1 Schlesneria sp.
AACCCGCAGCGTAAGCGAGGGAAACAAAGGGAAACGCCTCTTGTCATCGCCCTCGCTTACGCTGCGGGTTAGTAAAGTGAGTGCCATTGGGCTGACGCCGCCCCGCTCGGAAACCTCTCACTTTGTGCCACATGAGGTCTAGCCCTGGCGCAAACCACACTCAGAGATTGGCGAGCCGCATGCCGTCAGGCTGCGGGCTTTTGATCGCCGTAGGGAACCCGTGGCCTGACGGCACACGGCTCGCCTGAAACCTTTCACACCTGCTCACGCGATGAAACGAGAGAAGCCTTCCCTCATGAAAAAATTCCAGTTCTCACTCGAACGCCTGCTGCGGTTTCATCAGCAGCGTCAGCAGCAGGCCGAGTTGAAGCTGCGGCAGGCGGCGCTGGAGCGTGCGGCAGCGGAGGCGGAAGTGGATCGCATCCGGCAACAGATCACGGACGCGTGCCAACTTTCCGAAGTCGTGGGAGGCGTGATCGATCCCGACACGCGCGTGAACTCCGCCCGACTCATCGAGTTCCTCACGCGGACCTTGACGGTGACACAGGAAAAACTGAAGCGGGCCGATCAGCGATTTCGAGAAGTGAGGGAGGAATGCACCAAGGTCACTCAAAGTGTGGAGGCGTTCCTCCACTTGCGCAGTCAACAGCAGATCGAACACCGCGACGAAACCAATCGCCAACAGCAAATCGAACTGGATGAAGTCGTGATGCGGCGCTGGTCGGGGAACGGCCTCGACGAGCCTGCGTTGCCAATCGGAAGTGGCCCGTAGCACGGACGCCTATCAGCCTGTTGAAAAACCACCCCACCGGGCTGGTAAGGCCGGTCCCCTTGGTCCGACCGGACCAAGGGGACCGGCCTACGTTGGAGTGCAAACGAAGCAGCCCGGCCGACAAAACTGTCCGCCGGGCTGATGTTGTTTTGCTTGTCGAGTGAACTCGACGAGGTGCTGCCGGGGTCGATCAGAACGGCGGCAGATTGTTGGCAGGAACCATCACGGTCTGCGTATAGCCGCCGCCGGGCGAAGCCATGATCGGCGCGCCCATGACTGACGAACTGGGAATCACAGCCATTTGGTTGACGCTCGAACCGTACACGGTTTGGCTGGCATCGTAACTCTGGTTGAAGGCCCCCTGAGCTGGCGGGTAATAACCGCCGCCGCCCGTGGGGCAGCCACTGTTACAAGGGGCACAGCGGTTCATGCCGTAGCCTCCACCACCGAGGCAACAGCAGCCCACCGACGACAAAGCGAGGGTCAGGCCAGTCAGTACAAATGCGATTTGCTTGGACATGAAGCTTCCTTCGTGTTCGAACCCGTAAGGTCAGGAATTGTGAGGGGGAGAGATCGTCGAATGACTGGCCTGCAACCGGTGGGAGAACCGGCGTGCCTGATGGGGAGACCATCGAAGCGGCGGGGATATAGCCGAAGTTGCCGAAACGCGCGAAGAGCAATTTCCAAGAAAATTGCCGCGATCACGGAAATGGACTCAAGTCGTTCGACAACTCGTTTGAGGTGGCCTGTCCGACAAGCGGACGAGCGGGGCGGCGTCAGGCCGAAGGCACTCGCTTTGAGCGACAAGGCGCTAGTCGCCGGTGTGATGGTGTTGAGTTGAGTTTCCAACCAAAGAACCGGCGGCTAGTGTAGTGTCTCACTCAGATGGCAACTTAAGATTATGCCTGTTTTATTGGGTGAATCACGTTCACGTTGTACGAATGCTGGCCGAATAATGTC
>JAYSQC010000348.1:0-24652 GCA_043721755.1 Schlesneria sp.
CGCCCCGCGCGTCGAGCGACGTTGGAAGCCGTTTTGCCGCATTCGCGCGGGGCGTTGCCCACGCGGTTAAACGAAGCAGTCTTGCCCGTGCAAGGGATAACAGCCTGTTGAAATAGGCGTGGCACGGGTGGCCCGCCGGTCTATTCCACTTGAAAAAAGCGGTCGAGTCGCTTGCTCGACGTTCTTCAGCAGGCAATCAATGTCCTTGCTCACGCTGCGGGTTGGTGTGTCCGACTGTGTTAGGGACCGGGTGGCAACAGTGACGGACTGCCATCCTCATCCGACGTTTGGGCGGCGACAGGGAGCGGCAAGAGCTTCGTCAACTCGGCTTGAGCAGGATCGAGACTGTCGGCCGTGTGGGACTCACCGCTGTTCAGTGGGTCTGCGGGGGAGATCGTCTTCTTCGCGGGATGCGGCCAGTGTGCAACGACTCCCGTTCGCGTGCTGAGTGGAGCGATCACCGGTGTGATGACAGGCATCGTGGCATTGTCGTTGGAGGACTGCGCTGATGTCGTCAGAGAACCATTTTTCGAGTCAGACAATGAGTACGACCCGGAGCCGAGAGCGGGAAAACTCGTCGCATCGGCCTCACCGCTCCTGAGCGTGGATGAACTCGGTCGAAGGGCGAACTGCGCCGAACTCATCAAGGCAGACTGCGGGCGGGCGTTGACGAACTGACCGGTTGCGGAACCGGCTAATGCACGACTGGCGATGGATGAGGAATAACGCCCCGGCTTGAGTGGTGGCAGCGACTGTGCGACGGCTCGCTTGGGAAATGACGGGACCTTCAACATCTGCTTCCAACGCGGCGATGATTCGGCGACGGGGGACAGATGGGATTCGGCTGTCGGACTTGGGGCAGCGGCTGGGTTCGAGTCCAACTGCAGGCTCGTCGGCGAAACGGAATCAGGTGATGGTGACGGCGGCAGCGCATCCTCGCCGGGCAGTGAATGACCCGCGCCTGGCAATGGAGGCACCGGAGACAGGTCGGGGAGCGACTCAAATTGCGGAGCCGAGTGGGACTCCGCTCCGCCTTCGTAGTCTGCTTCGACCGGTTGTGGCGCGAAACGCGAATGGATCGTCGAATCACTCCCACTGCCACGGTAGGCATGTTTGCAGCCAGGCAATACGGAGAGAGTTCCCAACACGAGAACAGCGGAGCAGAGGACTCTTTGGGGCGACGCCGGGAACAGCATGACGGACACCTTCCTGCCAACAGAGCTGAGGCGATTCGAGAGGGCGCGGTGAGACGCCGAACTCTCGAAATGTGACTGAGAAGCTCATCGGCAGAATCTGCCGACAGGCCCCAGCGAAATCAGTTGGTGCCCGCTGGAAGCCGTTCGTCACTGCGGCGGACTGCGGCCAAGTCCGAATGCGCCTCAAATGCCGTCCAGGCAGAGTGTTCGCAGGCGGTCGAGTCGATCGGCAGGAAGAATGGAGTACTGAGGACGCATTTCAAAACGTGTTATGGCCTCACAGAACTAGCCCGACGCGCAAGCGAGGGCTGGGCATTCGATGTCAGCGAAGCCCTCGCTTGCGCGTCGGGCTAGTTTTGGAACACGCGCTGGGATGGGCGGCTCGTCGGTGCTTCTTCAGCGGGAAGACGGGAGACAACCCACCTGCTCAACGGGCGGTGTCACGCCAGAATCTCGCGGACGACGCGACCGTGGACATCGGTCAGGCGGAAGTCGCGGCCTTGGTAGCGGTAGGTCAGCTTGGTGTGGTCCACACCGAGCTGATGCAGGATCGTGGCTTGCAGGTCGTGAACGTGGACCGGATCGCGCGTGATGTTGTACGAGTATTCGTCGGTCTCACCGAGTGTCATTCCCGACTTGATGCCGCCTCCCGCCATCCACAGTGAGAAGCAACGCGGGTGATGGTCGCGGCCATAGGTCGTGTCGGTGATCGCCCCCTGGCAATAGACCGTCCGACCGAACTCACCGCCCCACACGACGAGTGTGTCGTCGAGCAGCCCGCGCTGCCGCAAGTCTTGGATGAGGGCCGCCGAACCCTGGTCGGTCTCGCGGCATTGAGCCACCATGCGATTCGGGAGATCGCCGTGATGATCCCAGTCGCGGTGATAGAGTTGGATGAACCGCACGCCCCGCTCGACCAGCCGCCGCGCCAAGAGGCAGTTCGCGGCGAACGTTCCCGGCTTCTGCGAGTCCTCGCCGTACATCTCGAACGTGTGCGCGGTCTCGCCCGACAGGTCCATCAGTTCGGGAACCGACGACTGCATCCGAAAGGCCAACTCGTACTGGGCAATCCGCGCGGCGATCTCGGGATCGCCGACCTCAGCCAACTGCAAACCGTTCAACTGTGCGAGGCCATCGAGCATCTCGCGCCGCCCCGCGCGGTCGATCCCCGCCGGATCGGTCAGGTACAGCACGGGGTCGCCAACACCGCGCAGCTTCACTCCCTGATGTTGTGACGGCAGGAAGCCGCTCCCCCACAAACGGGACAGCAGCCCCTGACCCTTCACCGATCCCTTGGAAATCATCACGACGAACGCGGGCAGGTTCTCATTCATCGCCCCCAGCCCGTAGTCGGCCCACGCCCCGAAGCTCGGTCTGCCGGGCAACTGACTGCCGGTTTGCATGAACGTGATCGCCGGGTCGTGATTGATCGCCTCGGTGTGCATTGAACGGATCAGACAGAGTTCGTCAGCGATCTTCGCGGTGTGCGGCAACATCTCGCTGAGGGCCAAGCCCGACTGTCCGTGCTGAGCGAACTTAAACTTCGACGCCACGACGGGAAAGTTCTTCTGGCCCGAAGTCATGCCAGTCAGCCGCTGCCCCTTGCGGATCGAGTCGGGCAGTTCCTGCTTGTGGAATTCGGTCAGACGCGGCTTCGGATCGAAGAGGTCGATCTGCGACGGTGCCCCCGACTGAAACAACCAGATCACCCGCTTGGCCTTCGCGGCCAGATGCGTCAATGGCGCGCCGGGACTCGCCGCCGCATCGCGATTCAGCAGCGAAGCCAGCGCGACGGCACCGAGTCCCGTGGCCGAACGCTGAAAAAAGTGGCGGCGAGATTGTGGGGCAAGTGGTGAATACATGGTGTGTGGCTCAAGTGGGGTGGCGTGATGAGGGGGGAAGTCATTAGTCATTAGTCATTAGTCACTGGTCATTAGTCATTAGTCATTAGGGGCGGGGGCGAGTCGCATTTGCCTTTCCCTAATGACTAATGACCAGTGACTAATGACTCCCCCTCATCTCTGATAGATCGGCAGGTATCCGTACTCGACGCTCAGCGCCAGCACGGCCATCGTGGTCGAGTAGACGCGGCCGAACGGCAGTTCGTTTCCGTTGCCCGCCTTCCAGCTTCCGTCCGGCAATTGGTTGGACAGCAGTTCGATAAACAGTGCGGGGCGAGCTTGCTTCCAATCGTCGCCCCCCCGTTTGTACATGCCGATCGTCGTGTAATAGACACCGTAAAAGTACCACGCGTCCTTGTAGCGCAGCGGTCGCAGACGCAGGAAGTCGGCCGCTCCGTGAACTTCGGCACAGTCGTCTTCGCCGCAGACCGTGAGCGCCAAGAGACCGGTCCCGGTGAGTACCGGCGTCGGTCCACCACCCGGTTGATAACAGAAGCCGCGGCCATCACGCGCCGCACATTTCTTGACGTATTCGATGGCGAGGTCGATGTTCGCGGCGGGAACATCGGTGCCGATGTCCTTCGCCGCGCGGAGTGCCAAGAGCTGCCAACCGGTCACGCTGAGATCGCTGTCGGTGCTGGCCGGTTGATAACGCCAGCCCCCCGCTTGCGAGGACTGCTTCTTCACGTTTTGTGATTCGAGGATCAATCGCGTCGCCCGTTCGAGTCCTTTGCGAGCCGCTTCGGCCTGACGTTCGGGGACCATCCCCGCGACTTCCGCCAGCATCAGCGTACTGATCCCGTGATCGTACATCGGCCCGTGACCGCGCCGATGTGCGAGCAGTCCATTCGGCTCCTGATGGTCGAGGACATACTGCACGCCGCGAGTGATCGCCGCTCCATAAGGCCCCTCGTCGGGCATGTGCCCGGCGGCGAGAAACGCCATCACTGCGAGCGATGCCGCCGAAGTCGTCTCACCCCCGAACGAGTCCACATTCCAACCGCCCGAGGGCTGTTGTTGAGACACGATGAACCGCAACGCGCTGACGATCGCTCCATCGACTTCGCGATCGACTCCTTCGGGCGGAGCGGCCACGGCCGAGGCGGCGGCGAAAGATAGCCCGGCCATTATTAGGAAGAACGCCCGTCTCAGAAACGGAAAACACCCGAGCGGGGCGGCGTTAGCCCCCTGGCTCTTGGAAAACGGGCGATACCTCACGCGGCACAACGTGAGAGGTTTCTGAGCGGGGTGGCGTAAGCCCCCTGATTCTTGGGCGTAAGCCCGCTTGGGAAGAGCCAGGGGGCTTACGCCACCCCGCTCAGATGTCTCATCACTGACCGCGCGAGGTATCGCCTCTTCGCTCTTGGAAAACGGGCTAACGCCCAAGAGCCAGGGGGCTAACGCCACCCCGCTCAGAGGCGACTCGCTCAGAGGCGACTCGCTCGGGATCGCGCGCGCGATCAACGACGTGGCAACTTGCTTGCAGAAGCGTTTCACTTGCCCGCCTCCTTTGTGGCTGGCTTCGCGATCTCTTCAAAGTACGACTTGATCTGCTTCGCGTACTCCGGGTGCGGCTTCTTGTTGGCCCCCTGCAAGATCTCGGTTCTTAGCTGACCGGGGAGTCGGCCCCAGTTGCGTTGAGCTTGCTGCTTGAGCTGGCTGTCGAGTTGCCCCAGTTCTGCTGCATCAGGTCCACCGCCGCTGGCGACTCCCTGACCCGGCTCGCCCGGTTGAGGCGGCTCGGCTCCCGCTTGAGCCTGCTGTTCGCGCGACGACTTGTTTTGACCGGGCGCTTTGTTTTGTCCGGCTTGAGCGTTGGCGTCCTGCTCTCCATGCAACGCGCGACGCATGGCGGCACTGGCCTGACGGAACTGCTCCGCCGTTTCAGCGAGTTGTGATTCACCCGGCTCAGACGCGGGCTTGTCTCTCGCCGGTGCCTCAGCGCCGGGAACTGCCCCGGCTGCCAACGATTCGCCGGAAGTCGCCGCACTGCTCGGCTTGCCACCGGGTTTGGATCCGCCCGGCTTGTTGCAGTTGCACTCGGACAGCTTCTTCTGTGCTTGCTGCAACTCACGAGCGGCATCGGTGACTTGAGTCGCGACCTCGGGCGGAACGGCTGTGTTCGGCTTCGAGGAAGAACGGGGCAGCGCGGCGTCGGCTTGACTCGCCGCTTGCTTCAATTGATCCACCGCCCGCGCCGCTTGTTCGGCGGCTTGCGATGCGTCATCGGACTTCAACGCCTCCGCTGCTCGTTCCATCGACTGCTGTGCGTCGCTGGCGGAGCGTTGAGCCTGTGCGGTCCCTGCACTCGCAGGCTGAGCATCGAATGGCGGTGAGGCAAGCTGTTCGCTTGCTTGTTCGAGTCGCTTGGACAACGCGGCCGTCGCACGGGCGAGTTGTTCTTGTCCCTGCTGTTGAGCACCGCGCTGAGCCGCTTCGGATGGAGCCAGTTCAGCCAATTGCTCGGCCAAGTCACGTTGCCGCTGCGCCAAATCGGCGGCTTGCTCGGCAGACTTGCTGACCGGTTCGCCTTCCGGCGTGAGACTTTTCGCCGCGAGATCTCCCGCCTGCGACGCGGCCTGCGCCTGCTCACTCGCCGCGCCGAGTTGTCCTGCCTGAGCTTGCCTCGACGCGGTGGTCGCTTGCTGGGCGAATTCGGTTGCCGCTTGAGATGCCTCAGAATCGGTTCCCCGTTCACGCGCGGTTTCGATCGCCTGACGAGTTGCCTCAATCGCGAGTTGCTGCTGATCGCGAACCGCCTTCGCACCGGCGTCAGCGGGATTGTTTTCGGTGAGCCGGGCGGCGTCAGCCCCCGGATTCTTCACGGCGTCAGTCTCGTTGGTCGTCGTCGGTTCAGTCCGGGGGCTGACGCCACCCGGCTCACCGGAGACCGCATCGGACTTCGCATTGATCGGCTTCTCGGCCGAGGCGGGTTCGGCTGCGGCGACCTGCTCAAACGCTTCGGCCAACTGCTGCTGAGGCTTCGCCAGTTGGCGTGCCTGTTCCGCGAGCTGCCCCAATTTCTGTTGCTGTTCCTGTCGCGCGGCATCGAGCAACTCGGGATGCTTCTGGAGCAACGCGGCCAATTCCTCCGCGAGCTTCTCGCCCTCAGTCTGCAACTGTTGGCGACGTTCCTCGCGTGCGGCCGCGTCGTCGCCGGGAGCAGAATTGTCGGGCGACGCCGTGTTGGGAGGTGCGTCTGCGGGAGCGCCGTTCGCGTCCGACTTGGCGAGCGCGTCGGCCTCTGATTTCGCCTGCTGATCGAGCTGGTCGAGTTGCTCCGCCAAACGATCCGACTTGTTGGCGAGGCGCTCCAAATCGGCGAGGTCGTGTTCGAGCCGCTGCAACTCGGCGACTTGCGTCTCCAAACCGCGAAGCTGTTTTTCGGCGGCTGTCAGGCGGTCGATCGACTGGCTGAGCGGAGCCAACTGATCGCGCGACTCTGCGGTGGCTCCCGCTTCGTCTAGCTTCTTCATCGCGTCGGCCACGTCACGCTCAGCGATGCTCGCGGCACGATCGGCCAGCGCGGCGGTCACACGGTTCTCGGACAACTCGGCGGCGAGTTGTTGCAGCTTCTCGGCGATCTCCGCCTGCTGGCGTTCGAGTTTGTCGAGCGGTTCACTCTTGTCCGAGTTCTTCTGTTGGAGCGACTCCTTCTCGGTCTGAGCGTGCAACGCGGCGAGTTCCTTCTTCGCGCCCGCCAGATCGTCGCGCAGGCTTTTGATTTGGTCCTCGACCGATTGCTGTTGTTCGGCAATTTGCGGATCGACCGGTGGAGTCACCGTCGATTGGATCATCAGCGTGCGCGGCTTGGTCCACGTTTCCTGAGGTTCCGGCACGGGACGGTTGTCCACGGCGCGCAGGCGGTACGTCACCGCTTGCCCCGGTGTCAGCGCGAGGTCGGCGAGATCAATCGGGAAGTCGTGCGCGAGCTGTCGCGATTGCAACAACGCGGCGGGTAACGTCGTCGTGTGCTTCTGTCCGGTCGAGGTTTCGAGGTGCAGTTCGACCGTCGTCAGGCCGTGATCGTCACGCAGATCAGACTTCACGACGTGCCGGTCGTCGGGCCTCACGGCCACGGGATCGTCGCTGCCGGAGAGCGAGATGGCCGGTGGCAAATCGGGATCGACGACGAGCGTGCGTGTCGGATCGGTGTTGGTCAGCCCAAGGGCATTCTTCAATCGAAAGGCAAACTTGCCCGACGTGATCGCGACGGCGTCCACGGAAGCCGAACGCTTGTCGGCGGCGAGTTTCAACGGGAGAGCGACCGGATCGTGCGAAACATGTTCGTTCGCCGTGGCCGCAGCGGGCCAGACCAACTCGGCAGACGAGACCGGCTCATGGAACTTCAACTGCATCGTGATGCGGCTGCGCTCGACCGCGCGGACTGCACCCTGAGCACCATCGAGCGATTTCGCGGGAAGACCGGTGTACGCGGGCGGGTCGATGTCCAAGTGCAGCCCGGCGATCGACGGCGGATCGGCCACATGAATGCGATGAATGCGAGACTGCGCGCCGCGCGTGGTCGCCTGAAACGTGATCGAGTGAAAGACATGCGGCAACGTCGTAACGAAGCGACTCGCCTCGGCATCCCACTCCAAACGCCGCGAGTCCTTCGCGCCAGCCGCATCGGTCCAGTGGAGCCAATAGACGGTTTGATCGGCGGTCGTGACCGGCTTCGCGCGGCGACGCACTTCGACCTGAATCGCCACGTCGCTGCCGCGCGCCGCGACTTGATCCCCATCGGAGATCAGCAGCTCCACGCCACCCCAACTGAAGTTGCCCCACGGCGCGAGGAACCGCGCCCACAACAGCCCATAGCCCTGCGCGTCGTAAAAGAACGGGGACAGCAGCGCGACGCAGACGACAGCCGCCGCGAGAGCCATCTTCGGCGAACGGTTCGTCGGAACGGCATCGCGCAGATCGAGGCGTTCGACTGCCTTCACCGTTTGCCGCGCCATCAAGTCACGCATCAACTTCGACGCGCCCGGCGCGGCCCCGGCTGTGCGGAATTCGACCAGAGACGTGAGCCGTTCCTTGAGTTCCGGAAACTGCCCTTCAACCAGCGCCGCCAACTCGGCCATCGAGACCGGACGAAACATCGGTCGGATCACCTGCTGCCACGCCACAACCGCAGTCACGCAGGCCCACGCCCCGAGCAGGCTCAGACGCACCGAGCCATTCAGACAGAGCAACCAATCCGCCGCGAGAGCGCTCCCCAACCCCACCGCCGCGACGATCGCCAGTCGCGAAAGTCCGCGCGAAAACACGGCGTCGCGCACCTGCCGATCCAAGTCCAACAGCGGTCGCTCGATGTTCTCGGGGAGCTGGGCTGTCGCCATGTTGAACCTCGCGGGGAATGAGTGCGGCAGGAAGACGAATGCCAAGACGAACACGGGCCGCAGTATGCGTTGAGGCTAGTGGAGACGCAATTCGCAACACAGCGCGTACGGTGGCCACACCAACCCGAAGCGTCAGCGAGGAACTGCGGGCGGGGGTGCAGTCGCTCATTGGTGGTCATGCCAATGCCGCCTTGGAATCGAACGTCTGAGTTCCCTCCCCTCGGCGGGGAGGGTTAGGGAGGGGGCCGATGAGCGAGGGACGGTCTTTCTGCCATTCCTCCCCCCTCCCCGGCCCTCCCCGCCGAGGGGAGGGAGTCGAAAAGAAGCGTGTTCAGATCCCCGTTGACCACCAATCAACGACTGCACCCGGCGGGCGGAGCCGCTCGCTCGCTTCCTCGCTTACGCTTCGGGTTGGTGTGACGCCGAGGCGGCTGCCGCGAGATACCACTCGTCCACATGGTGGCAGACCAACTCAAACGCCTCGCGTTCGCGGGGGCTGGCGGTCTTATCAACCGGGCTGGCGAGGGCTTTCAACTGGCTGCGCAGGTCCGCCTCGGGGATCAGGTGGAGTCGCGTGGCGAGGATCGTCGCTTCGAGAACGGCGTGACGGGCGCGATGGAAGCCGATGAAGTCGCGAACGCGCCCGCAGTGAACAACCTTGGCTTCGAGCCGTGTTCGCTCGGAGGCATCGTCACGCTCGATGACCTCGAACTCGTACCAACGGCAACAGTCTGCAAGGACTCGACCGTCGATGGACTGCGCAGCAACCGTATCCGGAATCACGTCGAGTCGGTGCAACGCGGCCCGCGCGATCAACAACACGTCGTCCGTGATGTGGAAGACTCCACACGGTCTCTGTTTCAGATTCTGAAACGTCGTCGAAGTCTGAAACGGGCGCAGCGTGAGGTGCGAGAACGACTCGTCCACGATCGGACCCATCGGCGCGAGATTCAACTCGCCCGACGGACTGAGGCTGGTGACGAGTCCTTCGATGAGCATGGGAGTCTGAGAGCAGCGGGGTTGTTAGCGGGCCGTAGGGTAAGCGTCTCGCTTGCCCGTTCTTGCCGTTGGAAAGCGGGCAAGCGAGACGCTTACCCTACGATTCTCAACAGCCTGTTACCGGTTCATGCCGACGTAGAAGCTGAAGATTTGTTTGCTGTCGAAATCTTGCTTGAGAACGGGGAAGGCAAAGTCGAGGGCGATGGGGACCGGCCCCATCATCGGAACCGCGATGCGGAAACCGGCACCGACGGAGAGCCGGAAGTCACGCATTGAGACTTTGTCATCGACTGTACCGAAGTCAGAGAACCCGACCACTTTGACCATTTCATTCGCCGTCACGGGCAGCATGTACTCGACGCTACCGAGCAGCATTGTCGTGCCGCCGACACGCACTCCCGTATCAACCGGGCTGACGCCACGGAACGAAAAGCCACGGAACGATTGAAAGCCGCCCGCGAAGAACCGCTCGTAGATCGGCGTGTCATCGCCGGTCCAACTGGCTTGTCCGATGAGCGAGATCGTGTGGCGACCGCCGCCATCCGCGCGCTGATACGTGGTGAAGTACTGCCGACCCTCGACATCGAAGCGGGTGTAGTTGAACTCGTTGAACGCCTGCTCAACACCGAGTTCGACGTAGTGACCTTCGCCGGGCAGGAACGCGGCATCGCGCGTGTCGTGCATGACCGAGGCGCGCACCGTGGAGAGCAACGTGTTACCGAGCACGTCCGTCAAAAGTTGAGGATGCGGGTTGGTTGGTCTGGAAATCCCCACGTCTTCCAGACGCAGCGCGACCGATCCGGACCATTGCTGCGTGAACTGTCGTCCGACACGCAGCTTGCCACCCAGCCGTTGTTCGGTCCAGTTCCTATAGAACCGTTGGAAGTAGAAACCGCTCACGCCGAGATTGTTGTTCGTGTCCATGAAGTAGGGGTCTTGCCAGTCGATGAGATACCGACTGACCTGCGTGCCGGGCATCGCCTCAATCCGGAAGCGTTGACCGCCGCCACGCCACGCGGTCCCGTTCCACACGTCGGCCCAACTCGTGGGCGGGCGCAGGATGTCGAAGTTCTGTTCGCTCAGCACGATGTTGCCGACGACGCCCGAGTTGCTGTTCACGCCGACGCCGAACATCAACCGGCCGGTGCGGGCCTCGTTCACATACGTGTCGATGTCGATGTACTCGGGCGGAGGCATCCGATCCCAATCATTGGTCTCTTGATCGCGTAGCGTGTTGCCAAACGGATTGAGTTGCGGGTTGCTGCCGTCGAAGCCAAAGTTTTCCGATGCCGGTGGCTGATCGTAGCTCTGGGCGCGGAAGACCGGCGTGAGCGGTGCCAAGCGGGCACAGTCTGACTTCGACTGGTCCTCTTCCTCGTCGTCCGGTTCAACAGCGCGCGTTTCCACGAAGTACGGACGCGCGACGTTTTGAGTTTCAGTGACGTTGGGATTGGTTCGAGGCTTCTGCATGGCCGAGTTCGCAGCGTTCATCGGAGCCGGTGACTTCGACGAGGGTGAACCCGCAGTGAACACGGTCCCCATGAGCAAACTATGTCCGGCCGCTCCCAATGTGCCCGCCTCGACATTCTGGCCGCGAGCCATGTTCACGTCGGGCTGCTGTATCCACGAGTCGCTTTTGACGATGCTCGTGTCGATGCGCGGCCCGGCTTGCGGCCCGGTCTCGAAGTATTGTGAACCTTCCAGCCGCCGTTTGAGCAAATGGATTTTCCTCGGGTCTGCCAGATCACCTGGCTGAATGGGCGACAGGTTGCGGATCAGATTGGTCTTCGTGTGCGGATGGTCCCCCGCGATGTGAACATTGAGGTCACGAACACGAAAGACCTTGTCTTCGTCGATCTTGAACACGATATCGACGACGGCCGCATCGTTGTCGTCGGTCCATTTGGGGACCGCATCGACTCGCGCCCGTAAACGGCCCTGTTCGCCGTACTTGCTCTTGATCGCATCGACATCCTTGGCGATGTGTCGCGCGTTGTAGTCTTCGCCCGAAGCGATCTTGGTCATCGCGCGAATTTCATCCTCGGAGAGAACCTGATTACCAACCACGTCGATGTTGCGAATGCGGTATTGCTTGCCCTCTTCAATCTCGTAATGCAGTTCCACCTTGGACTTGTCTTGCGTGAACTCCTGACGTGGTTCTACCTGCACGTCGAAGTAGCCAAGGCTGTAGTAGTACTGGCGGATCCCTTCCATATCGTCGGCGATCGACGACGGATCGTACTTACCACCGAACGACCACAGGATGCGTGTCTTGGTGCGAGTTTTCAGCTTGAGCAGCCCGTCACTGAAGTTGTCGTTCCCCTCAAACTTCACCGAAGTAACCTTCACCTTTGGCCCCTCATTGATGAGGAACACGACTTCGCGGTCGGGATCGGTTCGCACATCGCCGCGTTCCAGCTCGACCGTGGCGAAGGTGAAGCCTTTCTCGTGGTAATGCTCTTCAATCCGGCGGGCACACTCACGATTGGCACTCACGTCATACGGACTGCCCGGCTTGAGCTGCGTCATCGACTGGAAGACCTTGGTCTTGAGCTTCTTGTTTCCCTTGTACTCGACCCGCGTGACGATGGGCCGCTCAAGGACACGGAAGACCAACAGGTTGCCGTCGTCGGTACGACGGATGGACGGCTCGACGTTGGCAAACCAACGCGTTCTCACGAGAGCATCGACATCATCCTTGATCTGCTTCGCGGTGACGGGGCGACCCGGTCGCGTCTTGATGTGCCGTGCGATTTCCGAGCTGGGAATCGTGGTGTTTCCCTCGACCGTCACCTTGGCGAGTGGCTCATCGAGCGTGAAGGGCGTATCCGCCGCACCGTTGTTCGCGGCGACGGCTTCGATCCCCGAGTTGTCGGCTGAAATTTGGCGGATCGACTTGGAACGCGGTGCCGTGGGAAGTCGCACGCCCGGTCGCGACGTTGGCAAATCCAGAAATGGATCGCCGGACGAAGGCTGCGCGATGGCGACATCGATGCACGACCCCATCGCAACGCCCACGAACAGGGCGCATACGAGCGACCAGATGGCGCAGGCTCTGTCGCGGACGACGTGCTGCATGGTTGGGCTTTCTCGCACGGAAGGCAGAAGGCGACACCGTCGGCCAGTGACGCGAACAGACTCAAGACGGGAGTGATGGAAGTGACGTGACGACGGGCGCAGACCGAGTGTGACTCGAACCGACCCCGCGCGCGGCGGGACAGATAGCCGATTCTTAAAAACGCGACAAGACGAGTTGTCCACACTCACGGGTCCAGAGGGACGCGACGCCCCCTCTGGCTTTGCAGGGCGGGCACTCTTGCCCGGCTCATCATGTAAAGGACGACGGGCAAGAGTGCCCGTCCTACAAAGCAGGCTCCGGCGCTATTCGTTCACGATCTCCAGTCGTTTCCAATACGCGTACTCACTCGCCCAGTTGTTCGACTGGTTCAGGACTTCCAAGTAGACCTTTTGCCCGGCGAACTTGGCCAGTGAGACTTGGATGCTCGCGTAACCGCGTTGTGGCAGCGTGAGCTTCGTGTCGATGAGTTGATCGTGAAGAATTTCGCCGTTGGCCTTCACGACCAATTGGAAGTCGGCACCGATCTGATGCGACACGAGAATGTCTAACGCCTGAGGCGGATCCTTCGGCAGGACGAGGCCACCACGCAGAATGGCCGGTTTGTCGGCTGCGTTAGGATGAGTCCGCAGGGCATCCGCCTGACCGTTGTACTCGGTCATGCGATACAGGCCGTGGGCGAGGTCCAGTGTTGAGAAGTGTCCGGTGAACGGAGCGAGCAGCCGGCCGTAGTCCTCGCGCCGCGCGACCGCATCAATCAGACTGGGGTCCAACTTCGCGACAACCTGCGGATTGACGAGGTGCGTCCGGGCGAACTCCATGTCTTGCGGAGTCCGCGCCAGATAGACGTGATCCAACCACGCCGCTTCGCCATCGGTGCAATCGATCGCCAAGCCGGTCAAATTGAACGTACCGAAGTCCCCATAGAGGTCTCTCGCGAGCGGTTGCCAGTCCTTCGGCATCGCGCCATTCAGTCGGAGTGCGGAGCCAGCCGATTGCGGTTTGTTTCCCGCGTCGTAGGCGTAGCCGTGACGCAGGCCGCGATCATCGGTCGCTCCTGCCAGGCCACGTCGTCCGCGAAACGGCTTCCCCCGCATTTGATCGGCGCGAAGTAGCTGCTGCGCGATCTGTTCACCCAACCGACCATCGTTGGCGAACTGAAGTTGCAATCGCGATCCGGTCGCCTGCTTCCACGCGAAGAGCACGTAGCGGTATTGACCGAGATGCGGCTGATCGACGATCGCCGCGTCGAGGCCCGGCAATTGAGCATTGTCGCCAGCATCGGGCGTGACCCGAAGAGTGGTCTTCCCCGAATACGGTTTCTCATCGTCTGTCGTCACCGTTCCGGTATCGTGATGCAGCAGCGACGCGAACTGCGGATCGTCTTCAAAAATGGTGAGGACTCCGGGGCGATCCACCGTCAGCGCGCAGCCACGCCAATCGACGAGCGACTTTTCGTCGGTCCCAAACACGACCAGTTCCACGTTGACCGTGCGTCCCTGATGCGTGTGAATCGGGACGAGGATCGGGTCGGGATCAGTCGGCGCGTTTCTCAGTGGGATTTCAAATTCGCCCTGCGAGCGACCGTCGAGCTTCACCTGCACAAACGTCGGCGACGTGTTCTCTTGAAAGCGACTGACCGCGATCGACAGCCAGCGATGCTGCGATGCGATCTTCAATTTGCGTGAGGCGATGAAGAACCGATCCGTCGAACGAGCGACCGGCCGAAACAGCGGATCACGCGCGACAATCGCATCCGTGACGTTAGTCACTTTCAACGTCTTCGTATCCGCTGCGGAGACCGTCCAACCGGCCAGACCCGGCAATCGCGAGACCACGCGCGACGCCACTTCCGCTTCGAGCGCGATCGGGTCGAGCTTCACTTCCGGCTCATACCAGTTGACGGCGTCGCGGATGTCGAACGGATCGGCTCCCGCAGGACGACCTTCGTGAGCCATGTCGGTTCGCAGCGTGAACCGCCGCTGCTCGGCCGATCCCTTGGGCAGGTTGTGCCAGCCACTGTCTACGACGTGGTGCGAGGTCGTGAGAAATCGGTGCTCGCTGAGCGTCTGACCGTTCGCCAACACGACCCCCGGACTGACGCAACCACCGGAACCGGCTGAGATGTCGATCCCGTAAAACGTGTGCAGCGCGGTGGCGATCTCGGGGTATTCAAACGTCAGATCGCACGATGCCTGCACACCAAAGCCCCAGCCGAACTCATTGCGAAACGACTGCAACAACCCGCGCTGGACGCTCTGGTTCGTCTGCCACTTCCAGCCCGAACCGAAGACCGACGCTTGAGTCACTTCCACGGGCACGAAGTTCGACAGCGGCACATCGGTCGGTGCAAAGAATCGCCACGCACGAACCGTGCGGTAACGGAGCCAGACCGGATCGAGGCTCCACGCGGGTTGGAGCAGTTGCAGCCACTGCTCGGGCCGATTGCGGTCGCCGTGATGCCGCGCTTGGAATCGCTCGGTGGAGGTCGTCCAGCGGCTGCCGTCGGTCGTGTCGAACTGCATCAGCCGCGACTTGAGCTGCGGCGACAGCGTTGCGAGTTGATCGTAATAGCAGCTCCACGCCTCCTGCTTCGGCAGGTGAATCTCGCCCAGTTCGACGAACGACAATTCCTTGAGTCCGTCGTTTGTGAGCAGCGTCACCGCCCCATCGGCCCAGCGCAGCGAGCGATACGTCAGCATCGCTCCGTTGCGCAACCAGACGGTCCCCGGCCGATACTCTTCCCGCGCGACACGCTGCCAGACGACGCGCCGCAACCATTCCGTGGTGACTCGCATTTCGCCCGCTTGCGGATCGTCGGGAGGCTGAACTTCGGCGACGGGCTTCACGATCAGATGAGCTGGCAACTGCTCATACGCCAACCCCGAGTCGGCTCGAAACGACACGACTTCGCCCGACAGCCGGTCCCCGCCGAAGAACTCGACGAACATCTCTGGCTCGGTGGTGGGAGGCTGTTGCCGGTCAATGATCCATCGCGCCGGAGCCGCTCCGTCGAACAGCGCACGCCCCCCGATCTTGGGGACCGAAGCCGGCTCAAACCACTCGCGAACCTCCGCCTCTTCGACGCGTCCACCGTCCGAGAACAGCGCGGCGTAGCGTTCGGCGGCGAGGCTTCTTGCTGGAACCGCACTGAGTACACCAGTCAGCACACAGACCAGTCGGGTCGCCATCAGCACTCGGTTCATCTCGATTCCTAATGAGCGATTCAACACAGAGTCGCAACGTGGGGTCGGACAGACGACGCTGCGCCAATGGTGACCGCGTGAGGTAGCTGCCTGTGGAAAAACGTAGGGTAAGCGTCTCGCGTGCCCGTAAATGCAGTTGAAAACGGGGCAAGCCAGAGGCTTACCCGACGTTTTTCAACAGGCTGGTAGGCGACACGACCACCGCCACAGGCTCAGACCTTCGGCTCCAGCACTCGCAACGTGACACCCTGCACGAACAGGGTGATGCGCGAGCGGTAGTCGATCATGTGCGGGGCGACCAGATGCGCCTTGAGATGCTCGATGCTCTCCCACTTCTCGACGATCATCACCACGTTCTCACCGAGATTGCGTTGGACCGAGATGCCCGTCGCGACATCGACCCCCGCCCCGTACTCGATGCACCCCGCCTCCTCCCGAACGAGGAGCGCCACCTTGGCGAACTCGCCTAAGAAGTCGTCGCGATGACCGGGAGTCGTTTCAATCTGAGCCAGAACGTGAATCATGGAGTGCCTGTGTCGAAGAGGTGTGTCGTGAAAGATCAGGAGCAGGAACGTCAGTCAGAAGTCCGGCTTTTCCTAAAGCCGGACTTCTTCTTCTTCTTCGAGAGTGAAGGACTTCAGAGTGAGAGAATGCTCGCCGGAAATGAAGTCCGGCTTTCAGAAAAGCCGGACTTCAGGGGGGACGTTGTCACTCATTCCTCGGGCAACGCGGGAGCAGGAGGCGTCGGCGGCCCGGAGGCAATGAATTCCACGGCGACGATTTGATCGTGCCCGGCCGCGTAGAGCGTGTTCTGCTCAGCGTTCAACACGAACTTATGCAGGTGCATCGGCACCTTGTCTTGGTGGACGACCTTGCCCGTCTGCGAGTCATAGAACGACACGAAGCCGCCGTTGTCACCGCCGCCGCAGACGAACCAAGTCCCTTCACGCGGGAAGGCGATCTGTTCGACGAGGCCCTTGAATTTCGTGTCACTGATTTCATGAACGCGCTTCGCCGCCTGCCACTCGAAGACTTCGATCCGCGACGGGCCGTCGAGATGGTCGATGTTGCCGATCGTCCCGATGCCACCCACGGCGAGCAGCCGGTTGTCGGGCGAGAAGGCCAGACTGCGGATGCCGCCGATCGAATGCCGCCGCTGCTTCGGATCCCATGTGTAGAGGACCGGGGCTTCCACTTCGCCGACCTTCTTGCCGGTGGCGACATCCCACACGGCGACATGCCCGACCTTGTCGCCCGTGGCGAGAAGCTGCCCGTCGTGCGAGAACGCGACCGCGTAGAGCATCGACGGAAAATGATGCGGCGTCACCGGCTTGTGGTCGCTCAACGTGTGGACCAAGTTCCCCGAAGCGGCATCCCACACCTTGCACAGCATGTCATCGGCCACGCTGGCGATGAACTTCCCGTCCGGAGACGCCACCACCCCGCGCATCCACTTGTCATGCGCCGCCACACTGCGCAAGGCCGTTCGCGTTTCAATGTCCCACCAAATCAAACGGCCGTCATAGCCACCTGTCACCAAATGCGGACCCGCGATGGCCGCTCCGGTCACGTAGCTTTGATGGCCCTCGCCCGTGAACTCGACCGGCTGCGGCTTGTCGCTCGCCAGATCCAGCTCTCGAACTTTGAAGTCCGATCCCCCGACGAGCAGCCGCTGAGTCAGCGGGACCAGCGCCACGCAAAGGGAAATACCCGGCACGCGCGCGGACTTGGCGATCTTGAACTTGCTGGGATCGGCGGTGGTCATGGTTCAACCTCTCGTTGTCTCGCCCCGGCCTGAATTGAAACAAGTAACCCGGCGCGGAGCAGCTTCAGGCAATGAGTCGCGGCGGGGGACTACTCGGGACGGGTCCGAAGCTGTTGCTGCAACTGCTCTATCAACTCGTTCAGTTCAGTCTCACTGTGTCTGGACAATTCATCCGGAGTCGATTGAGGGGCACCGAGAAGCTGCTGCAACAGGGTGATGCGTCCCATCAACAGCCCTTGCTGACGGCCTTCCTGAATGCCCTGTTGTCGTCCTTCGGTGAGTGCATACTCCAAGCGAGCGGCATCGTCTCGCTGGAACTTGATGCGGGCGTTGTACAGGCGGATTTGTTCGGGGGTGCGTGAGATCATTTCTAAAACTCCTGCCGCTTCGGCGATTTCTTGATCGGGGAACATGCGGATGATTTCGTCCGAGGTCAGTTGTTCGGCATAACGCAGAAAGTACGCCCAGCGTTCGGTGGGCGTCGCATCGTGGACAGTTTCTCTGGTGACACACAGCTTTGGCAATTCCAACAGGTGGATTTGCAGATCGTTCGTCAGGATCGAACCGGTTGCCTCGCGCAGTCGAAAGTCGAGATGCAAGCCGGGAACCTCGGGATACAGGGACTTGGTCAGGACACAGATGCTGATTGCGGGCCGCAACGCCGTGTAGTTCACTCCATCAGTCATCTGCTCGATGTAGAGCGACGATGTGTAATACGCCAGACGTTGAGACAGCCCTGCGGGGAGTGTGGTCTGAATTTCGATGTTCAGTTTTCGGCCATGTTCATCCGTGGCGAGGATATCGAGAATCGACAGCTTGTCGTCGTCGGTCTCCTTGCCGAGGAACGGGTTCAAAAACTCGACGCGCGTGATCTTCGGTTGAACCCCAAGAATCGCATTGAGGAAGTGGATCGTCACGTTCGGATGAGCCGGATTCCCCAGCATCAGCTTGAACGCGAAATCGACGGTGGGGTTGATGCCGATGACCATCAGATCGTCACTCCTCCGTTGCCGTGGTGGCCACGTGCCCCGAATCGCACTCTTCGTTCTTGCTACGCCAGCACGTCCATCACCGGCTTGCAGCCGAAATCAACGATCGGGATCGGTCTCGCTCCGACTTGGTATTCCTTTTTGTAGTCGATACCGAGGGCGGTAAAGATCGTCGCGAACAGGTCGCCCGACTTCATCTCGCCGTCCTCGACTTTGTGGCCGTCGGCGTCGGTCTTGCCGTAGACCGAGCCGCCCTTGATGCCGCAGCCGGAGAGCGAACAGCTCCAGGCACTCGCGAAGTGGTCGCGGCCGAGGCTGGCGTTGATGTTCGGCGTCCGACCGAACTCGGCCAGCGTGATGACGAGCGTCGTGTCGAGCAACCCGCGCTGCTTGAGATCGTCGAGCAGCGCCGACATCCCCTGATCGAGGTCCGCACAGAGTTCGAGGTGCGTTTCAAAGTTCTGTCCGTGACTGTCCCACCAGGCGCGGGCGACCTTCACGAACGGCACGCCTGCCTCAACGAGACGGCGGGCGATCAGGCACTGCTCTTGGAACTGAGTCGGCCCGTAGAACTCCCGCGCGGAAGGCGACTCCTGCCCGATGTCGAACAGTTTTTCGCTCGCCATGATTCCGCGAACCCGCTCGTAGGCCATGCCGTGACTGGCCACCGAGGCGTTGTACCGCTTGTCGCTGAACCGCTTGGCCAGCAGTTTTTGGAGATCGGCTCGCTCCTGATGATCGACCTCGGTCATCGACTCGGGCCGTCGGATGTTGGGCGGGATCATGCTGTCGGTGAGGAACGTCGGCGCGTAGCGGGCACCGAGGAACCCCGAGCCTCCTTTGTGACGCCCTTCCGTTTCGGAATACATCGACACGTAATCGGGCACCTGACTATCGGCCCGACCCAACTCGCGCGCGATCAGCGCGCCGAGGTCCGGGTAGTCAATGGCCTGCTCCATCGCCCGGCCCGTCTCCATGAGTCGCGTCCCACCGCCGTGGTCGGCGTTGCGCGTGTTCAGCGAACGAATGAGGGCCGTCGTCTTCAGCCGCTGCGCCATCTTCGGCAGCAACTCACTGATCTGCACGCCGGGGATGTCGGTCTGAATCGCCCGGAACGGACCGCCAGTCGGCCGACCCGGCTTGGGATCCCACGTCTCCAACTGACTCGCACCGCCACCCAGCCACAACAGGATTACGCTCTTCTGTTGACGCTTCAGTTCGCCAGCCAGGGACGGATTTTTGAGCAGGTCCAGCACGCGCATGTTCGTCGCGAAGGCGGTCGCACCAGCGAGGCCGCTCGCCCCGAGAAAGCTTCGTCGCGAGAGGCCGTGTTCGGGTGAACCACAGAACGGCAGATCAAGTCGGGACATGGTTGGTCCTTTGTAGGATGGGCACTTCTGCCCGTCCGGCTTTCGAGTGACAGCGTGAATTCCACAAGTAGGACGGGCAGGAGTGCCCATCCTACAGGTCGCGTCGGTTTCGTCAGTGATTGAATCTCAACTCGGGACTCGTCAGCAGTGCCCAGACCATTTGTTTGGTTGCCGCGAGCGGATCGGCTTCTCTTTTGGTGAGGTACTGCTCGCAGGCGGCGACTTCCTCGGCGGAGGGTGCTCGCGAGAGAGTGGCCCAGTAGGCGGAGGTGATTCGGGCGGGGCGGTCGGTTTGTTGTTTGAGAACTCCGATGAGGCGGTCGTTTCCGTCTCGCAGGTAGTTGTCGGTGAACTGTGGGCTGTTGGCGAAGAGCAGTGCTTCATCGACGCCGACCTGAAAGTTCTCGCCGGGTAACTCGAACTGGTTCGCGGTCCCTTCGACTTGGCGGTCGAGTTCTTCACGACGTTTGAGCCACTTGTCGGCGTCGGCCATCTGTGCGGCAATGTTGTCTGAGCTTTCCGTCGCGACTTGCAGTGACAGTGCGTACTGGCGCGGAGAGAGTGGTCGGACGAGAGCGACTGCGAAATGTTCGGGGGCGGGAGACTCGGTCGATCCGTCCCACTGGCTGGAGCGGGCGTAGGTCTCGCTAAGGACGATCCCCTTCACCAACCGACGCAGTTCGTACTTGTGAGCGATCAGGTCGCGCGTGAGCCATTCGAGCAGATCGGGGTGGCTGGCCGGATTGGCCGAGTGCATTTGATCGAGCGGGTGCACCAAGCCTCGTCCGACGAACATCGCCCAGACGCGGTTGACGATGTTGCGGGCGAGTTGCCGTTCGTTTTCGGGGAGGAGCGCCAGCTCGACCAACTTCGTGCGCGGGCTAAAGTCGGGGCGAGACGGCGGTCTCGCCTTGTCGTCTTGCATCTGCTGCTTGACCTCTTCGTCACGCTGCTTGCGGACGTCGGCACTCACTTCGACGACCGGCTCGTCGATCGTGGCCCCGGTCAGGAACATGAACTTGGCGACCTTGTCCTCACCCTTGGTCGTCTTGAACTTCACCTCGCCGCTGAACTTCTCGGCCAGCCCGTTTTTCTTCGTCTGATACGTCCGTTGAAAGAATGAAGTCATCCCGAAGTAGTGGTCCTGCTTCCAGTCCTCGACCAGCGGGTGGTCGTGGCACTTGGCGCAACTGACGTTTACGCCGAAGAAGATCGTGGTGGTCTCGTTCGTCAGTTCGTCGAGTTCCCGGACGCGCGACTTGAGAAACGTCAGGGCCGGTTTGATCTCGGCGTCGTCTTCGCTGCCGATCAGCATGTCGCGGAACATCTGGTCCCACGCGCGGCCGTTGCGAACGGACTTGAGCAGGTACTCGCGCCATTCGTTGTTGCTTCCCTTCTGGGAGCCCATCAACAGCGTGTCGAGTTCATTCCGAAAGTGGAGGGCAAAGTCGGGCGAGGCCATCAGTCGCTCAACCAACTTCACCCGCTTGTCGGCATCGGGCGAATCCACGTACCCGCACGCTTCGGCCACCGTCGGGATACGTCCCGCCACATCGAGCGTCGTTCGCCGGACCAACGTGCAATCGTCTGCGAGTGGTGCGGGCTGAACCTGCTTCTCGGTCAGACGCTGCTTCACGTACTGATCGATCGCCTGCTCGACAGGCATCTCGGGCGCGAGCAACTCCCCGGCCACAACGCGACCGGTGGCGAGGCAACACCCGAACAACAGGAGCGAACGAATCAGAGCCATGAGAACTCAGATCTGCGTGGTAAGGCGAGCGGCAGAAGTTGTCATACCAGCCATTGAAGCCTGACGCGCAAGCGAAGGTTCGGATGTCGAACGACCTTCGCTTGCTCGTCAGGCTTCGATAGATACGCTTTTTCTTGTCACTTGCCTAAAGAATTTGGCGAGGCAGTTCAGCGGGATGTCAGCAGAGCGTTGAGCAGAGCGTTGAGCAGAGGCCAATGTGGATCGGCACAAAACTCAATGTCGTCCAAGTAGCCGAGGTCAGATTAGCGGCAACTGATATCTCGGGCAATCCGCTTCCAACGAACGGGTGCAGTCGTTCATCGGTGGTCATCGAGAACAGGATCGCGCGGCATTCCGACTCCCTCCCCGCCGAGGGGAGGGAACAAGAACGAGCGACCGTGATGAAACTGACGATGGCGTGGGCTGGGACGCCTGTACGGATGAGGACTCGTCGCGCGGTTGCAGCGTCGTGCAACAGCCGTCGCAACTCCTTGCGCGTTGCCAGACGATCATTCGTTGTGAGGACTTCTTCACAAATCGAGTTTCTCCTCATTTGGTGCTGTCGCGACGTGGGCTTCGTCGTGGAAATTGGGGGCACGCAAAAACTGTGGCCTTCCCTGTGAGTCGGTCTGGCGACGGAACACGTTCTGGTAACGCAACCGGAAAGAAATGGCTGTCCACGACACACCAACCCGAAGTGTGAACGAGGACATCGATCGGCTTCGACCTCGTTCACACTTCGGGTTGGTGTGATTCAGCCAACTTTTTCGGCTTGCCTCACGACGGGAGATTGAAGCATGAGTCGCGTCACCGTCACCAGCGAACGAATGCTGGGGGGAAGCCTTCCCGCAGCGTTGCCCGGCGTGATTTCTCGGCCGTTGTCGGATGAACTTCCGGCATGGCTGCATCCGATTCCCGGCGTGAAGTCGTTGGCGGATCGGCTGGGAATGCCGGAGTTGCGTCGTCGGTTGTTGCACATGGTGCCGGGTTTCGTTCCCTGTCTGCTGTGGGTCATCCCACATCAAGACCCTTGGGGGCCGCTGTTGATCGGGATCACGATCGCCGTCGCGTTGGGAGTCGTCGCGTTTGCGATGGTTCAAGCGAAAGCGTTTGCTCGACCGGGTGAAGAGCAATGGGGCGCGGCCGTGATCGGTTATGTGATCCCGGTCGTCGGCACGATGCTGCTGTTGCCGGGGCGTTCGGAATTGGGAGTGATGACGCTCGGGATCATGGCGTTGGGCGATGGCTCGGCCGCGCTGGGAGGTCTCGCGTGGGGAGGCCGCCGCTTGCCGTGGAATCGCCGCAAGACCTGGACGGGACTTCTCTGTTTCCTGATCGCGGCCACCACGATGTCGTCGCTGTACTACTGGATTGAAGCTCGACCCGGCGTGCCGTTTCCCGTCGCATTGGCGATCACGGCGGTCGCCGCGCTCGCCGGTGCCATCGTCGAATCGTTGCCGCTCAAGTCGCACGACAACCTGCGAGTCGGCACGACGGCCGCGTTGACCGGTCTACTCATGCACCTCGCGCTGCTCGGTTGGTAAGGGCGGAATCGCGGGAAAGGTGGGCTTCCACCTCAAAGCCTGACGCGCAAGCGAAGGACGTTTGAAAACGCTTCCTGCGCTTGCGCGTTTTGAAGTTGCGCTGTTTCAGGAAGCATTTGCGAGCACCCTGTGAGTGCCAGTCAGATTCATCGTGCTTTCATCCGTGCCCCGGCTTTGCCATCCGTGCTACAGGGATGCTCAAGAATTAGCACGGATGGCAAAGTCGGGGCACGGATGAAGACCAAAAACAATCCGAAGGTGAGTCCACCGCAACTGACAGTGAGAACGAGCGCAACTTCAAAACTTGCGTGTCAGGCTGCGATGAATTCGATTCATCTTCGAAACAGTCCTTGCTCACGCGGCGGGTTGGTGTGAGTTGAACCGTCGTTGTCGATGGCCCACGGAGGGGGTTTCTCAATGAGTCTGCTGGAAGCGCGCCGCCTGAAGAAAAGTTACGGCAGTCACGTCGCCGTGAGCGATGTCAGCTTCGCGCTTCACGCCGGTGAAGTGTTGGGGCTGCTGGGACCGAACGGTGCGGGCAAAAGCACGACGATGATGATGCTCGCCGGGTTGCTTGCTCCCGATGCGGGCGAAGTGATTCTGAGTGGCCTGCCGTTCGATGGCCGCAACCGCGACGGACGCCGACGGCTGGGAGTCGTCCCGCAGGACTTCGCGATCTATCCCGACCTCAACGCCGTCGAGAACCTCCAGTTCTTCGGTCGCTTGTACGGGCTGCACGGCCGCGAGTTGATCGCGCGCTGCGATGAGGTTCTCGAACGGATCGGTCTCGTCGAAAGTGCGCGGCGCGCGTCGGGCGGGTACTCGGGCGGGATGAAGCGGCGGCTGAACTTCGGCGTCGCACTGATGCACCGACCGTCGGTGCTGATCCTCGATGAACCGACCGTCGGCGTCGATCCGCAATCGCGTTCGCACTTGCTCGACTGCGTGCGCGATCAGGCGCGGAGCGGCGTCGGCGTGATCTATGCCAGCCACTACATGGAGGAGGTCCAGTCGATCTGCCAGCGCGTGGCGATCGTCGATCACGGTCGCGTCCTCGCGTGCGATTCGATCTCGAACCTACTCAAGGGTCTCGCGGCGGACCTGATCCTGTACGTCGATGATGTCTCGCGAGCCACCGCGTCCGTCGCGGGCCTGGCGCACGTCGGCACCGGCAGCGACGGTCTTCCGGCATTGATCCTTTCTAGTGGCGACGCGCCCCGTAGCGGCCCCGCAAACGACGACAGCGTGAACGGCCACGTCGATGTCGGTGAACGTCTGCGAACCGTACTCGATCGCATTCACGCGACCGGCGCGAAGGTGCTGCGCGTGGAGACTCAACAAACCAACTTGGAACGACTGTTTCTCGACCTGACAGGAAGCCGTTTGAGAGACTGAAGTCACAATCTTGAAGTCCGGCTTGACGTGACCGACAAAAGTCGGCGTAGGGTGGGACCAGCTCGCTTCGAGCGCCGGCCCACCCTGTAAAACGCCGACACATTCTGGTGGGCCGGCGC